>JANPIL010000338.1:0-16914 GCA_031424975.1 Sphingobacteriales bacterium
GCCGTATAGTAGGTTTCGGCCTGCGCCAGTTCCGGGTTTACTTGTGCCAGGGTTGCCGGGTTGGCGGCAATTTCGCTCTGCTTTGAATAGCGGCCCAATTGGTAAATGCCGTAGCCCGCCATTAGCACCACCATGGCCGCCGCCGCGTAGCGCATCAGCGGCGTGCGAAACCACAGGGGGCGCACCATTGCGCGGATTGGCGGTTTTTGGGCGTGCAACCGGGTTTCAATGCCGCGCCACAAGTCGGCGGGCGGCTCTTGGTTGTCGAATTCCGGCCGGTTCTGCCGGATGAATTTTTCCAGTTTGCTCATGATCCCTGTTTGGTTATGCCCATCTCCGGCTTGAAAATCCTGTTCCTGAAATAGTATGTTTCAAAATGCCCAAACCCGCTGGTTCTCCCGAAAGCCGGTGCGCGATGCAGGTCTGACACACAGTGTCTGACCTATGTTTTTCCGTTTCCCGTTCAATTGTCTTCCCGTTCATGCTGCCCAATCAGTTGCAGCAGTTTTTGTTTGGCGCGGCTGTACTGCGATTTGGACGTGGATTCGCTGATGCGCAGTATCTCGCCGATTTCCTGGTGGTCGTAGCCTTCCAGCAAATACAGCGAAAGCACCACGCGGTAGCCTTCGGGCAGCAACTGGATGGCGCGGCGCACGGTTTCCACTTGGCATTCTATGTCCTCGCCATTGTCGTTTTCCGGCTCGTCGGCAAAGTCATGCTGGTCAAGCGATGCCCAGTCGAACCGTCGCTTGCGCACACACGCCAAAGCCTGGTTGATCACGATTTTCTTGAGCCACAGGCCAAACGTCGAATCGCCCTTGAAGCGGTCAATCTGCTGGAACGCACTCAAAAAAGCTTCTTGCAGCGCATCCTCGGCTTCGGCCAAGTCGTTGGTGATGCGGAAAGCCACGTTGTACATCGCCTTGCCATACAACTTGTAGAGTTCGTGTTGCGCCTTCGGGTCGCCAAGCCGGCAACGTTCCACAATCGGACGATGGATGTCGTAGAAAGCCTGCGTTTCCAAATGAGAAATCGTTTTGCGTTTAGCGTGTGAGAGCGGGCGGGTTTGGCGTTTTCAAAAGATACTATTTTCAAGACGATTTTACCGGGATGTCTTTTGCGTCAATTACGTCAGCTTTCGGGTAAGAGAGTGGCAAAAAAAGGAAAGGTTGCATTACGCCGGAAAAAACCCTTATCTTTTCGGCCTATCGAACAAAAACAAGAAAAAACATCACCCATCCATGAAAAACCTATTACTTACCGCCTTGTTTTTCGGGTTTGCCTGCGGGCAAATCCATTCCCAATCTACTGAAAAAGCCATGAAAATCCAGTTTTTCTGCCCGAAATGGGGAAGCGAATCCCTGACCTGGGATGTTTTCTGCCAAAAGGTAAAGCAGGCCGGTTATGATGGCGTGGAAGCCCCGTTTCCGGGCGATGCCACAGAACGGCAAGCAGCAATGGAAGCCCTGAAAAAACACAACCTACTGTATGTCAGCATGGTATTCTATAATTCAGATCCAAAAGCGCATTTGAAGGATTACGAAAGGCAAATCCGCACGGCGGCCGAAATGAAGCCGCTTTTCATCAACAGCCACACCGGCAAGGACATTGCCACGTTTGAGCAAAACAAGGCGGTGATTGACGTGGCGGAAAAAATGGCCAAGGAAACCGGCGTGAAAATACTCCACGAAACGCACCGGGGCCGGTTTACCTACGCCGCCAACGTGACCAAAAGCTATTTGGACAAACTGCCAAACCTGCGCCTGACGCTCGATGCCTCGCACTGGTGCGCCGTCCACGAATCGTATCTCGACGACCAGCCCGATGCCCTGCAAGCCGCCCTCGCCCGCACCGACCACATCCATTCACGCGTGGGCCATCCCGAAGGGCCGCAGGTATCTGATCCGCGTGCCCCGGAGTGGAAGGCCGCGCTGGACAAACATTTGGCTTGGTGGGACAAAGTTGTTGCCCTGCAAAAGCAGAAAGGCGTGCCGCTCACCGTCACCTCCGAGTTTGGTCCGGTGAGCTATATGCCCACGCTGCCCTTCACCAACCAGCCCGTGACCAGCCAGTGGGATGTGAACGTGTACATGATGCAGTTGCTGAAGAAGCGGTATGAGTGATGTGGCAGTGCTGCACAGGGCTTCACCCTGTGTTGGCGGACTGCACCCTTTCAGGGCTTTCTTTTGAAAACGCCAAACCCCGTCACTGTTTCAGTAGCGGGGTTTGGCGTTTTCAAAAGAAAGCCCCGTCTTTAGCGGGGATACTATTTTCAGTCCATGTTCCGGTACGCCGGATGCCGGGCAGCGGTTATTTTTCTAAGCGTTTCAGGGTTTCCCTCGTTTGCCCGTCGGTGGGGTCGAGTTCCAGTGCTTTTTTGTAATAGCCGATGGCACTTGCCTGGTCGTTGCGCTGCAAATGGTAATCTCCCCAGCGGCTGTGGACAATGGCCGATTTGGGGTGCTGTTCGATTGCCAATTCCAACACGGCTTTCACGGCGTTCACGTCACTCGGTTTTCTATTGGAAAGCTCGTACGCCAGATACGTGATCTGGTATTCGTTCAGGTTCATTTGCCGGAAACCCGCCTTGGCTTCCGCGTACCGTTTGGCTTTCAAATGTTCGCTTGGCGTAAATTCATCGTCGCGCATCCTTGGCATGGGCTTATCTTGGTAAATTGTCTGGAACGACGTTGCCTTGCCATTTCCGTCCGTCACAAAAAAGCCCTTGATGTTGTAATCCGTGAGAACAATCGTGTCCTTGGCAATGGGAAAGCAATAAATATCACCTCCATCATTGATTTTTTCGACCAGATAATTCTTTTCCCGGCGGATGTAAACCACCTCGTCCGCGCCGCGCCGGTAGCGGCCCGTGTAGTTGTCCAGCGTTTGCGCATCCAACGCAAGCGGCGTGATTTGTTCGGGCAGGAAATTGTGCCAGTTGTAGGTTTTGGCAACGGCCCGCCTTATTTCCTTGCCCAATCCGTTAAAGTCATCGCCCGAATTCAGCATGACCACCACGCCGTTGCCGCCTTCCACGCTGCCCATGGCGTAGGCGATGAAACCGGCATTGGCTCCCTGATGCTCAAAATACTTGCCTTTACTGTCTTTATTGTCATTTCGCTCCAGCAAGAAAGCCCCGAGAGCCATTTGTTCCTTGTACCCTCCATCCGAAATGGGGACTTGCGGGGTGAGCATTTGTCTGGCCAGTGATGAATCCAGCAAGCCGCCTTTGCCCCCGTACGATTGCTGGATGGCAATGATGAATTTGGCCAAGTCTGTGGCGGTGGTGTGCAGGCCCGCCGCCGCTTGTTGCGGATAAACGTAGGGCACGCCTTTGTACCAGGATGCGCTGGAATATCCCCAGGAAGCCTTTTTCTGGAATTCGGCGGGCAGAGGCTGCACAAAAGTGGAATTACCCATTCTCAATGGATCGAACACGGTTTGTTGTGCAAACGCGGCGAAATCCATTTTTGTAACGTCCATGATTGCCATTTGGGCCACCATGAATCCGCCGCCCGAGTACTTGAATTCCTTGCCGGGTTCGCTGTTCACCACCACCGGCCTGCTTTCGGACACGGGTGCGCCGCTCAGAATCTCCACCACCGTCGGCAATGGTTTCCTGTCGGGTGTGAAGCCCCAATACGAAGCCTGCGAAGTGCCCGCCGTGTGGCTCAGCAGCATCCGCAGCGTGATGGGTTTGTTTTGCGTGAATTCGTTTTCCTTTATCTTCCAAGAGGCCAAATAATTGTTGATTGGCTCGTTGAGCGTCAGTTTTCCTTGCTGCACCAGCCGCATGGCCGCCACAGTCATGACCAACTTGCTGATGGAACCCGCCGAAAACACGGTTTCGGTGGTTACGGGCATTTTTTTGGCGGTATCGGCCCAGCCGTAGCCTTTGGCCCATTCAATCTTGAAATCCTTGATCACGGCAATGCTCACGCCTTGCACGCGGTAGTGTTTCATCCTTTCATAAATGTTCCAGCCGGCAAATCCTTCGACTGGCACAAAAGGAATCAGGTTATTTTCAACCGACTCGATGTTGCGCTTGGTCTTGCCCGGCTGGGCCACAAGCGGATTGAAAGCCAAGATGAGAAAGAACAAAAAGAGGAAAACGGAAATTCGCATCAGCCATTTCATGGTTCGGAGAGTTTTCAGGTGAACAAGCAACGGCAGCAAAGGAGGCAGGATTTTCGCGTTCAATCGTTCCAAGGTGCATTTTGGGACATATTTTTGTACGCTTTGGGCGACATTCCGGTGGTTTCCTTGAAAACCCGGTTGAAAGTGGTCTTGGAGTTGAAGCCCGACTCGTAGGCGATTCCCAGCAACGTCAGCCTTTGCGTATCGCCCGCCTGCAACCGCCGTTTCACTTCCTCAATGCGGTAGCCGTTCACAAAGTCGTTGAACGATTTTCCGAATCCGGCATTGAGGCACAGCGAAAGCGCATTGGGGGTCATGCCCGTCTGGTTTGCCAAGTCAGTCAGCGTCAGTTCGGGGTTTAAAAACGGTTTGTCCGCCCGCATCCACTCGCTCACCTTGTGCAGTTGCGGGGCATCGTCAAAAACCTTGTCCGTTTTCGGTTTGGCAATCGCATTTTGCCGGAAATGGGCTTTCACATACGCGGCAATGGCCAGCCAATACACGAATACGGGCAGCACAAGCTGGGTGAGATAGAATCTGGGTTTTTGGGCTGGCGGATACCAATGATTCACCAAAGGATCAATGGTGGCGATAATGTAAAATACGATTAATGCGCGGATGAACACGCGGAGCCAACGCAATTGAAGGTCGGCCTTGGGCAGCCAAATAAGGCCGTAGCGTAAATAACCGATGGTCAGGGCCACGCCCATGTAATAATCCACATGACGGGTGTATGGCTTGTGGATGTGCAGCCAAAACCAAGTTTTGAAACCAAGGCTTTGCAGGGCAATGACCAGAAAAAACAAAAACTGGAACGCCACCGGGGCAAAATGTTTCCAATGGCGGCGGTGGAAGGAAAACGACGGGTCGGTGGCGGAGCGGATGTAAAAAAATAAGAGTGCGCCGTATCCCCAGGTGTAGAAAAACGGCGAAAAATAAAGCCAGTTATTGTCGCGGTAAATGCCCGAAACGCTGAAAAATGCGTCTATTACCTGAAAAGTCATGCCCGCAACGAGCAGGCCCAGCCACATATTTTGTTTTTTTCGCCGGACGGAAGACAGCAGCAACACCGCCGTTGTCAAACCCTGGACTATGACAAAAAACTGGAAAACGACAATGAGGTTAAAATCTATGGTCATTCAGACGCGGGCAGGTTTGGGCTTTTGAAAAGATACTATTTTTCCGGGCTGTTCAGCCGCCATCGGGCAGGTATTTGCGGCCCAAGCCTTTTTCAATCTTTTCCAGGTTGCGGATGGCCGATGAGCTGATGTGTTCAAACTCCGAGTCGCAGCGGATGAAGATGACCTTGACATCGGGTTTCATGTCTTCCATGAAACGCAACTGGTTCACTTCGTAGTCCAAATCGTCGCCGTTGCGTAGGCCGCGCACCAGCGTGATGTCGCAATCCTTTTCTTTCGCGGTTATATAATCGGTCATCAGTCCGGTAAATTTTTCGGCCTGCCGGTATTTCAGCATATGCATGCCCGAAACCTCAGCCACCAAACCGTCTTTTTCGGGATTGATGCCCTGCGCCACAATCACCTTGTCGTGGATTTTTTCGGCCTTGCGCAGAATGTTCAGGTGCCCGTTGTGCAACGGGTTGAACGAACCCGCGTACACGCCCACGCGCGGACGGTGCTGCGCCACATAATCCATGAGGCAGCGCAGGTTTGGCCCGTTCTGGGGATACTGTTTTGCCCAGCCGTCCAGCAGTGCCAGCCGGCCGGCCTTGTATAGCGAATAGTCCACGAACTGGAACTCCTTGAAAACCCCGTATTCCCAGGCCAGCAACTGCCCGAAATCCGATTCTGAGACCACCGCCATGTCGTGTTCCACAAACTGCCCCGACAGGTCGGTGCGCGGCTGGTGGGTTTTGGTGTCCATGATCATTGCGGCAACTTCCTCCACAACGCCGTGTTGCGTTATTTCGCGGAGCATCGCCACCGAGCGTTCCTCATTGTCGTGCGCCGTGGGGTCATACACAATGTCATGGAAAAAGGCGGTCAGCAGCAGCTTTTCCTTTTCAACGTCCGCCACCGGCGATTGCTCGATCCGGTCAATCAGGAAAGCCAGATGTTTTTCGGTGTGGTAATACCGGTGCGGCTCCAGCCAGGCCCATTGCAGGCGTTCCGCACCCGCCGCCGAAATCCGGTATTTCTCAAAAAGGGGCGAATACGCCGCGTAATCAAACGGATGGGTGCGCATACGGAGCGGCCGTGAAGATGGAATGCACGAAAGTAAGGGATTTTTATCCGCTTTCGGAAATAGTGGCCGCCGGTGAACAAAAACCCCGGGCCGGGTGTTTTATCCCTGGGTTTTAAAAAATTTCAGGGGGCGGTTTTGGTTCGCAACCACCCGCCAGCCTTACAAACCCTTCACCAAACGGGATTATCCTTTTTAACGAATGAAAATAAGCGTTTTCCGCAAAGAACATTTCAATGCCGCCCACCGCCTGCACAACCCCGGTTGGCCCGATGAAAAAAACGCACGCGTGTTTGGCAAGTGCAACAACCCCAATTTCCACGGTCATAATTATGAACTGATTGTGAAAGTGACCGGCGAACCCGACCCCGAAACCGGTTACGTGATGGACATGAAAATACTGTCGGACATTATCAAGGAACGCGTGACCGACCGTTTCGACCACCACAACCTTAACCTGGACACGGAAGAGTTCAAGAACCTCAACCCGACTGCCGAAAACATCGTGGTGGTGATCTATGACCTTCTGCGCCCCCGAATAGACCCGAAAATGGATTTGAAAATCACCCTCTATGAAACCGAACGAAACTATGTTGAATACCCCGCATAACCACACCCATCTCGCCAACGGCAAGATTCATGATGTGAGCAACCTGACGTTTGACGAGTTTGGCGACGACCACGTGCTGACCTCTTTTGACACACCGCTCCGCGCCGATGCATTTGAACGCGACGATGACTTGAAGATTGAACTGATCGAGAAGCATTTTCGCGAGATCATGCACATCATGGGCCTTGACTTGGACGACGACAGCCTGAAAGGAACGCCCAACCGCGTGGCCAAAATGTACGTGAAAGAGATTTTCAGCGGCCTGAACCCCGACAACAAGCCAGCCATTACGCTGTTTGAGAACAAATACAAATACAATGAGATGCTCGTGGAAAAGGACATTTCGTTCTATTCCAACTGCGAACACCACTTCGTGCCCATTTTCGGCAAAGCGCACGTGGCTTACATCTCCAGCGGCCAAGTAATCGGGTTGTCCAAGTTGAACCGGATTGTGCAGTACTACGCCAAGCGTCCGCAGGTGCAGGAACGGCTTACCGTGCAGATTGCCAAGGAGTTGCAGGAAGTGATGCAGACCCAGGACATCGCTATTGTCATGGATGCCAAACACATGTGCGTGGCCTCGCGCGGCGTAAACGACATTACCTCTTCGACGGTGACGGCTTTTTACGGCGGCAAATTCAGGGAAGAAGCGACAAAAAACGAGTTCCTGAAATACCTGAACCTGAAAACGGAATTTTAAAGCCCCCTCTTTCGGAGGGGGTTGGGGGAGGCATCAAACCTGTGGGGTTTCTGAAACCCCACAGGTTTTTATTTTGCGGAAAACCGTAGTTTTGCAAAAAATCCCGAAAACATGGCTACCCTCATAGACTTGGTGGGAAATACCCCGCTGGTGGAATTGAACAAAATCAACCCGAACCCCAATGTGCGGCTGTATGGCAAACTGGAAGGCAACAATCCGGGCGGCAGCGTCAAGGACCGGGCAGCACTGGGCATGATCAGCGGGGCCTTGGAACGTGGCGAAATCAAGCCCGGCATGAAACTGATTGAAGCCACCAGTGGCAATACGGGCATTGCGCTGGCCATGATTGCCAGCCTGTACGGCATTGGCATAGAACTGGTGATGCCCGAAAACGCCACCATCGAGCGGGTGCAGACCATGCAGGCTTTCGGGGCAACCGTGACGCTGACCCCGCGCGGGCAATCCATGGAGGGAGCCATTGACTACGTGGCCGAAAAGGTGGCGGGCGGCGGCTATTTGGTTTTGGACCAATTCGGCAACGCCGACAACTGGAAAGCCCACTACCGCACCACCGGCCCCGAAATCTGGCGCGACACGCACGGGCAAGTCACGCATTTCGTGTCTTCCATGGGCACTACCGGCACTATCATGGGCGTGTCGCGATTTTTGAAGGAGCAGAACGCCGGGGTGCAGATTATCGGTTGCCAGCCCACCGACGACTCGTGCATCCCCGGTATCCGTAAGTGGCCGGAGGCATACCTGCCCAAAATTTTTGAACGCGGCCGCGTGGACAGGGTGATGGAGGTTTCGCAGGCCGAGGCCGTGGCCACCACGCGGCGGCTGGCACGCGAGGAAGGTGTGTTTTGCGGCATGAGTGCGGGCGGTGCCGTGGCCGCCTCGTTGAAACTGGCTTCGGAACTGGAAAGCGGCGTGGTGGTGTGCATTATCTGCGACCGTGGCGACCGGTACTTGTCGTCGGATTTGTTTGAGGCTCCCGAAAGCCTCACCCCGGCCCTCTCCGAAGCAGAGGGAGTAAAAAAATAGTATCTTTTCAAAATTACAAACCCCCCAATCAAAAAGCCCCCTCCAAAGGAGGGGGTTGGGGGAGGCCGCTTATGATCCACACCATCAAGGACATCATTCTTTTTGAGAACGACGATTACATTCTGGTCAATAAGCCGCCGCACGTATCCACGCTGGATGAGCGGACGGGCGACCGGAATAGTATCCTGCGGATTGCCAAAACCTACCATGCCGATGCGCAAGCCGCCCACCGGCTCGACAAGGAGACTTCGGGCGTGCTGGCATTGGCCAAAAACCCGGCGGCCTACCGCCACTTGGCCATGCAGTTTGAACACCGCCAAGTGGAAAAGGCGTACCATGCGGTGTTGAATGGCACGGAAGTACTGGAGAACGTGAACGTTTTTCTGCCGATACTGCCGCTCAAAGACGGCTCGGTACGCATTGACACGCAGAATGGCAAGGAAGCCGAAACCTTTTTCGACACGCTGGCCATCTACCGCAAACACTCGCTGGTGCAGTGCCGCCCGGTAACTGGCCGCATGCACCAAATCCGCATCCACGCGTCGTGCCTGAAAATGCCGATCGTCAACGATCCGCAATACGGCGGCGCACCCGCCTACCTGTCGCAACTGAAGCGCAAGTTCAACCTCAAGCAGGATACCGAAGAGCTGCCGCTGATTCAGCGGGTGGCCCTGCACGCCCGTTCGCTCGCGTTCCGGCTGCTCGACGGGGAAATGATCACTACCGAAGCCCCTTACCCCAAAGATGTGCAGGCATTGCTGAGGCAACTGGAAAAAAACAGTTGACCTGCTTGTCGGCTTTTGCACCGGCACACTGCCAACTCCTGCCATGGCACTGTATTTGCTGGATTGTTTCGGCGGGGTTTGGCGGTTTTGAAACATACTATTTTTAAACATCCCCAAGCAGCCCGGATTTTCAATCAATCAATTAACCTGACTATCCATGAAAGTGAAACCGATTCAGATGCTCATGTTTGCCGCCACCTTGTTGTGTGCCCCGTTGGTTTTCGGGCAGGTTTCTCCAAGCGACAGTGCCGCCGCCCAGCAAAACCTGATGCGCAAGCAAGCCGACCTGAACAAGCAACAGGCACAAATAGACCGGCAGCAGACCGAGGCATCGAAAGATGCGCAAAAGGCAAGCAGGGAACGGGAGAAGGAATTGCGCCGGATGGAAAAATCCACGCGGCAGGCCGCCAAGGAAAGCGAACGTGCCGCCAAGGCGCAACGGCAGGCGGTGAAAGCCGAAAAATCAGCCGTGCGTGCCCGCGAAAAAGTGGATAAGCAAAACCGGCGGCTGGAAAAGGCAAACCGCCAACTGGAGCGGCAACGCAACTGACCCCGAAACCACCGCGCTGGCAAACGGTACGGCGTTTCAATGGCCTACGCAGTTTTCCTCAAGCACGAAAGCCGCCCAATAAAGGCGGCTTTCGTGCTTGAGGGGGTTTGCAGGTTTGCGGGGATACTATTTCCGTTTCGGGAAAAGCACCGAACCCGTTTCAAATCACGGCCACCACCGACTTGAAACTGATGGGCTTATCCAAAAAATGATCCGCGCCTTCTCTGAACGCGGCCTCGCGCAGATGGTTCATGGCACTAATCATGACGAGCAGGATTTGGTTGTGGTCTTTTTTGATTGCCTTTATCTCGTCCAAACCAATGCCGTCGGGCAGGTTGTTGTCCAGAAAAATAATGTCCGGACAAAATTCCTTAATCATCCTCAGCCCATCCTTCAAGTTCAGTGCGTATTTCACATCAGACTGGCGGCGTTGCAAATAGTTTTTCATCAGCAGGCAAATATCCTCCTCGTCATCAATAATCAAGATTCTCCTCTCCATGGCTGTCCGGTTACGGTAAATTGGCCTATTGAGCATTCAAATATAAAAAACCGTACCCAAAGCGCAAAACCACGCGTGTGGAAACAAATCCACTGGTACGGAAGCCCTGCCCGCACCGGTTTGGCACGGTCATGCACCACAAATGCGCAGCATAAGGAGTGAAAACGGGTGGCACAGTATTTTTATCCTTACCTGTACAAATACAATTGTTTTGATTAATTTTCTCCAACCAAATCCACCACACATCATGTCCAGCAACGGAAAAGTATTTTTGGGTATTGTAACTGCGGCTGCTGCGGGAGCGGTAATCGGTATGTTGTTCGCCCCTGAGAAAGGAACGGAATTTCGCCAGAAGTTGTCAGGCTCGGCCAACGACTTGCTCGATGAGCTGACAAACGCACTGAGCCGCGGCAAAGACGAGGCGGGAAGCCTGATTAACAAGTGGGGTGGCGAGGCCAGCCGCTTCAAAGACAAGGCTGCCCACGAAGCGGATGCCATGAAAGACCGCGTGCAGGGCGAGTACCAGAACGCGAAAGGAAGAGTGAAGTCGGAAATGTGATTTCGAGGAACCAACGGGCTCGGATGTGAAAATCCGGGCCCGTTTTTCTATATGTAAGCCGTACACACACCATTTTTAAGTTGAATCATTCAAACAAAATTCTACCGAATCATTAATTATGTCAGAGGCTAAGACAAAGGTGGGTGGTTTGGCAGAAGATGTGACCGAATACATTGAGGCACGTTGGAAACTGTTTACCATTACCGCAATCGAGCGGGTTTCCGATGCCACGTCCAGCATTGCCGTGAGCGTAATCATGGGCGTGATTGCGTTTTTCGTATTGTTTTTCCTGAGCATTGCCGCTGCCTGGTGGATTGGGCAGACCACCGACAACCCGGCCTTGGGCTTTGCCTCAGTGGCGGGCTTTTACATATTGGTGGGGGGCATTATGTTCGCCATGCGCGAAAAATGGATTAAAGTCAGCATTGTAAATGCACTAATCAGGAAACTTTATGGAAACCACAAGAATAACGACGATTGATTCGATCGGCGACCTGAACCGGGAAAAGGCCGAACTCCGCAACGCGGTTGCGCACCACAAAAAGTCCATTTCATCGGATATTGAAGGAATCAGGCACGACCTTTCCCCTGTGCGCCACGTGGTGAGGATGTTCAGGAGTCCCGATATCGGCAACAACAATTTTGCGCGGGTGGCGGCGGGTACGGCCGTTGATTTGGTGCTTTACCGTTTTTTCTTGCGCAAATCGCCGTTGCTGGTCAAATTCATAGTGCCGGTGCTGGTCAAAAACCTGTTGGGCAACTACGTGGATCGCCACCAAGCCGAATGGTCTGAAAAACTTTCCAAGGGCGTGGCTAATTGGAAGGAAAGCCGCAGACTCCGCCAGCAAGGCCGTTTTGTGGCGGTAATTCCCCACCAGGACACCGATACATTTCCAAATGAGGCATACCTGCCCGCCCAAGCCCAACCCAACCCCACATTGCCCGGCGCAGCGTGAGCAAATTGGTCTGGCGGCGTTTCGGAGCAATTACAGGACTTTGTGCGAAAATACGCTATGACCCGGAATACTGGCGGTTTCGAGCCAGAAGCGGCCAATGTTCTTCACCACTTCGAGCAGTTGCTCAAAGTTGGCCGGCTTGCTGATAAAACAACTGGCTCCGAGTGAATAAGACTCCACAATGTCCTTTTCCGACTTGGAAGTGGTCAGGATGAGTACGGGTATTTTCCTGAGATCAGGGTCGGCTTTTATTTCGCGCAGAGCCTCGCGGCCATCCATTTTGGGCATATTCAAATCAAGCAGTATCAGGCTTGGCAGCGGGTGGTTCAGGGCGTTGTATTTTCCTTTACGTTGCAGGAAATCCATCAGTTCCTGTCCGTTTTCCACAAAGTGCATCGGGTTTGATATTTGGTTCTCCTCAAAGGCCGATTGGGTCAGCAGCCGGTCGTCCGCGTCATCGTCGGCCATGACGATGCTTATTTTTTTTTGGGAGATGGTATTTGTCATGTGATGATGAAGTGGAGGTATGCTCAGATTCGCGCACTAAAATCCCGCAATGCAGAGTCAAAGATAACGTAAAAAAACCATTACGCAAACGCCCGGACATTTGCCAAAGCGGCAGGTATCCGGGCGTTTTTCATGTCGGGGGTTTTGCCTTTTCAAAACATACTATTTCTCCGCCCTTATCCGGCGGTATTTGCGTGCGTTGAGCCAGATTTGCGCCGTATACGGCATTAAAAAGCCTTACTGAAAAAAACTCACCCTTTAAAAACCACATCACGCAAAACGCACATCACGGAGCCTTGGCGGGCAGGTGGATGGTGAACGTGGTTCCTTGTCCTTCCTGGCTGCGGACGGCAATGTAGCCTTGGTGGTTGGTGACAATCCGCTTGCAAACGGCCAAGCCAATGCCCGTGCCGCCGTAAGCTTCGCGACTGTGCAGCCGCTGGAAAATCACGAAAATCTTTTCCGCGTACTGCTGGTCAAACCCGATTCCGTTGTCTTCCACGCAAATCCGGTGGAAAATGTTTTCCTTTTCCGAAGGCCGCGCTTCCGGCACCAAGCCGCCCGGTACCAACCGGTGGGTGATTCGGATGAGCGGAGCCGTGCCGGGGTTGCTGAATTTCAGGGCATTGGAAATCAGGTTTTGGAACAACTGGTGCATTTGCGAGCCGTACACTTGGCATTGCGGCAAATATCCTGCGTGTATCGTAGCATTTTTGGCCAGCACCAATTCAGACAGGTCGTCGAGCACTTCCTTTACAATCTGCCCCAAATCGGTGTTTTCGGTTTTTTCCTGCTGGTTTACCAAGCGCGAGAAAGTGAGCAGGTCGTTGATCAGGGCCTGCATCCGCTGCGCCGAACTGTCTATGCGTTCAAGCATGTGTTCGCCTTCGGGCGGCAGCAGGGACTTGTATTTGAGTATGATCCGGCTGCTAAAGGCCTGCATTTTGCGCACGGGTTCCTGCAAGTCGTGCGAGGCCACGTAGGCAAACTGCTCCAATTCGCTGTTAGACCGGTTCAGCGCCGCCACCTTTGATTCAAGTTCGCGTTGGGCCGCCAGCCGGGTTTTGAGTTCGCGCCGCACCGACACAAAGAAGAAGCCCAGCAGCAGCATGGCGCAAACCGTGGACAAGATCATGTATCCGGCCGCCAGCCACCGCGCATCCGCCTCGTTGCCGCTCTGCTCCGTGAGCAGGCGGTTTTCCTCGGCCCGCAGCAGTCTCAGCAGCACCCGCACACTGTCCATGATTTGCTTTCCGCGGCTCAAGGCTATTCGGCGGGCGGCTGTGTCGGCGTTGGGGAAACTATAGTCGTTGAATACCGTATCAAGGTGTCGCAGCCTGCGCTTGATCATGGGTTTCAGCTTTCGCATATGCTGCTGCTGCACTTGGTTGCCGCTGGTGAGGCTTGCCAGCGTGTCAAGGCGCGGGTATATCCTGGCAATCGCGTGGTTATAGGGTTCCAGAAATTCCTTTGCCCCCGTAAGCAGGTAGCCGCGCTGCCCGGTTTCGGCATCCTTCATCAGCGACCCCACATCCTCCACATTCAGGATTACCTGATACGTGTGGTTCACATCGGCCGAGTGTGCCAAATGCCGTTCGCTGCTGCGGTAGGAAAGCGACAGCAAAAACGTCAGGAAAAGGACGGAAGCCAAAAAAGTGAGCGAGGCCACGCTGGGGGCTTTGAACATATCGGTGTGTGGAAATGGTAATGCTGCCAAATTTTCGGGTTTTGGCGGAGTTTAAACGGATGGCCGACATTTAATGATGCAAAGCCGAGCCATTTCTGCTGAATATTATGATGCGATGCAATGCGTGTAGAAAAAAATACCCATCTTGGGCTTTTATGGTCTGGCGCGGTTTTTTCGTTGTATTTTGTTCCGGGCAAAATCGTACACAGTCTGCGATATTTTCAACACACTGTAATTCAATGTTTTATCCCGTTTTTTCCAAACAGTCAAGGCAAGAAATCCCAGCTTGGCTGCTGCCGCCGGCAATATTTGGCGCATGAATTGAAAAGCATTACGCAATCACAAAAACCTTGACCCCCATGCAACAGCAAACCCAATCGCAACGTCAGTCGCTCAAGTTTTCGCCCCTCCAGATTCAGTTCCTCAATTTCCTCCAACTGTCTTCCTTAGAACTTGAAACTTACATAAAAAACGAATTGGAAGAAAATCCGGCATTGGATGAAGGCAAGGAGGAAACCCCCGCCGAAAGCCAAGAGGCCCAGGACGAATGGGATGAAGGCACGCCAGAGGCCGCAACCGGCGAAGAAACGGTATTGCAGGATTACTACGATTTTGAAACGCTCGACAACGACGACATTCCCAGTTACAAGACCCGCGTGGACAACCACTCGGAAGACGATGAATACATAAGCACACCCATGGTGCAGACCAAGACCTTCCAAGAGGAACTGCACGAGCAATTGCACTGGCTCTCGCTCTCGGAGCGGCAACTGATGCTGGCCGAATACATCTTGAACTCGATTGACGAGGACGGTTTCCTGCGTTTCACCCTGGAAGACCTCGCCGACGACCTGTCGTTTGCGCACAACACCCTCGTGGATGCCGACGAACTGGAAGAACTGCTGCACGTAATCCAGCAACTCGACCCGCCGGGCATTGGCTCGCGCAACCTTCAGGAGTGCCTGCTGCTGCAACTGCGCCACCGCGCCAGGCAGGGCGAGGACGTGGCCTTGGCCTGCCAGCTCGTGGAAAACCACATACACGAGATAACCCAGAAAAACTACAACAAGATACTGCGCATGACCGGCATGGAACATGAGGAGTTCAAAGGCGCACTGCACCAGATAACCCGCCTGAATCCCAAGCCGCTGGTGGGCTACAACGACAGTTCGGCACACCACAACACGGTGTACCCGGAGTTCATACTCTCCTACCAAGACGGGCACTTGGAAGTGACACTGAACGGCAGCAAAAACGCCCCCGAACTGCGCCTGAACTCGGCATTGCTGTCCATGGCGCAGAAAGCCCCCAGATCGGCGGCCCCGTTTGTCAAGAGCAAAATCCAAGCGGCCCGGTGGCTCATGCAGGCCATCAAGCAGCGCGAAAACACCATGATGCGCGTAATCAAAACCATCATTACCCTGCAGCCCGAATACTTCATCACCGGCGACTTGCGCAAGCTGAAACCGATGATCCTCAAGGATGTGGCCGACATTATCCTGATGGACATCTCAACGGTTTCGCGCGTTACCAGCAACAAATACATCCAAACCCCGTTTGGCACGGTGCTGCTCAAGGGCTTGTTTAGCGAGGGCATTAAGAACCAAGACGGCAAGGAGATTTCCAATCGTGAGATACAGCAGCACTTGGCCGAACTGGTGACACAGGAGGAAAAACTGCAGCCCCTCAGCGACCAGCAATTGGCGGTGCTGCTGGCCGGACGCGGCTACCCGATTGCCCGCCGCACGGTTGCCAAATACCGCGAACACTTGGATATTCCGGCCGCCCCCCTGCGCCGCGAATGGAATTGAAGCGCGGAGGAACGGGCGGCTCGGCGGGTATTGAGAATAGTATCTTTCAAAATGCCCAAACCCCCGCTGTCTTGGCAACCTCTGCCCATCTCTGCGGAGTGCGGCGCATTGCATCAGCGAACTCCGGCTTCGCGTTTTTTCCGGAGCGGAAAATTTTAAAGACAACTTTCAATACCCATGAAAAAAATACTGGTCATAGATGACGATACGGATATTTGCCTGTTGCTCAAGCGGTTCCTTACCAAAAACGGATACACGGTTGAATTGGCCAATAATGGCCGGGAAGGGCTGGCCTTGCTGGACGTTTTCCAGCCCAACCTGGTCATGACCGATTTCAGGCTGGGCGACATCAACGGTGGCGACCTGCTGGTCAAGATCAAGCAGAAACACCCGCACCTGCCGGTCATCATCATTACGGGCTACTCAGACATCAAGATTGCGGTGACGGTGATGAAGCAGGGTGCATTTGACTATGTGACCAAGCCGCTGTTTCCCGACGAAATCCTGATCACGGTCAAAAAGGCGTTGGACAGCATCGTGGCGGTGGCGGCCCTGCCCTCCGATGCGGTGGCGGCCGAAACCCAGGCGGCACCGAAGGTTTACCGTTCGTCATCATCATCGGCGGGTTATATTTTCGGCGAAAGCCAAGTGGCCAAAAACCTGATCAAGCAGATAGACCTGGTGTCGCCCACCAATTTCAGCGTCATTATTTACGGCGAGAGCGGTGCGGGCAAGGAAGCCATTGCCCACGAAATACACAAGCGCAGCAAACGCCGGAACCAGCCTTTCATCCCGATGGATTGCGGCGCGATTTCCAAGGAACTGTCGGGCAGCGAATTGTTCGGCCACGAAAAAGGCTCGTTTACG
>JANPIL010000339.1:0-21479 GCA_031424975.1 Sphingobacteriales bacterium
CAAACTCGACGGCGGCGCGATGTTTGGCGTGGTGCCCAAGCCGATCTGGCAGAAACTCAACCCGTCCGACGAACACAACCGCTGCACGTGGGCCATGCGCTGCCTGCTGATTGAAGACGGCAACCGGCTAGTACTCATTGACACCGGCATTGGCGACAAGCAGGATGCCAAATTTCTGGGCCACTACCACCTGCACGGCGACGACAGCTTGACCGGATCCATCCGCAAAGCCGGGTTTGAGGCTGACAATGTCACCGATGTGATACTGACGCACTTGCACTTCGACCACGTGGGCGGCGCGGTAAAATACGGCGGCGCGGATGGCCGTCAACCAATGCTCACCTTTCCGAATGCGCGCCATTGGTCAACGGAGGCGCACTGGCAATGGGCGGTGCAGCCGAATGCCCGCGAAAAAGCCAGTTTCCTGACCGAAAACATCCTGCCCATCCAACAAAGCGGACAACTGGATTTTATCCGGCAAGGCCAGCCTTCCCCTTTTGCCAACATTGATTTCCTGTTTGTCAACGGCCACACCGAGGCCATGCTGCTGCCCCGCATCCAATACCAAGGCAAAACCATCGTTTACATGGCAGACCTCATTCCGTCGGCCTCGCACGTGCCTGTGCCTTATGTGATGGGCTACGACGTGCGGCCGCTGCTGACAATGGAGGAGAAAACAAAAATCCTGAACCAAGCCGCTGATAACCAGTGGATTTTGCTATTTGAACACGATGCGGTGACCGAAGCGGCAACCGTGGCGAAAACCGAAAAGGGCGTGCGGATAGACCGGCGCGGTAATCTGGCTGACTGGCTGTGAAAGGTTGGCGTTTGCCGTTGGACGGGCGGGTTTGGGCTTTCCAAAAGATACTGTCTTTAAAGCAACGCCGGTCAGACACTGTGTGTCAGACCGGCATCGGGCATCGAGGTTCGGGATAACCGACGGGTTTGGGCTTCCAAAAAGATACTATTTTACAGGGATTTGCGCGGTTTTCAATTCCGCATTCCAACCTCCGCATTCCGCATTCATTCCATTATCCATTCATTCCATCATTCAGCATTGTGAAAATCGGGTTGGCATTATCGGGTGGAGGCGCACGGGGGTTTGCGCATATCGGTGTGCTGAAAGCATTGCTGGAACACGGTTTCGAGCCGGAAATGATTTCCGGAGCCAGTGCGGGCGGACTTGTCGGGGCTTTGTATGCCAGCGGGCATCAACCCGAAGAAATCATGGATATTTTTGCGAAAGCCAAAATCCGTACCGTTTTCAGCCTGTCAGCCAAACTTGTGGGGTTTTTGAAGATGGAGCGGATTGAGAAATTCCTTGACTTGTACCTGCCGCATAATTCCTTTGAAACCCTCGCCGTTCCGCTCACCATCAATGCCACCGACATCCAAGCGGGCAAAATAGTGTATTTCCAGGCAGGCGAACTTATCAGGCCACTCATGGCTTCGTGCTGCATCCCGGTGTTGTTCGAGCCAGTGCGCATCAACGGCCGGATGCTGGTGGATGGCGGCATATTGAACAACCTGCCCGTGGAGCCGCTGCTGGGCAAATGCGGTTTTGTGGTGGGCGTACACACCAACCCGTGCGGCACCACGCGGCCGCTGCCCAACATGAAAGCCGTAATGGAACGCAGTTTGCTGCTGGCCATCCAGAACAACGTGCGCGAACGCGCCGTGCAGTGCGATTTTTTCATGGAGCCACCCGGACTGTGCAATTTCACCACGATGGACGCAGCCAAAGCCCGCGAAATCTTTAACATCGGCTACCAATACGTGCTGGACAACATCGGCAGCCTGCACAAGGCGTATGAAGATAAAATGCAACAACCTCACGGCAGGTTTCCGCTTTTCTGAAGATACTATTTCCTATCATTGCGTTTTGCCGCCACCCCGTTCATTCATCCGCCACCTCCATGCGTTCCATCGCCCGCTTCTATTTCTGGCTCATCGGCTGGAAAATCAAAGACAATATGCCGCCCACGCTCAAAAAATGCGTGATGGTGGCCGCCCCCCACACCAGCAACTGGGATTTTCCGATAGCGATGGCCGCCTTGCTGATCTTGCGGTTGAAGACCAACTATCTGGCCAAGAAGGAGTTGTTCGGCTTTCCGTTGGGCATCATCATGCGGGCTTTTGGCGGCATTGCCGTAGATCGTAGCCGGCATACGGGTATGGTCGAGGCCATGGTTGACGAACTCAAGCAGCGCGACAAACTGATTCTGCTGATTCCGCCGGAAGGCACGCGCAGCCTCGTAACCGAATGGAAAACCGGATTTTACCGCGTTGCCGTTGGCGCAAATGTGCCTATTGCGCTGGCATTTTTAGATTATTCAAAGAAAATCGCCGGTATTGAGAAGATTTTCCACCCGACGGGCGACTATGAGAAGGACTTGGCGGAAATAAAGGCTTTTTACCGAACGGTGAAAGGGAAACACCCCGAGAAATCAGGCGGGTAGCCACCCATCAAAACCAAACAACCCTTCACCGGCAACCGGCAAAGGAAGGATTATCAATGTAAAAAACAGAAAAGTCGGCAAAGCCCTTGGTCTTTTCAATGTACACCCGGAAATCGGCCTCGTTGCGGTTATCGGTGATGTACCAGATGCCGGGCCGGTCGGCGTACAGAATATTGTCCTCGCGAAATACACTCAGCCGCGCCAAGCCTTCGGTTGGCTCCACAAAAATGCGCACATCGGCAAAATTGCGTTCGGTTTCCAAATAAACCGCCCCGTAAACCTGGCAGAAATCCAGCCGCCGCACACGCTCCGTTTTGGGCGTGGCCGAAACCAGCAGGAATACCACCGCCAAGGCAGCCACGGGATAAAGGAGGTTTCTCATTTTCATGGAATACTATTTTTTTTCAGTTCGCAGCTAATGGTCTGCGGTTCGCAGAAAAGACCGACTGGCGCAGGCATCCGTCACTGGCGCGAGGTTCCCACCTCGTGCCGCCCATACGGGCAGATTCCTATCTGCCGTAGCTGAAAAGCCGCTCACGCCGCCGAGATAGGAATCTCAGCCAATGGGCGGCACGGGATAAGAATCCCGCGCCAGTTGTGGCAAGCGGAATACTTGCGCCAGTTGCCTTTTTTGCCCCTTTCGGAATCGGGGGGTTTGGCCTTTCCAAAAGATACTATTTTCCCGCGCCTCAGAACGACTTTACAATGTCCGCAAAATCGCGCGACTTGAGCGATGCGCCGCCAATCAGTCCGCCATCCACGTCGGGGCAGGCAAACAGTTCGCGGGCATTGGCCGGATTCGCGCTGCCACCGTACAGGATTGCAGTTGCGTCGGCATTTTCATCGCCATAATGCGCGGCAATGTGCTGCCGGATGGTGGCGTGCATTTCCTGCGCCTGCGCCGAACTTGCCGTTTTGCCCGTGCCAATGGCCCATATCGGTTCGTAGGCAATAACGACGCGGCCAAACGTTTCATTGTCCAAATGAAACAGGCTTTCGGTGAGTTGGCTGCGCACCCAGTCGAAATGCACTTCCGATTCGCGCTGCTCCAGCGATTCGCCACAGCAAAAAACCGGCTGCATCCCGGCGGCCAGCACCGCATTCACCTTGTCGCGCAGCAGGGCATTGGTCTCGTTGAAATGCTGGCGGCGTTCGCTGTGGCCCAAGATCACGTACTCCACGCCAAACGATTGCAGCATGGATGCCGAAATCTCGCCCGTGAACGCGCCAGAATCTTTTTGGTGGCAGTTTTGCGCCCCCAACGCAATGTTGGCGTGGCCTTCGAGCAGTTTTGCCACGGCCTGCAAGTGTACAAATGGCACGCAAAGCACCGTTTTGGCATCGCCACGCACTTCGTCGCGGATGATATTTACCACTTCGGAAGTCAAAATCAGGGCTTCCTCACGGGTCTTGTTCATTTTCCAGTTTCCGGCTACAATCTGTTGGCGCATGGGTGGGTTTATGGTTAATGGGTTGGTTGTTAAATGGTTGGAATTAAAAACAGATGCCCCGAAGTTCGGTGTCGGATGGGCAAAGATAAAGTTTTTGGCATGAATACGTTGCGCGGCATACTTTATAACGGACAAAGGGGTTTTGGCTTTTGAAAAGATACTATTTTAGCGGAACAACCTGAACCCAAACAATCCGATGAGAAAAACCTTCACTTTCATCTGCCTGCTATTCGTCTGCGCAACCAATGCCCGCGCACAAACCGGCACCGGTTTTGTCCGCGAAAACTACCGTAAATACGAATACCAGATACCCATGCGCGACGGCACCAAGCTGTTCACCATCGTGTATGTGCCGCGCGATGCCTCGGCCACAACCAAGTATCCGATGGTGATGCAGCGCACCTGTTACGACATTGCGCCGTACGGAGCCGACAAATACGCCGACCAGATTGCGCCCTCCGAAACCATGATGCGCGAGAAGTATATTGTGGTGTATCAGGATGTGCGGGGCCGTTACATGAGCGAAGGCACGTGGACAAATATGACCCCGCATATTCCCAAAAAGGATCCGAAGAAAGACAAATCCATTGACGAAGCTTCGGACACCTACGACACGGTGGATTGGCTGGTCAAAAACGTGCCTTTCAACAATGGCCGCGTGGGGCAGTGGGGCATTTCGTATCCCGGGTTTTATACCATTGCCGGGGCATTGAGCGGACATCCGGCCTTGAAAGCGTGCACGCCGCAAGCTCCCGTTTCCGATTTTTACTTCGACGATTTCCATCACAACGGGGCGTTTGTGGAGGAATATTTCCTCACCTACCCGGTGTTTGGCGTGCAGCATCCCAAGCCCACCACCGACGATTGGTGGCAGAGCCAGATGCTTGCACAAACCGGCTCGCGCGACGGTTACAAGTACTACATGGATTTGGGGCCGCTCAAAAATGGCGACAAGCTGTATCCCGATAATTTCTTCTGGAAGGAAACCGTGGAACACCCGAATTATGACGAATTCTGGCAGAAACGCAGCATTGTTCCGCACTTGAAGAACGTGAAACCCGCCATCCTGACTGTTGGCGGCTGGTTTGATGCCGAAGACCTGTACGGCCCGCTGACGATTTACAAGACGCTGGAAAAAAACAACCCCGGCACGTTCAATATCCTGACCATGGGGCCGTTTGGGCACGGCCGCTGGGCACGCGAGACGGGACACACGCTGCACGGCGACATTTATTTTGGCGACAGTCTGGCTACGTTTTACCAGCGCGAAATAGAGGCGAAGTTTTTCCGGCACTTCCTCAAGGAAAAAGGCGATGGCAAAGTGGATTTGCCCGAAGCGTGGCTGTTTGACACCGGAAAGAAGGAATACCGGAAATTTGCCAAATACCCCGTGCCAGCCGCCCGGAAAGTGAACTTCTACTTCCAGCCCGACGGGCAACTGACTGAAAGCGAACCCGCCGCCGCCGATTCATTCACTGAATATGTATCCGATCCGATGAAACCGGTGCCATCCAGTGAGCACGAAACGGAAATGTTCGGCTTCACGCCGTTCAGGTATATGTCTGAAGACCAGCGTTTTGCCGCCGCACGCCCCGATGTGCTGATGTTCCAGACCGGTGTGCTGGACAAGGACATGACGCTGGGCGGCGAAATAATGGCGAAACTGAAAGTTGCCACGACGGGCACCGACGCGGATTTTGTGGTGAAGCTGATTGACGTGTACCCGGACAACGAGCCGAACCACGCCTATATGCCCTACAACAGCATTATCTTGGCGGGCTACCAGCAAATGGTGCGCAGCGAAATCATGCGCGGGCGTTTCCGCAAGAGCTTTGAAAAACCCGAACCGCTGACCGCCAACCAATTGACAAACATTGATTTCAGGTTGCAGGATGTGTTGCACACCTTTAAGAAAGGCCACCGCATCATGGTGCAGGTGCAAAGCACGTGCTTCCCGGTATTCGACCGTAACCCGCAGAAGTACGTGGAAAACATCTACAAGGCCGACCAATCGGATTTTATTAAAGCCACGCAAAAAGTGTATCACCAGAAAGGCAACGCGAGCTTGCTCGAAGTGGAAGTGCTTGACTGATGGCAAAAACCTGTGAGGTTTTTAAAACCTCACAGGTTTGAGTGAATAAATAGTATCTTTTGGAAAGGTTAAACCCTGAAGTCTATGAGGACAAGCTTATCAATTGTATTGGGAATACAACTCTTGTGTATGTTGTTTCTCATGATTTCTTGTACTCCAAAGCCATGCGTGAACATGGAGAATGCAACCGCTTTTCAAGGAAATGTTTTGGTCGCCTATTACAGGCCGGTTTCTGGTAGTATGTATCAAATTACACTGATCCCAATCTGTCAAAAACAAAGTGCATTTAGCATCGGCAGGATGAAAAGCGAGGACCTTGGCATTGGTATTGACTTAAATGCTCCAATCAGGAGTGACTTTGTAACTTATCTTGAAGCCCACTCTATGGCTTACAGGTTGTATGGGAGAGAAAATCTGGATAGACATTATCAAAAAGTGTATTTGAAAACCATGTGGGTGGAAATAACGGATATTGAAAATGAGACCGAGAGTATAACGAAGAGCAAACGGAATATTTCAGATGAGTTTAACCTGCCTTGGGGCAAAGTCAAGATAAATTACTTTTTTTCCCCATCCGCTAAAGTCAAATCTTTCCGGTAGCAACCCTGCCGACAGGCACGAGGTAAGAACCTCGCGCCTGTCGGCGTGCCGTTTTGCGTTGTGGCTGGTTGCGGTGTAAACAAAACCGTTCGTGCAAGCGGGTTTGGCGTTTTTAAAAGATACTATTCTCCGTAAACCATCAAGCCGTTTTCAGTTCAAAAACCGTGATTTCGGGCGGCATACCCACGCGGCCGGGAAAGCCCAAGTAGCCGAAACCCCGGTTCACGTACAGCCGCTGAATGCCTCCCGAAGCAGTTGGCTGCTCATAAAGCCCCGCCCACTGCGGATACATGTATTTTACCGGACTCCATTTAAGGCCGCCGATTTCCACCCCAAACTGCGCCCCGTGCGTGTGTCCGGCAAAAGCCACGTCAATGTCCGGGTATTCGGGGCGTACTTGCGCGTCCCAGTGGCTGGGGTCGTGCGAGAGGAGCAATTTCACGGCGGAGTTGCCGGTGTTTTGGTGCGCCTTGGCAAGATTGCCGTGCTTGACGAAACTTTCCCCCCAGTTCTGGATGCCGATAATGCTCAGTTCGTCGCCACCCTGCCGCAGCGTGCGGTTTTCGTCCATGAGCAAGTCCCAGCCCAAGAGTTTGTGGGCATATTGCAGGTCTTGCAGGTTTTTGGCCTTTGCCGCCGGGCTTTCCCACGCCACGTAATCACCGTAATCATGGTTGCCCAACGTGGAAAACACGCCCAGCGGGGCTTTTACCTTCTGGAAAACGGAAATGTAGTCCTGCACTTCGTCGGCTGTGTTATTCACCAGGTCGCCGGTAAAGAACACCACGTCGGGTTTCTCGCGCAGCAGCATTTCCACCCCGCCCGCCACGGCGCGTTTGTTAAAGAAGCTGCCCGAATGGATGTCCGACAATTGCGCGATTCGCATTCCTTCGAATGATTTGGGAAGATTCCTGAGCCGTAGTGTCACGCGGCGAATTTGGTAGTCGTGCGCCCCGATCAAAATGCCATATCCCGTACCAATCAGCGGCACGGTTCCGGCCAGCACGGCGGCCTTTACTAAAAATTCGGAACGCGGGATTACAAGCCCCCTCCCAACCTCCCCCGAAAGGGGAGGAGTTTTGTCTCCCCCTCCTTCGGAGGGGGCCGGGGGGAGGCTTATCCATTTTCCCAGCCGGACAATATCATCGAACAGCACGAAAATCCCGGCAAAGAGCTTGACCAGCAGGTTGGCGAACACGATGCTTATCAGGAAGTTGCGGGCGGTGGAGCCTTGGAAGCCGGGAATGAGGAAAAACAGCAGCAGCGACAACACCGAACCCACGGAAAGCACCAGCGACACGATTTGCGCGGGCCGCCGCCACGGGTCGGGCAGCCATTTCAGGGCTTGGTAAACGTAATAATCAACGCCGAAAAACAGCAACACAATAATAAGCAGCACTAACAGTCGGGAGAGCATAGCTATAAATGAGAAAACAAGTTCGGATTGGGTGGAATTGCGATTTACATGAAAAGATGGGCAATTGTACGGCGGACGTGTGACAAGTAGAATTATTTCAAAAATACGCGGAAATTGATTTTCTGGAACCGCCAAAATAGTATGTTTGAAAAATAACAAACCTCCCTGAATGGCCTTGCACCCGGAAGCCTCGGATTCCGGGTTGCAAAGTCCGGGCAGATGGGAGAGTGTTTCAAACCCGCGTTTCATTTTAAAGCCATACCATTCCATGCGTATTTACCAAATTGATGCCTTTGCCAATCGTCCATTCAGTGGTAATCCGGCGGCGGTGGTGTTGCTCGAAAAACCCGCGCCCGACGACTGGATGCAAAATCTGGCCATGGAAATGAACCTATCCGAGACGGCCTATGCCTGGCCCGAAAACAACGGTTACCGACTGCGTTGGTTCACCCCGGCAGTGGAGGTGGATTTGTGCGGCCACGCAACGCTGGCAACGGCGCATTTGCTTTGGGAACTGAATCGCTTTCCCGGCAATGAATCCATTGAGTTCCATACGCGCAGCGGAAAGCTCACGTGTGCAAGAGCGGGCGATTGGATAGAAATGGACTTTCCCGCAAAAACAGCGGAGAAGATTTCATCCCCGGCAGGTTTGGCGCAAGCCTTGAACGTGGAGCTGATTTTTGCGGGAACTAATAAAATGGACTATTTGGTGGAAATCGGATCTGAGGATGAATTGAAAACGTTGCAACCGAATTTGTCGGAATTGGCCAAGCTGCCCGTCCGCGGAGTCATTGTCACGTGCCGCAGTGCGTCGGCGGATTATGATTTCGTGTCGCGCTTTTTTGCTCCGGCAGCCGGCATCAACGAGGATCCCGTAACCGGTTCGGCACATACGGCTTTGGCTCCGTACTGGGGCGCGAAACTTGGCAAAACGGAAATGACCGGCTACCAGGCATCCGCACGCGGCGGCGTAGTCAAAATGCGGCTTGTCGATGACCGCGTATTGCTCAGCGGACAAGCCATAACGGTGATGCAAGGCGAATGGCTGGGATAAGTTGTGTGAATGCAGAGGTAAACATGAAATCAACGGTACGCTGAAGTTGTGCGCAGGTTTCAGTTTACGCACTCGTATGCGGGCAGTCTGCGACTGCCCAAACGCGGCAGCGTTTGCCAAGGGCAAAACCCGAACGGGATGCCGGTTTTTCCAGCCTGCCTTGCTTTTCACAGTTCTACTTCCACTATTTGCTCTTCTTTGGTGTAAAAAACGGTGGGCCGCTGGTTGCGCGAGCCAAAGTATTCGGCATAATCATCAGTGAACTGGGATCGTTGGTCAACCACCTCGTCAAAACTGCCTTGCACCGACAATAAAAGCTCGCACATTTCGCGTACGTTGTGTGCCTCGCCGCTGCTGATGTAATCGGCCAGTTGCCGGGACTTCACGTACTCGGCAAACATGGGGCTGGCCTTGCGCTGTATCATCAGCCGTAGGCCGCAGGTGCGGGCCACCGGCAAATCAAGCACATCGTCAAATACAAAAGCCACTTCGTCGGGTTGGAGATGGTACTTTTCGAGCAAATGCGTGAAAGCCTCTCCCTTATTCTTGATTCTGAAATACACCGCATCAAAGTGTTCGCGCTGTGCCAGGTACGTGGCCGTGGGGTTTTTCTCGCCGGTCATGATGCCAGTGAAGGCAAAGGTGCGGCCATGCCGAAGCCAATGCCCAAAACGCAGCAGGTTCACGCCCATGGAGTCAAGCTCGGAGAACGGACTTGTGCCGTCGGTGAGTTTTGTGCCGTCGGTAAACACGCCGTCCCAATCAAACAGGTAGGCACGGATGCGCGAGGCTTTCTGAAATAGTATCTCCGGCGAAACCAAAACCTGCCCGCCCACGGCGGCAAACGCGTCGAGTATGTGTTGCATGATAGAAAGAAGTTTATAGTCCACGGACTACAGTCTACAGAAAGTCAAGTTTTGTCAAAACGACAAAGGCGGGTTTCGACTTTTAAAAAGATACTATTTTTTGAAGGCTATTTTCCTGTAAACTCACCCACTCACACATTTAGCCAATACGTCAGTTTCACAATCAACGCCCGGTTCTTGGGTGCGCCAATGTTAAAGTTAAAACGGCTGCTGGTGCGGTCAAATGTATCGTCGGCAAAGTAGTTGTCGGTATAAACGATGAACAAATCGGAAACCGGTTTGAACCGCCACTGCAAGCGGCTATTTATGTTCACATTATTGTTCTGTTGGTTGTATTGCAGGAAAGTGGTCAGAAAAAGCTTCCGGCTAAAAGACACATCCGCGCGGGGGCCGATAAGCCAGAAGTCGGCATCGGCGTAGGTGTCGGGCAGGCGAAGGCGGTTGTGTTCTATGTTCAGGCCCAACGATCCGTAAGGTTGGAAACGGTAGTTGATTTGGGAAGTAACGCTTACGATGTTGCCGTTATAATAGCCGCCCCCGAAACCACTCACCGACCAGTTCAGTAGTTTGCGGGCATCCGAAACGTATTCCAGAAACACGCCGTTCTGGTTGTAGCCGGTGTTTTGGGGCAATTGGCGGCCTCCGGAGTTAGTCGGGTCGAATCCGAAGAACAAGTACGTGTAGAATTGGTAAAGCCCAACGTTTAATTCGCTGGTATTCTGGCCTTGAATGGTATAGAACAAGCTCAGGTTGCGATCCAGTGTGCGTCCCTGCAAGTTGCTGAACCATTCAAGTTCCACACCCGGCCCGTGCGCCACCACCTTTCGGTTGTTTTCGGGATACCAACTGTAGTTAAGTTCAGGACTGAATTGCCAATGCCGGCTACGCGCCACATAACCAATGTCGTTAATGTTGTAATTGTCGCCCACAAACTCGTGCAGCCAACTGATATTCCAATTACGGTCTTGGTATTGCAGTTGTGAGCCGTGCGTGTAGTTGCCAGCCGCGCCGCCCGGCTGCAAAGCTTGGTGGTAAAATACTTTTCCCGTCCATTTATTGTCGGCAGATAGCAAATTGTATTCCAGACCCGCCAGCCGCGTGTATTTTGTGGCGGCATCGGTGCTACCCGCCCGGCTGCGGTTCATGATAATGGCGGCAATATTGGAGCGGGCAAACACGCTGCGCTGCACGGCCGCCACCGTATAGTTCTGCGCCCCAATGCCCCGGCTGTTGTCGCGGGCGGTTTGCATATTCAGCAAACCGATGCGCCAATTTTTGTCAATCTTTCCGCTCAGGCGTGCGCCGTAAAGTATCGGGTTCTGCACCACCTGCCCCGATACCCGGTCGCGGCCTATGCCAATGCGGCGCGAAAAGAAAGGCTTGTTTTGCTCGAACCCGAAACCATCAAACAAATCGGCATTTTCAAGGAAGAAAAGCCTCCGTTCCGGAAAGAATATCTCAAAACGGTCGAGGTTGGTTACTTGTTGGTCTACTTCCACTTGCGAGAAGTCGGGGTTTACCGTCACATCCAAGTTGAGCGACGACGAAACGGCAATTTTGGCATCGAAACCGGCGTTGCCCGTGGTTTTTGCTCGCTGGCCGGGTAGTTCCACAAAGCCGAGGTTGTTGTCTTCCGCAACAAAACGGCGGTCAATGCCGCCCGTAAGGTACGGTATCAGCGCAATGTTTATGCCGGGCTGGGGCAGCGGCTCTTCAAAGTCAACGGTTCCGGTGTAAGCCAGCGACGACACACTGTAAGCAATTGGCACGGCACTCCACGACGAACGCTGGTTGTTTTTCAGGTCGTTGCGGGCAAAATTCATCTTGAACCGCTGGGTGCTACCCTTATAACGAATGGTTTTGAACGGAATCGCAATCTCGGCCACCCAGCGGTCGGCATATACTTTTACTTTGGATTGCCATTTATTGTCCCACGCGCTGGACACTTCTTCGCCGTTGAATATCAGCCCTTCGCGCTCCACTCCCAGCGGTGTGGCATTGAAGGTAAAACCATTCTGGCCGTCGCCAAAAGGATCCATGTAAATGGTAAAATTGTCGTTTTCTCCCCAATCAAAGTCGCGCCGCAGCGAACTTGCCACAAACCGCCGGTCGCGATCCTGATCCAAGCACACGGCGGCAATATACAAGTACTGCGCATCGAAGGTGAGCCGTACTTGGGTCTGGTTGCGCGCCAAATCCACATCGTTCGGGAAGTTGAGTTGGAAATCGGTTGCTACTGCCGCCCGCCGCCAAATGCTTTCAGACAGCTCGCCATCCAGATTTACCGCCGAGTCGGTGCGGCTTACCAGCAACGAACGGTCTTGTTGCTGGGCGTAGGCAATTAATTGCCAGCCGCACAACAACACAAGAATAATATGTTTTTTCACAACGAAATTGCCTGTTTGATGAAGGTAAATTGCCGGTGGAAAGTACCGGATGCAGGCATGGCGGGAGCCGGAAACCGCCCTCCGGAAAATAGTATCTTTTAAAAACACCAAACCCGCCGTTCCGCAAACCGCCTGTCCGCACCCTTGCGCCGCCATGCCCCGGCAACGCAAACCGGCTTGCAAAGTAAGAGGCTATTTGTTGCATTGGCAACCCTTGTTTTTACACCTTTGCCCACCGCGCCGCCTTTGCCGCCCTGCGGCGTTAGCACGCAAAGGCTCGCGGGCGGATACCGGAGGTGAGGCTGCCAATTCCAAACATGAACTAATTGGGCTAAAAACCCAGGGAGTTCATGTTTTATACGAATCAATTCGTGTTTTACATGAGTTGATTCGTATAAAACATGAATGAATTGATATAAAAGGCGAACTCATTGGGCTTTTATACCAATCAATTGGTGTAAAAGGCGAATTAATCGGTGTTTGACGTGGGGGAGGGTACTTCAAACATGAACTTACTGGGTTAAAAGACGAACTCACTACTCTTTTTGGTGAACCGGTTCATGTTTGAAGTGGGGAGGGGTACTTCGGAAGTACCCCTTCGGGAATTTTTGGCCGCCGCGCCGCCCGGCATGGGCAGGTTTGGGCCTTTGAAAAGATACTATTTTTTATGACTTTTACCACCGCGGGCAACAATAGCCGGACATCGCGCCAAAACCGCTTGTGTGGCAGACAGCCAACCCGTTTATTTCACCATCTATCCTACCCCATCCCATGAAAAGCACATTTTGGCCGCTGTTTTTACTTGGCATTTGCTTGGTTTTGGTTTCCAAGGCACAAGCCCAAGACGGGCAGGCTCTGTTCAATGGCAAGACCTTGGCGGGCTGGCACATCATTCCGGGTGGCAAGTGGGAGGTAAAGGATAAAACCATTGTGGGCAAGAATACCAAGGCCGACAACCGGCATGGCTTGCTGGTTAGTGACAAGCAATACGGCGATTTTACGGTAAGTTTGCAATACAAGGCCGTCAAAGGCAACAGTGGCTTTTATTTCAGGGTGCAGGAAACGGGCGATGAGGTGGGCGTGAAGGGTTTCCAAGCCGAGATAGACCCCGACAGGGATGCGGGCGGACTCTACGAAACCAGCGGGCGGGCGTGGGTAGTGCAGCCCAAACCCGAAAACGTGAAAACGTGGTATAAACCCAACGCTTGGAACACCATGACCATCAAGGCCGTGGGCGGCAACATTACCGTTGCGGTAAATGGCAAAACCAGTGCCCAACTCACCAACGACACCGGCCTGCGCAAAGGGCATTTTGCACTTCAATTGCACGGCGGCCAAGATGTGGAAGTAATGTTCAGGAACATCACACTGGTTGGGCAGTAAATTTTACGGGTACGGCCAGTGATTGTCCCCGGTCTGCGGCACAAATACCAAACCAGCCAAGGTTGGTGGCGCACCTGCCTGCTTGTCCGCCCGCCCATTGCGGTATATGCATGTACTGCCCAACAGCCCTGAAAGGGCGATATCTGCCAACGCAGGGTGAAGCCCTGCGCGACAGCAACTCATTTGGTCAAACTTGCCAGCACCAACGATCCCATGGGTTTGCCGTCGTCGTCGTAGGTTTCCTGCTTCACCATGCCCGCACCCTTGGCATACCAAACCGTAGATTTTGAGTGTCGCATCTTGCCCAGCATCTTGTAATCCATGAGGTAGGTCACCTTGTAGCATTCAAACGTGCCAGCGGGCACAGTCACCAATTCAATGGCCTCCACCTTGCGGTCTTTTATAATGAAATCCCAGTCCATGAGCTTCATGCCGCCCATGTAACTTTTCATGTTCATGGTTCCGCCGTTCAGCACCTGCCCGGCCTTAAGTTTTACGGGCAAGTCGAGGTTGTCGCCCGTCACTTCCATGCGCACATCCGTTGATTGCGGCTGGGCGGGCACTGCCGAACCCATCATGTCTTGCATATTCAGCTTAAACACGCCGTTTTCACAGGCAATGGCGTAGGTGCGTTTGCCCGCGCCCCGGCCTTTGGAGTCCACAAACTCACTTTCCACGTCGGCTTCCATGCCATTGGCCGTAGCCCGCGATGATTTTATGGTTTGCAGGCTTTGTCCGGAAGGTTTGTTTTTGGCATCAAAATGATTCAGCGTCATCTTGGTTCCGGCTTTCATGGGGTAAAACGAAGCGCCGCAGTCTTGGGCACGCACCGGGGCGGCTCCGAGCAGAGCCAAGACGACAAGGGAGGTTTGGATGATTTTTTTCATACTATTTTGCGGGGTGTTTTGGTGAAACGGAACGCCTTTTTGCCGGGGCGGTTGTTTGTTTTAGTCAACTGCGCGTGTAAGAAGTAAACAGAGAAACCATACATTATTTACCGCGATAATGAATACTTTTGCACAATATCAAGCAGGAATATGATTGTAATATATGATTGAGGCAAAAGGAATCACCAAGTCTTATGGTGAACTGCAAGTGCTCAAGGGCATTGACTTGGAAATAAGGCGCAAGGAAGTAATCTCAATTGTGGGGGCTTCGGGGGCGGGCAAAAGCACGTTGCTGCACATTATCGGCACACTTGACAAGCCCGATACGGGTACGGTGCGGATCAACGGGCAGGATGTGGTAAACCTGCGGGGGGCGGGCCTGGCCGGTTTCCGTAACCAAAACATCGGTTTCATCTTCCAGTTCCACAACTTGCTGCCCGAGTTCACCGCCCTTGAAAACGTGTGCATCCCCGGCTACCTGAGCGGAGCCGACCCCAAGAAAATACAGACCCGCGCCACCGAACTGCTCATGATGCTGGGTCTGAAAGACCGCCTCGGCCATGTGCCTACGCGGATGTCGGGTGGCGAGCAGCAGCGCACGGCTGTGGCCCGCGCCTTAATCAATTCGCCGCTCGTGGTCTTTGCCGACGAACCGAGCGGTAACCTTGATTCACGAAACGCCAACGAATTGCACCAGCTTTTCTTCAAGCTGCGCGACACTACCGGACAGACTTTCGTAATCGTGACGCATAACGAGGAACTCGCCAACATGGCCGACCGCAAACTGGAGATGAAAGACGGCCGGATGCTGGTTCCCGAAACGCATTAGCCGTGCCGCAGCCCAAGTGTCGGCTGCTGGAAAAAATAGCCTGCCGGACAGGCAGGTATCCCCCAAAAAGCCCAAACCTCCCCCCTTTTTACCCAACCCACGCACCGGCAACACCCACTGCCGCCCCAAGTGTGTTGTAAGGTAAATGGATTTTACGGCGGGTTTGCCCTTTGCCGGTTCTTTTCCGTGCCGGTTTCCGCTACTGCAACCCAGAGAGCCAAGGTTTCCCCATGATTCTGCGGTTACCTCCGCCTTTTTTACCCACCAACAAGACAGACAGGCACTTGCGTGGAAACCAGAAAGCGGTTTCCGGAAAAAATGTATTCTTTATATGGCTGGCAAACCATTCCTTCAGGTCACGGATGCTGGCATGGTTTCTTGAAGAATGCTTTTTCGGGGCATAACTTCCGCGTGTAATTTTCCGGAGTTATCGTGTTGGCTCCGCGCCGCGAAAAACCAACCTTTGGAGCAACAGAAACGTACCACGCAAAAATGCACCGTGCCATGAAATGCTTTGAAACCCCGTACCTGACCGTAGCATATAACAGCGACCTGAACGCCGTATTGCCCACTTGGCGCGGCCATGTGCAGCCCGACGAAGCCCAAGCTGGATTTGAGAAAATACTGGACATATTTTGCCGCTACGAGGCCATGTTTGTCATCAACGACCTGCGCGACCACGAAGGCGGTTTCCACGCCGTCAACGGTTGGCTGCACGATACTTATATGCCCGCCATGATTGCCGCCGGTTATGCCGCCTGCGCCAACATTGTGCCGCTTGAATTGCTGATGCACGTGTCGCTCAACGAATTTGAAGATAAGCAAGCCGGTGTGGTTCCGTTGCGCGTGTTTGCGGAAACGGAAGCGGCCAAAAACTGGATCCGGACGCTGCAGCCCGAGTGGGTGGCCAGTCACTGACCCGGCCGGCAATGCCATACAGCCGGGCAAAATAGTATCTTTCAAAAACACAAAACCCCGCCCTGCTGTCAGCAAGGCGGGGTTTTGTGTTTCAATATGAAACCGCATGGCCCGGAAAGTAAAACGCACAAGCTAAAGCGTGTGCTACTGCCTTTAGCGAGTCGGGATGCCCGCATCGCCGCCGCTGCCCGACGACGAATGGTTTCCGCCAAACATCCAGTGCAAGCCAAGCTGGATGCCCACCAACAAGTTGGCCCGCCTGCCCGACAAGTCTTTAGCCACCTGCTGTGCCGTCTTATCCTGCAACGCTTGGATGAAATCGCCGTTGCGCATATCCACAAAGCCGTAATTGCCGCGCACTTGCGTGGACAGGTACAGGTTCGAGCCGAGGTCTATGTCAATGCCCATGCCCAAGGCGAGTTGCAAGTCGGTTTCGCGGAATTTCTCGATGCTGTTCTTGGCTTCCGTACTGAACAGTGTTTGTATAGTTGCCGGATAGTTGTACGTGCCGTCGGGGTTGGTTGCCACGGGCTGGCCGGTGGCCGGGTCGTTGGGAGCCTGCGCACCGGCGGGCAGTTGCAGCGTGCCGGCCTGGTATTGTTCATACACTTCCTGTCCGCGAGTCAGGATGGAAAGTTGCGGCCCAAACATGAAATTGAACCGCGTGCGTGCCCCGCCCGAGCCAAACGTACGCAGCAGCAGCGGCAAATGCACGTATTCCAAGTCAATGCGCCGCTCACCGATAACTTGCTGGGCCACATTGATGATTTCGAAAACCTGTCCCTGCCGCGAAAAAATCGATTCGAGTTGCAGGCCGAATCCCCGGCCAAAATCCGCTCCCGCCGTCACACCGATGGGAGCGAAATTGTACGTTTGCTGCGCATTGTAACGCGGATCTTCCGAGAGTCCTTTGTCCAGCACAAACGTGCCGTTGAATGCGCTGGTCAGGCCAAGATGAAACTTGGTTTGGGCCGCGCACAAATGCAACTGGCTCATGGCCAGGCACAAGCAAAATAGTATCTTTTTCATGGGCGAAACCTGCGGGTGTTTTTAAAAGATGATGGAAAGTAGAACCGAACACTGGCGGCAATTAACCGTTAGTGCTGCCAGACGCGCAAAAGTAACGCGGCTGCCCGGCGAATGCGGCGGAAAACGGAACGAAACAATACGCCCGACCGAAAAACGGGGATTTGACACCTACCCGCGGAAGGAACAAAATCTTGCAAAAACATATTCCGAATCGGAAATATGTGCTTATCTTTGCGGTTCTAAATTTTTGGGAGGTGCATCGTGAAAGACCCGAAAGCATTTGATATTGGCATCATCGGCCTCAAAAACAAGCGTTACGACTTTGATTTTGACGGAGGCGACGATTTTTTCGCCCTGTTTGAAAACAGCCCGGTGGAAAAAGGAAAGTTCAAGGTGCATCTGCAACTCGACAAGTCCGAACGGATGATGCAACTGGATTTCAGCATCACCGGCAATATCGAGGTCATTTGCGACCGTTCGCTGGATGCCTTTGACTATCCGTTGCATATCGAGCAGAAGCACATCCTGAAATTTGGCGGGCAAGATCAGGAACTGACGGATGAAATTGAAATCATCAGTCGCGACGTAACCACGATTAATGTGGCGCAGTACGTGTACGAATTCATCGTTCTGGCAATTCCGATGAAGAAAATACATCCCAGATACGAAGGTCAGACGTATGAGGAGAACGAAGAGGGGCTGCTGATTTACAGTTCCAAGGCCGAGCTTTCCGAAACCGAAAACGAGGAAGCCGATGTTGACCCGAGGTGGGCGGCATTGAAGAAGCTGAGCGACAATTAGAGGAATGTCGGTTCAAAACCGGATCCGGAATGAAATCCGGGGGTTTGGGCATTTGAAAAGATACTATTTTACAGGCAGCATTTTACCATCCAGGCATAAAACTTAAAACCCAACACAATGGCACACCCCAAACGGAAAATCTCCAGAACCCGCCGCGACAAGCGTCGCACGCACCACGTGGCAACGCCCAAGACCATCTCCATCTGCCAAGCCACCGAGACACCGCATATGCGCCACCATGCGTATGTAGTGAGCGGCGATTTGTACTACAATGGCAAAGTGGTCATTGAAAACTACACGTCCATTGCTTGAGATAAGTATTTGTCGTATTGTTGGAATATGATTCAACTGGCAGACGGCGGGAAGGCGAAAAGGACGGTTCCGCATCCGGTATCTTTTGCCTTGCCGCCGTCTGCCTTTCATTTTTTCACTAACTCACTGAAATCTACATGAGAATTGCGATAGACGCAATGGGTGGCGATTTTGCCCCCGAATCCATTGTAGAGGGCGTATTGATGGCGGGAGACACGCTGCCCGCCAACGTGCAACTGGTTTTGGTGGGCAACCGGGAGGTGCTTGAGCCACTGATCCATGTGCCTGCTTTTTCCACATTCGCCGTAGAGATTATGCACGCCCCCGATGTGGTCGGGATGGCCGAGCATCCAACCAGGGCTTTAGCGCAAAAGCCCCACTCCAGCATTTCCGTCGGCTTTCAATTGCTGAAAGAGGGCAAGGTGGATGCGTTTTGCGGCGCGGGCAACACCGGAGCCATGATGGTGGGAGCCATGTTCAGCGTAAAGCAGATGGAAGGCGTACTGAGGCCCACCATTGCCAGTTATTACCCGAAAAAAGACGGCAGCCAAGGCGTGATTCTCGATGTGGGAGCCAATGCCGACTGCAAGCCTGAAATGCTGGAACAGTTTGGTGAGTTGGGGTATGTGTATGCCAAATCAGTGCTGGGCATTGACCGGCCGCGCGTGGGCCTGATGAATATCGGGGAGGAAGAGCAAAAAGGAAATATGCTGGCACAGGCCGCCCACCAACTGATGAAAGCCAACAAAAAAATCAATTTCGTGGGCAATCTGGAAGGGCGCGACTTGCATACCGACAAAGCGGATGTGATTGTGTGTGATGGCTTTACGGGCAACATAATCCTAAAAATGGCCGAATCGTTTTACGATGTGTTCCACCAGCGCGGCGTACGCGACACGTTCATGGACCAGTACAATTACGAAGCCGTGGGCGGCAGCCCGATATTGGGGGTGAACGGCAATGTGATTATCGGGCACGGGGTGTCGTCGCCGTTGGCGGTGAAGAATATGGTTCTGCTGGCCAAGAAAATGGTCGAAACCAACGTGGTGCAGAAGATAAAACAGGCACTGAATAACAAACAACCATGACCCATTCAGGCGGTTCGGCAAAGCGGACGGCAGGAATGGGTTTTTCATTTAGGACGCGGGCCGGGTTGGGTGTTTAGCTGAACTGCCAGAAAAACCCTCCTTCCTTGGTCTCCAAATCCTGAACCTTAACTTCCATCCCATTAGAATGACTGCAATCAAAGCTGCCATCACCGGCGTTCACGGCTACGTACCCGAGTATGTGCTGACCAACGCCGAACTTGAAACCATCGTGGATACCAACGACGAATGGATAACCAGCCGCACGGGCATCAAGGAAAGAAGGATATTGAAGGGCGAGGGTTTGGGTAGCTCGCATATGGGAGCCAAAGCCATTGAGGGACTGTTGCAAAAGACCAACACCGACCCGCTCGACATTGAACTGATTATCTGCTGCACCACCACACCCGATTTTGTGTTTCCGGCCACGGCCAACCTGATTGCCGACATGGTGGGAGCCAAAAACGCTTTCAGTTACGATGTGCAGGCCGCCTGTTCGGGGTTCCTGTTTTCTATGTCTACCGCCGCGCAGTTCATCGAAACCGGGCGGTGCAAGAAAGTGATTGTGGTGGGGTCGGACAAAATGTCGTCCATTGTGGATTACCAAGACCGCAGCACGTGCATCATCTTTGGCGACGGTGCCGGAGCCATCCTGCTGGAACCCACCGAAGAACCCGGCTACGGATTGCAGGATTTCGTATTGAAATCGGACGGTTCGGGTGTGGAATACTTGGTGCAGAAGGCCGGGGGCAGCCGCCGCCCGCCCAGCATCGAAACCGTGACCAACCGCGAGCATTACATCCATCAGGAAGGCGCGGCGGTTTTCAAGTTTGCCGTGACCAATATGTCTAACGTGGCCGCCGAAGTGATGGAACGCAACCACCTGACGAGTGCCGATGTAGCCTGGCTGTGTCCGCACCAAGCCAACCGGCGCATCATTGATGCCACGGCGCAGCGCATGGGCATCAGTGAAGACAAGGTGATGATCAACATCCACAAGTATGGCAACACCACCGACGGCACACTGCCGCTGGCACTCTGGGATTATGAACACCTGCTGAAAAAAGGCGACAACATCATCTTTGCGGCGTTTGGCGGCGGCTTCACGTGGGGCGCGGCCTACCTGAAATGGGCCTACGACGGCGCAAAATAGAAAAGCCCCCAACCCCCGAAACAAAATAGTATGTTTTGAAAAGGCTAAACCTCCGGTTGGCAAAACTCCGTGCATAAAAAATCTGAACTTACTTTATGAAAGCAAAAGAAATACAAGACCTGATTGACTTTATCGCCCACTCGGGTTTGGATGAGGTGAACATCGAGACGGAGGGCTTGAAGCTCAACGTGAAGCGCAATGCGGCTGCCGCGCCGGTGGTGCAAGCCATGGCCCTGCCGCCAGTGGCTGCCGCTCCGGTTGCCGCCCAGCAGCCCGCCGCCGCCCAAACCCCACCGGCTGCCGTTGAAGCCGCAAAAAGCGATAGCACGGTGATTGTCCGTTCGCCCATGATCGGCACTTTCTACCGCTCGGCCAGTCCCGAATCGCCGCTGTTTGTGGAAGTGGGCGACGAAATGAAAAAAGGCCAGGTTGTGTGCATCATCGAAGCCATGAAGCTGTTCAACGAAATCGAGAGCGAAGTGTCGGGCAGGATTGTGAAAGTACTCGTGGAAAACGCCACACCCGTTGAATACGACCAGCCGCTCTTCATTGTCGAACCCAACTAACCTTGTTTTTAATTCAGGGTTCAGAATTATGAATTCAGAGGGTTTGTACAATTTCGCGCCCTCTGGTGTGAGATTCAAAAACCGCTTGGACGTGTTTTCAATTCTGAATTCTGAATTCACAATTCTGAATTGAAAACCCCATGTTCAAGAAAATACTCATTGCCAACCGGGGCGAAATAGCCCTGCGCGT
>JANPIL010000340.1:0-5403 GCA_031424975.1 Sphingobacteriales bacterium
GGGGTTGCCTGCCTGTCGGCAGACAGGGGGGAGGCCTTCTTATGCACATCGCCATCGCAGGAAATATCGGGGCCGGAAAAACCACGCTATCGCGGTTACTGGCCGCGCACTATGGCTGGCAGGTGCTGCCCGAAGTGGCGGAGGCCAACCCGTACCTGGTTGATTTTTACGCCGACATGGCACGGTGGGCGTTTCATGTGCAGGTACATTTTCTCAACAGCCGCTTTGAGCAGGTGCTGGAAATGAACCGGCTCGGCGGCTCCGTAATCCAAGACCGCACCATCTACGAAGATGCGCACGTGTTTGCCCGCAACCTCCGCGAGTCGGGCTGGATGAGCCAGCGCGACTACCAGACGTACCTGAAACTGTTCGGCTCCCTGTCGCGGTTGGTGCGTCCGCCTGATCTGCTGGTTTACTTGGAAGCCGATTTGCCCAAGCTCACGGCGCAAATAGCAAAGCGGGGCAATGATTACGAAAAAAACCTGAATGCGGATTATCTGGCGGCTTTGCAGGAATGTTACCGGCAATGGATTGAAAACTACACCGGCGGCCCGGTCATCCGCATTGATGCCACGCACCTCGATTATGTGTCCAACCCGGACGATTTTCGGGAAATCATCCGGCGGATAGATGAAGCATAGCCCTGAAGCCTCCCCCCTGTCTGCCGACAGGCAGGCAACCCCCTCCGAAGGAGGAGGCTTTTGACAGCGGGGGTTTGGGACTTTTAAGAGATACTATTTCCTTTCAGGGGTTGGGGAAGGCTATTTCCCGAATACGAGCGGCACGGCAATCCGCGTCCTGTCCCAGAGCAGGCACAGGTTGGCACCGCCCTTGGCATCCTCGAAGCGTACCGTGAATGCCTCGTACATTTCCCGGAGGGTGGCAATGGGTGCATCCAGAATCACCACGTTTTTGCTGGCATCGTAGCTGAAAGCACCCCACTGACCCAAGTCGCTGTTCAGGATTACCGTCCACTTATCTTTATTGGGAATCGTGAAAAGCGTGTAAGTGCCCGCTTTCAGGGGTTTTCCGCCAAAGCGCACATCCTTGGTAAACGTGATTTCGGTTGCCTCGTTGGCTCCGGTGCGCCACACTTGGCCGTACGGTTCCATCACCCCGAAAATCTCCCGGCCGCGCTTGTACGGCTGCCCGTACACCACCTTGATGTAGTTGTTCGGCGTTTTATAAAAGGCCACGGCCACCGGACTGGTGCGCGTGCGTGGCAGTACTACCGAATCGGCGGGAGCCATGGGTTTGGCGCTGGCGACGGATGATGAGTCGAGGACAGGCTTTTGCTTGACCGCCGGTTTCTGCGCCACCGCGCAGCCGCCGCACAGGGAGAGGATTGTCAATGAAATGAAAAGGCACTTGTGCATGATTGAAGAATGGGTTGGGAGTTGAACGTATGGGTGCTGCTGGATGAAAAGTCAGCATCCGGCCAGCCGATTGTGCCTGCAAACCAAGTGCCAGACAGCACACCGGCAACATAAAACCCACCCTTACAAGCTTGGAGCGGGTTTTATGTTTTTAAAAGATACTGTTTTGAAAGATGTTTCCGGCTTGCATGACCATCCCGTGCAAGTGCTGCTCATTGCGGCTTGGCCACCGTGACATTGGTAATCTCGACGCGGCGTTCGGCGGAGGCCTCCGGACTGTACTGCGAGCGGCGCTTGTTGGCAAGGTCGTCGCTGACGCCTTGCCGCGAAGCCTCCTCGCCCGATACCGCCTCGGTTATCACCAGCATCCGGTTGTCCAGGTAGTTCCTGAACTGTCCGTTGCCGTGCGTGCGGAAATGGTTTTCAATGCTGCCCACGCGCCGCGAAGTAAGCATTTTGTTGTAGTCGCTGGCAGCCAGCGGACTGGCAAAGCCGGTCACGGTGATTTCCACTTTGTTGCCTTCCTTGAGTTTTTCCAGCAACCTGCCCGACAAGGCCATCAAGTCCTCGCGGCCTTTCTTTAGCTTTCCATCAAAGAAACCGACCATCTCCTTTTTGGCATTGTTGGCTTCGGTTGCGGCCAAGCCCCTGCCAAACTCATCCGCAAACTTGTTTTTCTGTCCGTAGTATGCATCGTACGTTTGTCCGTAGGTCAGGCTGGTGCTGTCGGTTTGGGTGCGCGGATTCGGGTGGTCGTTGTCGAAATACAGCGCGATGGGCTGGAAATTCTCGAGGGTGGGCGCAACTGCCGCCACTACTGGTTTGGGAGCTTGGGCGGTCTGGGCGATGTTGCCTTGGGCAGCCATTGGCGCGGGCACATCAGGATTGCGGCTGGCGAAATACCAGATTCCGGCCACCGCCAGTAATGCTGCCGGAACGGCCCAAGGCCACACGGAACGCTTTTTGGCGGCTTGGGGCTGGGTTCTGGCGGACAGGATGGCCGACGGACGGGCGGCTTGCTGGGCAGTTCGTGGCGGCGTTTTGGTGGCCGCCACTGGTCTGGCTGGCTTGGGGTTGCGCGGCGCGGGCGGGTTTTTTGCGGGTTTTGCCACCGCCGCTGCCACGGCAGCCTTTTCCATTTTGATTGTGTAACTGGCTGTGTTAGATTGCACTCCCTCGCCGTCAATGGCCTTGTACTTGAACATGACCTTGCCCGTGTACTCCTTGCCCGGCCTGAATCGCAGGCGGTCTGCCGCTGATGGCACCAGTTCCTGTTGCGCCTGCACTTCCGAACCGTCGAGCAGTAGTACGCCCTGGTTTGCCGGAGGCAGTGCGGTGATGATGTATTTTTCTATTTCGCTTTCCTTGGCCGTTGCTGTCAGCGGATTGATTGTTACCGCACCGGCACCGGCCTTCACCGTGCCAAACACCACATCCTTGGCTTTGGGCGGTGCTTTCATGATTGGGATGGTGAACTTGGCCACGCTTGATTCCAGGCCGTTCTCGTCGGTTGCCTTGTACAGGAAACCGGTCTCGCCGGAAATATCGCCGTTCGGGTCGAATTTCAGCCGCGCCGCTTCAGCCGCATCTATTGCCTGCCCGGCCACCACGGGTATGCCGTTGTTCAGCAGCGTCCCCCTGTCGGCGGGCGGCAGTTGGGTAACCGTGTAGCTCACTATCCGGCTATTGATGCCCCTGGCGGTCAGCGTTTTGATGTGTACCGCACCGGCGCGGCCGGGAATCGCACCGTTCACCACATCCATGGCCAGCGGTGGCTTTTTGGCTTTCGCCACCACTGGCGGAACCACCGGGTCAATCGTGGGTTGGGCCGGGCCGGGTATTTCCCTTGGCGTATCGGGCAGGGGGCTTGGTTCAGGCTCCCGCACCGGCGGCATTTCGGAAGGCGCGTCGGGAACCGGATTGATCCTTGGCTCTTCGGTGGGTGGCATCTCTTGGGGCGGCTCAATGGAGGGAATTTCCCTTGGTTCGTCCGAAAGGCTCGCGGCGGCTGGCGTACCGGCAACCGGCCTGTCCACGTGGATGTTGAACGTCCGGGTCTGGCTCTCCGGCGATTCGGCGGTGCGCATCTTCACCTGATATTTCTCGGCAAACGTCACCGACTGACCTTTGAGGTAGTCAATGGCGGCCTCCATTTCCATGGCCGAGCCAAAAAACGGGCTGCGGGCCACTTCCTGGCTGTTGGCCGACTTTAGTGTGAAATAATGCTGGCCGTCTTCCTGTTTGCGCAGGTAGCGCACTTCCAAGTAGGCGTTCCTGATTACCGCCCGAATGCCATTGTCGCGTCCGGCCACGTTGTTGTAGCCTTGGCTGAAAAGGATGGGCCGCGTGTTTTCATCGTTAAAGTGGAAATAGTGCTGTTTGTTTTCAACGCTTTGGAACGGCTCGAAACCGGATTGCCCGGAACCGGGCAAGGCATTAAGATTGTATTTGTCCACCGGTGGGTTGCCGCTGCGTACACGGGTTTTTTCGGGTTTCCGGTAGGCATCCGCAAAGCCGGTGGCATTAGCATTCAGGAAAGCCATGGCCTTCTCCATCTCGGCGGGGCTGCCAAATGCCGCACTCCGCGCCAATTCGCGGCCATTGACGGCCGTCAGGATGAAAAAATGCCCTCCGTTTTCCTCACGCGCCTCGTAGCGTTCCTCCTTGGCCGAGTTCCTGATTGTTGAGCGGATGCCATTGTCGCGCGTGGCCTCGCTGGTGTAGCCTTGGCTGAACAGCAGGGCGGTGCCATCGGTATGGTTGAAATGGAAAAAATAAAGCCTGTCTTTGCCTTGGAAAGGCTCAAAGCCCATGTTGCCCGATTGTGAGGCCTGCGTGAAATCATAGATGTCCGCATCCACTGTGGGAACGGGGAGCCGCACGGACTGGGTGCGGTTTTCAGCGTAGGCAACTTCGTGGTCGCTGGTTGCGGCCATGTTGGCGGCCAGCGTGTCGGCTGCCTCACCGGCCTCATCCGGCGAACCGTAGGCCACGCTGCGGGCCAGTTCGCGGCCGCCGTCCAGCACCGCGAAAACCGCCGTGCCATCGCCGGGCAGGATGGTGTAGTTGGGGCGCGAGGCGGCGGCCTGCACAAAGCCGCGAACGCTCTCCACGCAAGCTTCCACGCTGGGCTGGGTTCCGCCGGTTAGCAGAATCTGCCGGGTATTGTCCAGTAGCTGGAAGGTGAAAACGTTGTCGGTGCGGAAAATTTCAAAACGCATGGGAAAGGGGAAGTGAGTGGAATGCTTCTGGAAAGGATGGGTGGTTGTACGGGAAAGCAGCCGGTCGGTGGTGTCCGGTACGGGCGGACAGTGAGCAAATTTATGGAAATTCGCAAGAATGGGAATGAAAGCCGCGTTTTTTTTCGGTCAGGCACGTATCCGGTCAGGCGGATTGGCAAAAAATCGGGTTTGGCCTTCGGGAAAGATACTATTTTTGCGGCCCGGCCAATTGCGTAAATCCGGCGGCTTTCAGGTGCAGGCAAGCGTGAAAACAGCCTGCCTGCCGGACAGGCAGGTATCCTTCCAAAAAGCCAGACCTGCCTGTTACGGCACGCTCACCATTGGCTGATTTCCTCGCCCAGTTCATTGACCAGCGTGGAGAATTTTTCCTTGAAGACCACTTCTTCGGGTTTGAGCGTGAAGCGGTTGTTGGTCACAAACTCGTGCAGGTAATAGGCCGGGGCCGTGTGGATGGTCTGTTCGAGAAACTCGTTGGTCTTGTAGAGTTGTTCCCGGTTGCGCGCCAAGTAGGTTTTCATGCCGCCGCTCCAGATGCCTGCCCGCTTGCCCAATATCCACGCCACCTGCCTGCGGAACAGTTTCGGAAACAGCACCGGCCCTTGGTCCGCACTCTCGTTGGGAATGGCATCTTCGCCCCGGTATTGCAGTTCGTATTTGAACCGCGTCAGCGCATCGGAATAGTGCTGCCACAGCCGTCCTTTCGTTTTGCCGCGCCGCGCGGCCTCGGTCAGTGTGCCGATTTCACCGGCGGTCATGGACGTGTAAAATGCCGGATAAACCCAGCC
>JANPIL010000341.1:0-4380 GCA_031424975.1 Sphingobacteriales bacterium
TAATGCTTGGCTTTTGGATTGCAAGGGAAATGTGAAAAAAATTTAAACCCCCAACCTCCCGGACACTCGCTGCCTACATCCGAAACCCCGCCAAAATTATAACCGGGTTGCAAAAGTAAAGGTTAAGTATTTAGTACGCAATTTTTTCTTCAAAAACCTCGAATTCCTTGTTATTTACCTGATTTTCAAACGCTTATATATGGGAACAGTACTGCACGGCTCTCCATACATTATACTTTGGACTACGGGTTTGAGAATACGCGTGATTTCAACGTAGGCACTTACCGGGATTGGCATATCCCCGCATCCCTTGACAACCACTTTTGCATCCTTATATAATTGAAGATTTATTTTTGCCAATGCCTTTCGGAACAATTCTTTCTCCAAGTCGTCTCTGTCTCCAAATACAACGCTGCTGGCGAATGGCTCCAAATATGCCGCCAACAACATATACGCCCACACCGGAACAACAGCATCCACAGAACAGGTAATGGCAACGTTGGTGTTTCTGTACTTATCCCAATCGTTACCTTTCAAGAATTCCCTGAACTCCTTCTCCTTTAAAACAAAGCCCCCAAACAAGTTGTCCTTTATGTCGTAGACAACGCAGGCATCCGCAGGCGAAAAATCTTTCAAATCTAAGGTAACGAGGCCGCTGCTGGCGATTCGGTTTATAACCTGTGTTTCCATAATGATTGCGGTTTCGATTCAAAAATACCTCAAAAACTCTTTCAAATAAAATGGCTCGAAGGTTTGGACATTTTCAAAGATACTATTTTCAAAGCGGTTCCATGCCAACTGGCCCAAAAAGCGCGCCGAGGGATTATACTGCTTCAAAAACACCGAACCGATCCGAGTGACCAGTTTGTTTTCACATTTGGCGGCACCGTCGCCCATGAAAACCATTTTCTTGTCAACAAGTATGTCAGAAAAAGAGTTTTGATCTATTATGATGGCAGCAACTGGTGCAATCACGTTTAAATCTTGGTCGTAAAGAGCGCAGAAGACTTCCATGCGCCGGGCATCAATCACCGGACAAAAGTAGTGATCGCCATCAGGGTAAAAATCTTTTGCCCCAAACGCCATTATTTCCAGTGTATCAATGGCTATCAGGGGTTTGCCCAAGGCATAACACAAACCTTTGGCCGTTGCAACGCCCACGCGCAAGCCCGTGTACGAACCCGGCCCCTTGGAGACGGCAACAGCCTGCAAGTCTTGGAGAGACAATCCGCTGTTGCGGATTATCTGTTCGATGGCAACGGTCAAGGAATGGGAAGCAGTTCTTTCAGCGAAAAACTCTGACAGAGCCAGCAGTTTTCCGGCTTGGTGCAGCGCGATGGAAGATGATTTTGTGGAGGTGTCTATGCTTAGAATCAACATCGGTTGGCGGCTATGCTGCTCGTAGCGTAATGCTGTGGTAATGGTCTGCCAGGAAAATGCCCTAATGCCAAAACCGTGATGCCAAAAAAAAGGAAAGCCACACCGGAGCAGGTGTGGCCTTCAAGGCTCCCGAAGCTGGGCTCGAACCAGCGACCCTCTGATTAACAGTCAGATGCTCTAACCGGCTGAGCTATTCGGGACTGTTTAGGCTGCAAAAGTAGCACAAGATTTCGTATCTGCCAATGTATTTGTGCGAAAATGTCAAAAAACCATATCTTTACTTGCAAGTAAAATATTACCCTATTGATTTACAAGGATGTTTTGTTAACGGGTAATCGGGTGGTTGCACATCTGGGTTATCTTCGGCATCCGGATTTTGGTTTTTCAAGCAGGGCGGTGTCATTATCAAGGTACAACAACCTGTTTTCGGTTTTCATTCGTGGTTTTGCGTTGGTGCATCAGGTGTGATGGTTCATACTTAGTCTTTCAAAAATTGCTTTTTTCTGAAAACTTGAACTTACTTTATTATGAATTTACGCTTGTATGTGATCGGATTGTTCTTGGCTTCGCTGCTGGGCGGCATCGTGGCAATTGTCGGCTACAAACTGCTGATGCCCGACAGAAACTACGAATCCATCGAACAAAGACAAGGCCAAAGTTTTACTCAGCGGGTTGCCAACTACAAGCCCGACACGGCCATTCCACCGGTTCCCTTGAATTTCACGTATGCAGCCGAACAAGTACGGCCGGCGGTGGTGCATATCAAAACCCGATACAGTGGGCAAGTGGCAGCCCAACCGAACCCGCATAACGAAAAGCCGGAATCTGACGACTGGTTTCGCGGCTTCCATGACTTTGAGAACCCGTTCAAGGGCGATATTCCGCGCGAGTCGGCAGGTTCGGGGGTTATTATTTCAATGGATGGCTACATCGTAACCAACAACCACGTGATTGAAAACGCTTCGGAGATAGAGGTTATCCTGAACGATAAGCGCAGTTACGCCGCAACAATCGTCGGCACAGACCCGACAACCGACCTGGCTCTGCTCAAAATAGATGAGCGCGGGCTTCCGTTTGTCCGTTACGGCGACTCCGACCGTTTGCAAATCGGCGAATGGGTGCTGGCAGTCGGCAATCCTTTTGACCTTACCTCCACGGTCACCGCCGGAATTGTGAGTGCCAAAGGAAGGAACATCAATATCCTGAAAACCAAGGATAACCTGCAAGTTGAATCGTTTATCCAGACTGATGCGGCCGTGAATCCGGGCAACAGCGGCGGCGCACTGGTAAACCTGCGCGGCGAACTGGTGGGCATCAACACGGCAATCGCTACCAAGACGGGTGTTTCGGAAGGCTATTCGTTTTCGGTACCCGTTGTTTTGGCCAAGAAAGTAATGGACGACCTGCTGCGCTATGGTGCGGTGCAACGCGGGTTGCTGGGTGTGACCATTGTGGATATTGATGCGAAAAAAGCGCAGGAAAACGGTTTGGATAAAGTGAAAGGGGTGTGGGTGGAGCGGATTAACGAAAACAGCGCAGCCCAATATGCCGGTATCAAAGCCGATGATGTGATTATCAGTATTGATAACCAGCCCGTAAACTCAACCGCCGAATTGCAAAGCATTGTCGCCATTTTCCGGCCTGGCGACCGAATGAACGTGCAGATTGAGCGGAACGGAGAACCGCAGAAAATCTGGGTCACGTTGCGCAACACCGAAGGCAACACTTATCTTCCCAAATTGAAAACCGAAAAAACCCTCAACATTTTCGGGGCAGACATGATACCAATCAATGCCCAAGAGAAAAAGAGGCTGCAGCTTGCCAATGGCGTAAAAATTGTGCGCATATCTGAGGGGCGCATAAAGACTGCGGGCATCAAGGTGGGTTTCATCGTTACCAGGCTCGACGATAAATTAGTCGGTTCGGCGGAGGAAATCTTCACGATCATCAACACCAGCCGCCGCGCCATTGTGGTTAGCGGCGTGTTTAGCGATGGCACCAAAGGCTACCATGCCATAGCACCATAACGCGCAGGTTTGGCACTTTTGAAAGATACTATTTTACGCAGACTCCCCGGATGGCTTTTTATCCGGGGAGTTTTGTATTTTCGGGCAGCCAACAACGCGTGTCATGCCAGTCATTGTTTTCGGTTCGCTTTTCCTGCCGACTTCAAACCCGTGACCGCCGGATAAAATAGTATCTTTAGAAAACCCCAAACCCCTTACCTTCCATTTATGCAGCATTTGCTTCAAACACTCCACATACAGCCGCACAACCCGGCCTACACAACCGGAACCCAGTGGGGAAACATTGACATTGACCGGCAAAAGCCCGTCCGCTCGCCCGTGGATGGCAAGCCAATCGCTTCGGTGCAATGGGCTACTGCCGATGAATACGAAACAATGATGCATAAGGCACAGGACGCATTTCTTGTCTGGCGGCAGATGACGGCTCCAAAACGCGGCGAAATCGTGCGGCAAATCGGCGATGAATTGCGCAGGCACAAAGCCGATTTGGGCAGGCTGGTAAGCTATGAAATGGGCAAGATATACCAGGAAGGGTTGGGCGAAGTGCAGGAAATGATTGACATCTGCGATTTTGCTGTCGGCCTTTCGCGCCAGCTATACGGCCTCACCATGCACTCCGAACGGCCACAACACCGGATGTATGAACAATACCACCCGCTGGGCATTGTGAGCATTATCTCGGCGTTCAACTTTCCGGTGGCGGTTTGGGCTTGGAACTCGATGCTGGCCGCCGTTTGCGGCAATGTGTGCGTGTGGAAACCATCCGAAAAAACGCCATTGAGTGCCGTTGCCTGCCAGCAAATCATTGCCAAAGTACTGAAAGACAATAACCTGCCCGAAGGCATTTTCAACCTCATACTCGGCGGTGCCGACATTGGGCAGCGCATGGCCGAAGACACGCGGATTGCGTTGGTTTCGGCTACTGGCTCGGTGCGCATGGGGAGGCACGTGGCCCAAGCGGTTGCCAAACGGC
>JANPIL010000342.1:0-1500 GCA_031424975.1 Sphingobacteriales bacterium
TGCCATGTCGGTGGGGGCGGTGTACGGCAAAAGCCTCATTGATTACCTGCGGCGGCTGCAAATCGGCGAATCCATCCGCGATTTGGGTTTGCAGGGGCAGATGGAAAAAAAAGGCACACCCACCATGGGCGGCTTCATCATTATCGGTGCCATCCTGCTGCCGGTGCTGCTCTTCGCCAAGCTCGACAATGTGTATATCATCCTGCTGATTGTCAGCACAATATGGCTCGGATTGATTGGCTTTCTGGATGATTACATCAAGGTGTTCAAAAAGAACAAGGAAGGCTTGCAAGGGCGGTTCAAGATTGTGGGGCAAGTAGGCTTAGGTGTGATTGTGGGCTTGACGCTGTATTTCAACGACAATGTGGTGGTGCGCCAGCACAGCGGCAAAATTGACTACGACAATGTGGCCGCCACGCCTTACAAAGACATCAAGTCGCTGGTCACCACGGTTCCGTTTTTCAAGAACAACGCGCTGGACTACAGCCAGTTGCTCCCGTTTGTTCCCGACCAATACGCCTGGATGGTGTATGTGCTGGTGGCCGTTTTCATCATCACGGCGGTCTCCAACGGGGCCAACATCACGGATGGCATTGACGGGCTGGCCGCCGGAACATCAGCCATTATCGGCCTCACGCTGGGCTTGTTTGCCTACCTGTCGGGCAATGCTATCTTTGCCAACTACCTCAATATCATGTACATACCCAATCTGGGCGAGTTGGTTATTTTCTGCGCGGCGTTTGTGGGGGCGTGCGTGGGTTTTTTGTGGTACAACTCGTACCCGGCCTCGGTGTTCATGGGCGACACGGGAAGCCTGACCTTGGGCGGCCTGATTGCCGTGATTGCACTGATGGTGCGCAAGGAACTGCTGATTCCGGTGCTGTGCGGTGTTTTTTTCGTCGAATTGCTGTCGGTAATTGCGCAGGTGTATTATTTCAAGTACCAGAAACACCGGCGCGGCATTGAATATGCCCGCGAACACCGGCTGCTAAAGATGGCTCCGCTGCACCACCATTATCAGAAATCGGGCTACCACGAGGCCAAAATCGTGATCCGCTTTCTAATTATCGCCATCATCCTGGCGGTTTTCAGCATCGCCACGCTGAAACTGCGGTAAAATAGTATGTTTTAAAAAGCCCAAACCCCCTTTGTCATATCCCGGAATAACAAAGCAAAACAACCATTGATATGAGCAAGCATAAAATCGTTGTTTTGGGTGGGGGCGAAAGCGGCGTGGGGGCGGCATTGCTGGCCAAGGCCAAAGGTTTCGACGTGTTCGTGTCCGACAAATCCAAACTGCAAGACCATTACCGGCAGGTTTTGCTCGCCGAAAACATACTGTTTGAGGAAGGAATCCACACCGAAGCGCGCATTTTGGATGCTGATGAAGTGGTGAAAAGCCCCGGCATCCCTGACAAAACGGAGATTGTGCAGAAACTGAAAGCCCGCAACATTCCGGTAATTTCCGAAATCGAGTTTGCCGCGCGCTACACCCGTGCC
>JANPIL010000343.1:0-1925 GCA_031424975.1 Sphingobacteriales bacterium
GACAGCACGTGCGTGGAATCCTCGCGCTGGTTGTAGCCGAACGAATAGCCCAGGCCCCGGCAGGTTTCCCATTTGTAATCGGTAATCTCGTTCAGCGTGCTGTATTCGGGCGTTTTGTATTCGCCATCATACACGCCCCACTTTGCCCACCGGTCATTGACCACACCGTTGGGCGTTTGGTTGTAATACGCGGCCAGCATGGCGGGCAGGTTGCCGTGGGGCGGGTAGCCGATGTCGTTCCAGAGGATGTCGGGCTGGTAGCGCGCCAGCAATTCGCGGTAGTGCGCATCCACGTAAGTGCCGTAAGCCAAATCCTGCGGAATGGACGGGTACAACTCGTTGAGGTGCGTCACGGGCTTGGGGTTGAATGTCCAGTCCAGCCCGCCCGAATAGTACAGCCCCATTGTCAAGCCCCTTTTCCGCACGGCATTTGTCAGTTCGCCCACAATGTCGCGGCTTACGGTGGCTTGGTTTTTTGCAAAATTGGGATTGCGCACTCCACTCGGCCACAGCGTGAAACCGTCGTGGTGCTTGGTGGTCAGCACCACGTATTTGGCTCCCGATTTGGCAAGCAGTTGCGCCCACTCATCGGGTTTCCACTGCCGGATAGCTTGGTTGAACACCGGTACAAAATCGTAATAGCCGAAACCGGCTCCGTAAGTTTTCTGGTGGTGCGCCCACGTAGGCGCATCCTTGAACTTCAGCGTGTTCAAATACCACTCGGCGTAGGCGTTGTTCTTGAACCACACTTCCCAAGGCACCGAACCCGGTTCGCCCACGGGCGATGCCCAAGCCGGCACCGAATACAGCCCCCAGTGAATGAAAATCCCGAATTTGGCATCGGCAAACCAGTCGGGCAGCGGATGCTTTTTAACGGATTCAAACGTGGGGGCGTAGGTGGCGGACGGCTGGCCCAGCACCAAGCGGCTAAGTAATGCGAGCCACACAAAACATCCGGCAAATATTTTCATGGTCGGGTTTGGGCTTTTTGGGAGATACTATTTTGGGCGGCAATGTGGCTCGACTTTCCAAGTCCGGCGGCCAGTTCACCGGTTGGTAAAGTTAAGGCGGGGGTTTGGCCTTTCCGAAAGATACTATTTTCAAAGACACGTGTTTTCAAAACACCAAAGACCGGTGCCGCACCGAAAATGCCGCACCGGTCTTCCATGCAATTCCAATTTATTTCACTCCCACCAGCGTCACCACGGCCTGCGCCGGTATGGTCACGCTGTCGCCGGTTTTCACGGTGGCCATCTCCTTGCAGTTTTCCGAGGGCGAGGTGCGGAACACCTTGTATTGCGCCGAGGCTCCATCGCCCTTGACGAGGATGGCTTTCTCGGCATTGCCCACATTGGTGATGACAATCGCGGGCAGCCCGTCTTTGATGAATGCCAGCGGCAGCAAATCGGCATCGGCGGTGGCGGCTTCCACGCGCACCGCGCCGGGCCGCACGTAGCGGTAATACTGCTTGGAAACGTAATAACGTTTGCTTTTGCCGCCCTTGCTATCCATCAGCGAGTATTCGTCCAGGTTCCCCGTACTCAGGCTCCAGAACACCCAAGCCGAGGCATTGCCAAACCGGAGTGCCGTGTACATGGCCTTGGCCAGCGCAATCGCGCCTTCGTTGGTATTCTTGTAGCCCGATGTCTCGGTCATCCACAAGGGCAGGTTATAGGGCTTGCCCCAGCTTGCCATCGTTTGCCAGGTCGCCGCATCGGTCGAGGCCGGGGCTATGCCGTCGAGGGCGTAGCCGTGCGTGGCCACTATGCCCACATACGAGCGGGCTTCGGCATCGTCGAGCGTGGGCAGGGTCATGCCTTTCACGCCATCGAGCCAGCCCACATCCTCGGGCAAAAACAATTTGGTGGCGATGCCTTCCTTCTTGAACCGCCTGCCCACCACCTTCATCACGTCGCGCAGGGCTT
>JANPIL010000344.1:0-9327 GCA_031424975.1 Sphingobacteriales bacterium
ACGAAAGTCCGGTTTTTGGAGAGTGGCAAAACCATCGGCGAATTGACGACCAAAGACGATGGGGCGTTTAATTTCCGGGTGCAGGAAGGCAAAAACTACACCATTGTGGCCGAGAAAATTGACTATCTGACGCGCCGCGAACCGTTTTCCATGTCGGGCCGCACCATACCGCAGGAGTTGCTTATCAAGCCGGTCACCGACACCACGTTCCGCATCAAAGTGCCGCTTGACCCCGAAGAAAAAGGCGTGACGCTGACCCTGAACATCTACTATGACTTGGACAAGGATGCCATCCGGCCCGATGCCGCCGTGGAACTGGACCGGGTGGTGGAGTTTTTGAACGACAACCCGCGCATCAAGGCCGAACTGGGCTCGCACACCGACACCCGCGCCGACGACAATTACAACATGGACTTGTCGCGCCGCCGCGCTAACTCGGCCGTGGCCTACCTTATTTCCAAGGGCATCACCGCCGCCCGCATCGCCGCCAAAGGCTACGGCGAAACCCAACTGATTGTGGCCGAGGCGCAAACCGAAGAGGAACACCAGCAAAACCGCCGCACCGAAATCCGCGTGGTGGACGTGCAAAAGTGATACGCGGAATGACAAAAACCCCGCAGGTTTCCGAAACCTGCGGGGTTTTTGTCATTCCGACGGAAGAGGAATCTGGCCTGCACTTGCAGCAAACCCAAGTTTTACTGTGCGGCAAACGCCCGATTCCTCCTTTGTTGAAATGAATGACAAGACAAAATAGTATGTTTCAAAAAGCCCAAACCCGCCCTCAGTCTATTCTCTTGTAGCGTCTTTGCCGCTGGCCGTTGCTTGTTTTTACGCTCAGCATCTGCGCATCCACATTGGTGACAGACCAAGACAGGCTGGCCTCAGGACTGGACGGGTCAATCATCATGCAATCAATCAACTCGCAACCTTCGCCTCCAAATCTGAGTAGAATAGTTTTGTCACCTTCTGCTTTGTAGGGAACCGGGCTACAGCAGCCCCGTATCTTGAATCCGTCGGAAGTTGTGTAATTGATTGTGCCATCGGCAAGGATTTCAAGTATGGGGGAGTCGGGCGGTGCGTCCTCCCATTTTCCATTCATTTCCTGCACAGCCGACAACTGCCATCGGCCAGCTAAAGATGTCGGCTCAAGAGTTTCTTTCTCCTTACAAGCGTTGAACAACAACACTACTGCGAGCAATGACAGCCATTTTTTCATGAGAAATTTGTTTTGAAAGGTGGAACAGGTAATTTTTTCCGCGCACAAAGCCGGTCACGCACATGGCGGATGTTGCCGGTGGAAAGCGAACCATCAGTGCTATCGCCGGTTCAAGACAAAAAATATAGTATCTCTTCAAAAGCCCAAACCCGCCTTCAGTTTAGTTTTCTGAACCGTAGTTTCCGTTGGCTGTCACCGATTTTCACTTCCAGTATGTCCCCGTCAATTCCAGTGACAGGCCAATCAAAGATAGGCGGTGGCGGCGGGAATAAGATACTTGACAGACAAGCCATACCATTGCAAATTTCGGGTTCAAACCTGAGGAGAATGGTTTTGTTGCCTTCCGCTTTGTAGGGAATTGGGCTACAGCAGCCAGGTATTTTTATTCCGTCAACGGTCGTGTAATTGATTGAGCCATCGGCAAGGATTTCGAGTATGGGGGAATCGGGCGGTGCGTCCTCCCATTTTCCATTCAGTCCCTGCACAAGCGACAGTTGCCATTTGCCCACCAAAAGCGTCGGTTCGGAAGCCTCTTTTTTCTCGCAGGCGTTTAGTATCATCATTAATACGAACAAAGGAATCCATTTTTTCATGGGGAATTTGTTTTTAGAAAGGTGAGACGGATAATTTCCTATCCACGGACAAAACCAGGTCGCGCACGTTGCGGACGCGGTCTAGCTCGGTATCGGCAAGCTGAATTTTGTAGGCATCCTCCACGTACACCACCAGTTCGGTAAACTCCAATGAACTCATGCCCAGATCATTGTAAAACGATTTGCCGGGCTGCACGGCAGATGTGTGGATGAGGAAATGTTCTTCCAGGATTTTCCCGATCCGTTGAAAGGTTTGGCTCATATTCTTGCTGATGGGATGGTTTTTGAATCGTGCGTTTTTGCCAAAGCGGCATCGCCTGGGTCAGACACACGATTTGCCCGAAAGGTTGCACGGGCGGCGGGGGTTTGGCATTTTTTTTCGATACTATTTTTCGGTTCGCCTCTTTTTCCTCGCCTTCCGCCAGTCTTTCACATCATCCGTTAAACGGTTGAGGAAAAAAGCCAGCCTGATTGTGTAGAATACCCCGTCGTAATCGGCTGCCAAGTCCTTGCCTTCCAGCACATAGCGGTATCCCGCCAAGGCGTTCAGTCCGAACCACTGCAACGGACGAAAATGCCGGATGGCGGGCGGCTTGAGGATGACCGACACGCCCAGGCCCGCCGGCACAAAACCGCCGCTCCGGCCTGCTTGCGCGATTTCGGCGGCGGCATCGTAATAACGTTCGGCTGCCCGGCCATAACCGATTTCAAGTGGCGTGCTGACGAGCCAGTACTGGCGGCGCAACCAGAATGGCTCGAAATACGCGGTGCCGAAATCCAGTTTGCGCGTGGCGTAGCAGCCGGTGCAGGCAAGGCCGGAGTTGTCGGGCTGGGTGCGCAGGTTGTCGGTTCGGGTGTTGAGAAAATAATAGCCGAGTCCGGCCTTGTATGCCTTTTGTGTTTCCACGATTACACCCGCCCGCAAACCCCGGATGCGCACATTGGCGGATTCCTGGTTATGATCCCGCAGCGTCGAAAAACGTATGTCAAGGCCGGCTGTGGGTTTGATGGTGCGTTTTCCGGCAACGGAAGGCTCCGTGCTGATGGGCAGCACTTCTTGAGCAGGCAGGCGGCAGGCCACAAAAATCAGCAGCAGGCCGGGCAAGGTTTTGTTTTTCACGGGTTTGGCGTTTTGGGCATTGGCTGGCTCTGCGCGGGTTTTCTTGAACCGGAAGAGCGGGTTTGGGCTTTTTAAAAGATACTATTTCCGTGCCGACACCCCGTTTGCCACCGCACCCGGCTTACCGGCTCGGTTTTCGGCCTTACCAAAACTTGCTGCCTGCCAAGCGGCCCAACTGCAACTGCGCCAGCACCAGTTGGTATTTGAACTGCAACTCGCCCAACTGCGACTCTTCCAAGGCCGTTTGCGATGTGAGCAGGTCCAGGTTCGTGATCACACCGTTCTGGTAGCGCGTGTTGGCCAGTTTTACGGCATATTGTGCTTGTTGCACTTGCTGGGCATACATTTCCAGTTTGCGTTGGGCGGCTTTCAAATCGTTTTGCGCCTGCTCCACGTCGCTTTTCAGCGTTAATTGCTGTGTTTCGGTAGTGTATTGCGACAGTTTCTGGTTTAGTTTGGCAATTTCTATCTGTTGTTTGGCACGGTGGCCGCTGTAGATGGGCAGCAAAAACCGCACCCCGGCCAAGGTATTGAAGCGGAAGCGGTCAATTTCGGGCACAATGCCGTTTTTGAAACCCGCCGAACCGTTGAAACCCAGCGTGGGCAGCGTGCCGCGCTGGGCAATGCCAAGGTCGCGTGCGGCTATCTGTTCGCGGTTTTGGGCCAGTTTCAAATCCCAGTTACCGGTCTGGGCTTGGTTCAGTTCGGCTTCGGCGGCGTTCCAAACAAATTCCGCATCAGCGGGAATGATGCCGCGCGCATCCTTGCCGGTAACGGTGTTGAGCAATATGTATTGTTTGTCCAATTGCGTTTGCAAGTCCACGAGCCGGGTTTCGGCGTTTTTGTAGCGCACCTGTGTGGCTATCAGGTTGTAGTCAATCTCGTCGCCGTCTTTAATCTTGTCGGCAATCACCTTTTCGTTTTCGCGCAGCAACTGAATCTGCGCTTTTTGCACCTCAATGGATTTTTGCAGGAACACGATTCCGTAGTAAAACGCGGCCACTTGGTAGGCCAGCGTGTGTTTGAGGCTTTCCACGCCGGTGTTGGCCAGGGTTTCGTCGGCGCGCGATTTTTCAACGTTGGCGGCAGTGCGGCCAAAATCCCAGATGGTCTGGTTCAGAGTCAGTGCCGTGTTGTAATTGTTGTTGGGCTGGAATTGCGTTCGCACCTCATTGCCCGGCAGCGGCAGCGTAATCACCCCCACCGGGTCAATGCGCGTGTAGCTGGCATCAAGCGAAAGCACCGGCAGGTTCTGGCTCTGCGCCACGCGGGTGCGGTACGCGCTGATGGCCGCCGCCTGCTGCTGCTCCTTGATTTTGGGATAATAATCCAGCGATTGCCGCACCAGCGAAACCAATGGATTGGGCGGATTGACGGCCTGCGCAAAACCAACGGATACGCAAAGGCCGAAGAAAAGGAGGGAGGTTTGGATGTTTTTTTTCATGGCATCAGGGGCCTCCAGCAGAGGGGGCTTAGGATGGGCGGGTTTGGCGTTTTGAAAAGATACTGTTTTTAAACTCCCCTTTCGGGGGTTGGGAGGCGGCTAATGTGCTTCTGCCGCAACTTTGGCGGCATCGGCATCAACTTTGTTTTTGCGTGGCAACAGGAAAATCAATGGGAAAACGATGATGAAAAACACGGCTACGATGCGGAACGTGTCCAAGTATGCCAGCATATAGGCTTGTTTCATCACCGCCAGTTCCATTTGCCTGTAGGCTATTTGCGTGGAGTTGAAAAACTCGCCCGTGCGGGCGGCGATGTTGCTGCTGGCCGCGCCTATCCGTTCAATGAAAAGCGGGTTTTCGGTGGTCATGTTTGCCATCAGGTCGGTGCGGTGCTGGGCGGTGCGCGTGGTAACGTAGTTATTGGCGATGGCAATGCCAAACGCGCCGCCCAGTTGCCGCATCATGTTGTTGAGCGAAATGCCCGCCGGAAACTCGTGCGGCTTGAGCCCGGCCACCGCTTGGTTGATGAGTGGCAGTTGCAGCATAGAAACGCCCAGCACGCGCAGCAGTTGCGACGGGAAAAAATCCCACATACCGGCCTCGCCATTCATGGAGCCGCCCCAAAAACCGAAAATGATGAAAATCACGAACCCGCCGATGATGAACGGCAGCGGCGGTGCGCCCTTGGACATTTGCTTGCCGATAATCGGGAACAAGGGTATGGCCACCAGCGTGGGGAACAGCAGCGAAAGCCCCGTCATGGTGGGTGTGAAACCGTTGATGCGCTGCACCATGACCGGATACACGAACACCGACGTGAACAACCCGATGCCCGACACGAATGTGAACAGCAGCGTCAGCGACAGGGTGCGGTGTTTCAGCACGCGCAGGTTCACCACGGGTTGCGTGGCTCCGCGCAATTCCCAGACCACAAAACCGACCAGCCCAACCACCGCCGCCGTGGTGAACAGCACAATCATGTTGGAATCGAACCAGTCTTCCGACTCGCCTTTTTCCAGCACAAACTGCAACGAACCCACACCCGCCGCCAGCAGCAGGATGCCCAGGTAGTCAATGGAAATGGACTTTTTCCGTTCGCCTTCGCCCGCCTTTCTCTCAATGAAGAAAATGGTCAGGATGGCGGCCAGGATGCCGATGGGGATATTGACGTAGAAAATATCCTCCCACGAAAGGTTGTCAATAATCACGCCGCCCAAGAAAGGTCCCAGCGTTGGCCCGAGCACGATGCCCATACCGAACAACCCCGCCGCAATGCCCCGGTCTTTGGGTTCAAAAGCATCGAACAAAATGCTCTGCGATGTGGATAGCAGTGCCCCGCCGCCAATGCCCTGCAAAAACCGCCAGAACACGATTTCGCCCAACGTATCGGAAGCCCCGCAGAAATACGATGCAACCGTGAACAGGATGATGGAGGCCAGATAGTAGTTCTTGCGCCCGAAATAATCGGCCAGAAAGCCCGTCATCGGAATCACAATCACGTTGGCAATGGCATACGAGGTCACCACCCACGCAATATCCTCGATGGTGGCACCCAACGCACCCGACATTTCGGTTAGGGCCACGTTCACAATCGTGACATCGAGCAACTCCATGATGGCTGCCGTGATGGTGGTGAGTACAACGATGAATTTGCCAAAACCTTTTGCTGCCATGTTTTCAGTAAGGGTGCTGGGTCGGAAAATAGTATGTTTTCAAAAGGCAAAACCTGCCAGCCGGGTCGTCATTGCGAGACGCAAGAATGGAGGCGGTCTTCATTTTTCATTTATTTTCACTGCCACCTCCACACTCAGGCCGGCCTTGAGTTTGCCCCGGTACTTGGCCACATCCGCGATTTCTATTTTCACCGGCACGCGCTGCGTTACCTTTACAAAATTGCCGGAGGCATTGTCGGGTGGCAGCAGCGAAAATTTGGCACCGGTGGCTTCCGAAAAGGAGGCGATTTTGCCTTGCATTGGCATATCCGGGTAGCTGTCCAGGGTTATTTCCACGCCATCGCCCACGTGCAGGTTGGCAAGCTGGTTTTCCTTGAAATTGGCGATTACCCAAAACACACTGTCGTTGACAATCGTGAACAACGGCTGGCCGGGCTGCACAAACTGGCCGGGCTGCACGTTTTTGCGGCCAATGCGGCCGCTTTCGGGAGCGTAAATGCCAACGTAGCCGAGGCGTAGCTTTTGCTGGTCAATGCGGGCCTGCTGCACGTTGGTCTGCGCCGTGGCTTTCTGCAAGGCGGCTTTCAGGATGGCAATCCGCGACTGGGCTACGGCCACTTCGTTCTGGGCGGCGCGGGCCTGCGTTTCCAGCGTGGCGTAGTTGGTTTTGGTGTCCTCTATCTGCTTGCGCGTAATGGCTTTGTCGGCAATCAGGCGCGTGTCGCGCTCCAAGTCCTGTTTGGCCTTATCGCGCCGGATGCGGGCCAATTCGGCATTGGTCGCCGCCGACTTTACGGATAACTGCGCATTGACCACGTTGGCGCGGGCATTGGCGATGTCAGCCTCCACCTGGGTTTGGGCGGCTTCCAACTCGTTGAGTGCCAGTTGGTATTCAGCCCCGTCAATCTCCACGAGCAGTTGTCCTTTTTTCACCAGTTCATAATCCTTCACGTTCACGTTTTTAACGTAGCCCGCCAAACGCGGCAGCACCGAAACCAGGTTGGTTTCAATCTGGGCATTGTCGGTGGTTTCGTGGTGGCGTGCATAGTTGAACGACGAAACGCCGTACCACAGGGCCACGCCCGCAACAACGACGAGTACGGCCCGGATAATGATTTTACGACCGCGATTAGCGGGTTTTGCTTCGGTTTCCATGCGGTGGCGGGAGGTTTGCAGTTCTGTGGGGATACTATTTTTTATGCTTTCCGATGGCTTTCGTTTTCCGCAGGCGGTTAATCACCCGGAAATCAATGCGACAAAAGTAAACCATGTTAATTAATAAGTCAATAGTATTGACTATATATTTTTGATACAGGTCAAAAAAGACTAAAAAATGAATATTTAATCCAAAAAATCGTCTTTCTGGTCAATATTATTGACTAAAAAGACGATCCAGCGAAACAATTTTGGCAAAAAATGCTATATTTGAGAAAACTTACGTGAAAAGCATGGATCCGCGATTAATCGAAGAGTTAAACGAATTCAGGGGAAGGCGAAACCGGCTGATGGGCAAGTTGCTGCGCAAATCGTACCGGTTTTTGGAATCTTTGGCCGGTGAGAAACTGCACGAGGAGGGCTACGACAATTTCCGCATCGCCCACTTGATTATCCTGATGAACATAGACGCGGCGCAGGGCACAATCATCAATTCGCTCTCGCAGCGGTGCGGCATTACCAAGCAGGCCATCAGCAAGATTATCAAGGAGTTGCAGGAACAAGACTACGTCTCCACCGAAAAGCACCCCGCCGACGCGCGTGCCACGCTGGTAAGGGTTACCGAAAACGGGGTGCATTTCATGTTGGCCTGGCAGCGCGTGACCCAGCACATTGACACTCAATTCCGGGACATCATCGGCACCAAGAGGCTTGAGCAACTCAAGGATATTTTAGAGGAGATTGTGGAACACTACGAAACCAACGTTGCCAAGACCGACATTGACTTGGGTATGCTGAAAAACTGAAGCAGAACAATGCCAAAGTTATTTTTGGCTCAATGCTTGCCGCTTTCCGGATTTAATACCTTACTTTACGGCTCAACGTTCAACCACAAAAACCCCGATTCCTTATGAAACGCAAAAATCCCTTTTTCCTTTGCCTGCTGGCTATGAGCCTGATAGTCAGTGTGAGTGGCTGCAAGAAAAAACCCGACGATGCCGCCCTGACCCAAAGTGTGCAAACCGCCGTGCAAACCATGCCGGGCATCACGGTTTCGGTACTGGAAGGTGTGGTTACGCTAAGTGGCGAGGTTGACAATGCGGGTATGATTGCCCAAGCCGAAGAAGCCGCCAAAGCCGTGGAAGGCGTGAAATCGGTGACCAACTCGCTGAGCGTAACGCCGCCCGCCCCGGTTGTTACCGAACCGGCCATCACCTTCTCGCCCGACGAAACCCTGAAAACCGCCGTTGAAGCCAGCCTTACCAAAAACAACATAAGCGGCGTAATGGTAGCCGCGCAAGACGGCGAAATCACGCTGACCGGCGAGGTGAAACGCGCCAACCTGCAAAGCGTAATCAAGGCCGCCAACGAAGCCAAGCCCAAAAAGGTAAATAACCAACTCACTATCAAGTAAAAGCCTCCCCCAACCCCCTCCGAAGGAGGGGGCTTTTGAACACTTTCTTTGGGAGCAGAAATAGTATCTCTCTAAAATTCCAAACCCGCCAATCTTTCTCCCCCTCCTTCGGAGGGGGCTGGGGGGAGGCTCTTCCTTCAATATTATGGCATTACAAGATAAATACCAATCGCTCGTCAATTTGGCAAATACCAAAGGCGTGACCGGCCTGCAGGTGCGTGAGCAAGACAATATCCTTTACATTGACGGCACGGCTCCCAGCGAAGAAGTGAAACAGCAGATTTGGGATACGTACGGCGCGATTGACCCCGATTACCGCGCCGGCGACCTGATCCTGAACCTCGAAGTGGAAGCATCGGAAACGGAGCAGACCTACACCGTGAAAAGCGGTGACTCGTTGAGCAAAATCGCGACGCATTATCCGGGGGTGACTTGGCAGGAGATTTTCGAGGCCAACAAGGATCAAATCAAAAACGCGAACCTGATCCATCCGGGCCAGAAACTGCGGATTCCGGTGAAGTAAATCGGATGGCATTCGCCTGAGAAACGCCAAACCCCGGCTTGCAAGGCCGGGGTTTGGCGTTTTTGAAAGATACTATTTTCAAAACGGCGGGTTGTCGTCCAGTCGGTTGTTTCCTTCAAGGAATCATTTCAAACGATACCGGCTTACAAGAATGCCTTTTGCCTCGTATTGGTAAAGTTGGTGGAAGT
>JANPIL010000345.1:0-9616 GCA_031424975.1 Sphingobacteriales bacterium
TGCCGGAAATTCAAACATCCGCCAGCGGTATTACGAGGATGAGGCACAAAAAACGGATTTCAATAGCTACGCCAAGGCCAATTATGACCTGACCGACCGACTCAACGCTTTTGTTGACCTGCAATACCGGCGCATCGCGTACGCATTTATCGGGTTTGACCGGGCCGGGCAAAATGTGCCCCAATCGGCGGATTATCATTTTTTCAACCCGAAATTCGGCCTCACCTACCAACTTTCGCCCGAAAGCAATGCCTACGCCTCGTACGGCATTGCTAACCGCGAACCCACGCGCGACGATTTTGTGGCCTCCACACCGCAAAGCCGTCCGGTTGCCGAGCAACTGCGCAACGTGGAAGTCGGTTACCGCCGCCAAGCCAAAAAATACCGCCTCACCGCCAACTATTACCTGATGGACTACCGAAACCAACTCATACTGACCGGACAGGTGAACGATGTGGGCAACTACACCCGCACCAATATTGCCCGCAGCCACCGCACGGGCATTGAACTGGAAGGCAGCCTGACGCTGGCGCGCCGCTGGATGCTGGCGGCCAACACCACGCTGAGCCGCAACCGGATCCGCAGCCACCGCGAATTTATTGACAACTACGACACCGGCACGCAGGAAACCCGCAAATACGGTGCAACGGACATTGGATTCTCGCCCAACACCATCATGGCCGGAACGCTGACGTACAAACCGGTCAAGAATCTGGAAATCAGTTGGTTGTCCAAATACGTTGGCAGGCAATACCTGGATAATACCTCAAATGAAAGCCGCAAACTGGATGCGTTTTTCACCAACGACCTGCGCCTGAACTACGCCTGGAAACCGAAATCCGTGAAGGAAATCGCGTTTGCTCTGCTCGCAAACAATGTTTTCAACCACCTGTACGAGCCGAACGGCTACACGTTCAGCTACATCGCCGAAGGCAGGCTGGCCACCGAAAACTATTACTACCCGCAGGCCGGAGCGAATTTCCTAGTATCGGTGAATGTGAAGTTCTGACTGTCCCGCCGGAGTGTGCCCGGTGTCGGCGCATAACGCCCTTTCAAGGCTTGGAAAGTGCGGCAGGAGGTTTGGGCTTTTGAAAAGATACTATTTCGCTTCCTTGTGGGGCCGGGGCTTTTCCTAAATCCGGTTTCCGTCAATCGCCTTGGCCGCCATGTGCGCATAGGCTTGCAGGGCTTCGCCAAGCATTGCGAAACGCGGGTCTTGGGTCAGCCCCTTGCGGTAGCGGGCGTAAATCTGCTGGATTATCACGCCAATCTTGTAGCTGCCGAACACGAAATAAAACAGCGCGTCCTCCACATCGCGGCCCGATTTTTCGGCGTAGCGGCGCACCACTTCCTGGCGCGTGAGGTTGCCGGGCAGGTGCGTCAGGTTAAAAGTGCGCATGACGGGCGGGTCGTTGGGTTCTATCCAATAGCCGAGGCTGGTGCCCAAATCCATGAACGGGTCGCCGACGGTAGCCATCTCCCAATCCAGAATGGCCGTGATTCCAGTCAGGTTTTCGTTGAAAACGGCGTTGTCATACTTGAAATCGTTGTGGATGAAACTCACGTGCCGCTCCGGCGGACGGTTGGCGGCCAGCCATTCGGCCACGCGTTCCATGTGCGGTATTTCGTCGGTTTGGGCGGCTTGGTAGCGTTTTGTCCAGCCTTCCACTTGGCGTTGCACGTAGCCGTCGGGTTTGCCCATTTGCCGCAATCCCGTTTTTTCAACGTCAATCGCGTGGATTTCCACCAGCGTATCCACCAGCATTTCCGAGAGCCGCCGCATGGTTTCGGGGTCGGTTGCCAAGTTTTTTGGCGGTTGGCTGCGCAAAATCACGCCTTTTACGCGTTCCATGATATAAAATGGCGCACCGATGAGTTCCAGATCATCGCTATAGGCAATGGGTTGCGGCACTTTACCAAACACGGGTTTCAGCAGCGACAGCACCCGGAATTCGCGTTCCATGTCGTGGGCCGATTTTATGTTAGCCCCGAACGGCGGTCGGCGCAGCACCAGATCGTGTTCGCCGTATTGCAGCGAATAAGTCAGGTTGGAAAATCCGCTGGGAAATTGTTTGATTTCCAGCGGCTGGCGCGTGCCGAGTTTGGCTTCCAGGAAAGATACTATTTTGGCGGCATCCAGTTCCTCGCCGGGGCGGATGGCTTTGGGTTGGTCGAGCATTAGATAGGTCAGGTTTTCTGTTTCCGTCCGATATAAAAATACAGTGGATTGGGCGGCCACAAGAGCCGCCCCTACTTCTTCAGGCCGTAATCCTTCAGAATCTTCCGTGCCAGCACCAACTTGTGTACCTCGTCGGGGCCGTCGTAGATGCGGGCGGCGCGTTCATGGCGGTACCAGAAACTCAAAATAGTATCGTCCGTAATGCCCAAACCCCCGTGTACCTGAATCGCTTTGTCCAGCGTTTGGTGCAACACGTTGGCGGCGAAGAACTTGATCGTTGAGATTTGCTCTTTCACCGCCTGCTGGCCCTGCTGCTCCATGGCCATGGCCGTATGCAGCACCATGAGCCGGGCGGCGGTGATGTTGGCGCGGCTTTCGGCAATCCACGTCTGGATAATCTGCTGGTGGCCGAGATAGTTGCCGGGCGACAGTTCGCGCGTGGCGGTGTAGCGGCACATCATTTCAAAGGCCCGTTCGCAAATGCCGATCCAGCGCATACAGTGGTGGATGCGCCCCGGCCCGAGGCGTTCCTGCGCCAACGCAAAACCGCCTCCCTCCTCTCCCAGCAGGTTTCCGACGGGCACTTGGCAGTTTTCGTAGCGGATTTCGGCGTGGCTGTTGTAGCCGTCGCCGGTTTCGCCCATGATGGAAATATTCCTGACCAGCCGGAAACCAGGCGTGTCGGCGGGCACAATAAGCATACTGGCGCGTTGGTGCGGACTTTCACGTTCGGGATTGGTAATGGCCATGACAATGGCAAAGGCGGCACCATCGGCGGCAGTGGTGAACCATTTGTGCCCATTGATGGTGTAGTGGCCGTTTTCGCGCACGGCCGTGGTGCTCATCATCACCGGATTGGAACCCGCGTGTTCGGGTTCGGTCATGGAGAAGCAACTGCGGATTTGGCCGCGCATCAGTGGCTCCAGAAATGCGTGTTTCTGCGCTTCGGTGCCGAACTTTGCCATCAGTTCCATATTGCCGATGTCGGGCGCGTTGCAGTTGAACACGAAATGTCCGGTGGGGGTGCGGCCCAATTCCTCGCTGACCTGCGCAAACTCCAGCAGCGACAAACCCAAGCCGCCTTCCGCTTCGGGCAGGTGCGGTGTCCACCAACCCAATTGTTTCACTTGCTGGCGTTTTTGCTGCAAGACGGGTTCAATTGCATGAAAAGGCTGGTGAATGAATTGCGGCTCCAAAGGCAACAGTTCGGTTTCCACAAACGCGCGGATGGCCGGAAGCAGGGTTTGCAGGCGTGGGGTCTGGAAAATATTCATAAGGATGGCGGAAAAATCATATTTCCATCAAAGGTACGCAAATTGTGCCATCCGGGCAGGTTCGCAGTGCGGCTTTGGAAATAGTATCTTCCCAAAAGCCCAAACCCACCCTACAAGCCGTACCTGTTCGTGTGTTTGTCGCTGACGATTTTCGGAGTTGCGAACGCGAGCAAGGCCCGGCACAAACGTTTTTTCAATCCCGAAGAGACGCGATTGTTGTGGCATGACGATTTGCGGCTTGGCGCGGGCAGGCAAAGCCCGGCAAAAATGTCTTTTCAATCCCGAAGGGATGCAATTATTATAGCACGGGGATTGTCAAACAAACCCCGAAGGGGTGACATCATTCCGGCCATTCAAACAGGTATTCTGGTTTGTGTTTGATTTCGTATTTGGTGAGGAATTCAAGGTATTCCTGCCTGAATGTCTTCTTCTGGTGGTGTGCCTCCTGGTTGAGAATGTAATTGTAAACCTGTTCGACTTGTGAATGCGCGTACGAAAAAGCACCGTAGCCTTCCTGCCATTGAAATTTCCCCTGTATGAATCCCTTTTCGTTTATGAATTTTGAAGAGTTGTTTTTAATGTCGCGGATCAAGTCGGAAACAGCCATGCTCGGCTTCAAGCCGATAAAGCAATGCACATGGTCGGAAACGCCATTCACGATGATGGCTTTCTGTTGCTTGCCGGTAATGATGCCCGAAATGTATTTGTGCAATTCATCGCGCCAATTTTTGTGAATCAGGTTTTTGCGGCCTTTGACGGCAAATACGGCCTGTATGTATATCTGTGAATAGGTTCCCGCCATGGTGTTTTATGCCACCCCTCCGGGGTTTTAGGGTTGCCGTATTTGTTTTCTATAACCATGCCAGCCCTCCGGGCTTTTACAAGACTTCGCCCTATGGAAAATAGTATCTCCCAAAAAGCCCAAACCCGCTTACACTTAGCGAATCGTATGGACTGCTATATTTAACGCCAACGAACAGGGCTTTGTGCAGGCAGGGCAGTGTTGATTGTCCAGCCCGGAACTGAACCCCAATCAATAAAGAAATAAAAGTACAAGTTAACAACTAAAAGCCCAACAGAATTCCGTCCAGCCCGAACTAAAGTACAGCGATGCAAACGGCCGAAGTTTGAACGTCATGCCCTGCTTGTACAAAACACCATGTTAGTAACTGTTATTCTGATTTTCTATCAAGTATAACTGTATTCGAATCGTCCTCATAATCAAAATTATCAGGGCGGTTACCATTCGGTGTAAAATTAATTCTATATTGAATTTTTGTGTCAGTTAAATATTTCAATATTCCTTTAAACTTAATATCTTTTTCTGGATTTTCTTTTATATGTACTATTAGGTCAAACCAAATTGGGTTTTTTGTGTAATCGAGTCTATATTTTAACTCTGCATTGTGTCCATAAATTACAAAATCAGGTCCACCTAAAGCCTTATTCCCATCAACAATAAATACGTTATTTGATTTATCAAAAATCATTTTAGTAGTATTGCCATTATAAATACCTGACCATTCACCTATAATTTTGTCAGAGTTATTATTGCAGCTTACAGCTATTAGAGCCAGTTCAGCATACAAAAAAAGAATCCAAATTGTTTTCATTTTCTGCAAAGTTTGATTGTAATAGTTACCAACGTTTGTATATGAGCAGTGGCAGGAATTCGAAGTGCTTCACTGTCCCGCGAAACCAAACGTTATTTGAAAAACTAAACTACAAATTTACACTGAACCCCGCCATTGATTATGCATTTTGTTGCCAGCAGTTACTTTTCCACCTCATTAGCAATTGAAACGAATAGGTCGTTTATTTTTGTAAGTATAGTCTTCATCTTATCAGTTGATTGGGCTAAAATCCAATTACAAAGTTTGTTCTTATCCAACTCTTGAATTGTCTTAGTTGCACCGTATTCGTCAGTCTTTACTGAGGTTGCATAGAAGTCATTCTTTGCAAAATCCACTGGCAACGTGAGTAGATTTTCGATACCTCTTTTATATAATGTGTTAACAGAATTTTTAGGGGCTTTCCTAATAGTCAGTTTGCCCTGAGTTTTTTCAATGGCTTTTGTGTCACTGTCATAGAGAAGAACAATTTTTGATTTTATAAATTCAGCATTGGCCAATAGAAATGCTTTTGTTTGGTCTAATGCAGAATCACCTGTAAACTCACGTTGTCCTGATTCGGCTATTCTCCCAACCCAACGCACTTCAATATTTTGTTGGGAATGATTGAAAACATCAATCACTTTCTTAAAGTATTTTTCATCAGTCTCACCTTCTACAAAAATCAAAGGTTTGTCAAGCGTAGCAAGGGTTTCAATCTTAAGAGCAGATTGAACAACTTGTTCTGCCGTCCAGCCGAAAAAAGTTGCTTCCTCTTTAAAGAGCGTTTTTCCGTGGGAGTCCCTTTCAAGAACGACAATTTTGTCATTGTATCGGTTGCCATTATGAATTATAAATGGAGAATGGGTTGCAACAAAAACCTGTGAAATTTGTTTCCCAGCATCATCTGTAAATAATTTTTTATAGAAATTCAATACTTTTAACTGCCACCTGGGATGCAAGCTAATTTCTGGCTCGTCAATTAATACCACGGTTCCATTGTTGCTTCTCTTGTCTTTTAACAAGAAACCACCGCGAAATACAATCTGTTTCTCCCCTGAACTTAATTTGCTAATTGGTATGATTGTTCCATTCTCAATAAACTGAACGACCTTCTGATTATTATGATTTTCTACACTATGAAATTGTTTTGTTGGAAACATGTATTTGAAGGCCTCTTTAAACCTGCTCATTCTAGTATCAAGCATTGACAGTTCCACTTTTTTATCTACGTTAGCTCTTCCCCAATTTGAAAACTCCAATGCGTCTAAATTGGTTATGTCGATTAAGAGTTGCGTAATCTCAGTAGCAAGATTTCCAGACGATTTAACATTTCCTTTTATGGCTTGGTCAACATCTCCAGAGGTAACCGAAGATAATTCCTTTGGAGTAAAATTTATTTCAACGTCTGAGAAGATTGATTTTAATATTCCATTTTGAGACAATAAGTTTCCCGTGATTTTGATATCGTCTCCAGTTTTGCTTTTAAATTGAAATCTAATTTGATTCCAATTCTCACTTATATTAAAGTCGTAGTTAATGAAAGCAATGTTTCCATTGACTCCATTTGTAAAGTAATCTTTCAAATTGTCACGTGAGGAGAGTGTTTGGATTTCCTCGTCAGTCAATAAGACTTCAACTCTCCTTTGCTCATCTCTTTTTACATCATCCAGCGCAAAACTTGTCGCGTCATAAATGATGTTTAATAGGATCGACTTCCCTGTCCCATTCTCACCAATAAGTATTATCGTGTCCACAGGAACACCTTCACTGTCGCAAAACGATAGTGAAAGGTCTCCAAATACTCGGTGGTTTTTTAATGTTAGGTATCTAATCTTCATAAAAGTAATTGCTGGCAACATCCGTACATACGCAACCCATTGCGCCTACTGGCGACTTGAATGATTGATCTGACAAATATAGCGATTTCCTTCATGATGCCACTCAGCCGGTAACCGGGGCAAGGTCTTTCATCTTGCGTTTCCAAGCCTTCACTTCCAGAATAGTATCTTTCAAAAACGCCAAACCCGAATTTGTGAAAATACAGACTGGCGCGAGGTTCCTACCTCGTGCCGCCCATGTTCCGAGATTCCTATCTCGGCGGCGGTTGGTGAATTTGCAATTTCGGCAGATGGGAATCTGCCTGCATGGGCGGCACGGGATAAGAATCCCGCGCCAGTAACGCCTCAAAATAGTATCTTTCCGAAAGCCCAAACCCGCCTTTTTGAACAAGACTTTCAGGCCGAGTTGCGGGCCGCGTTGATGATGCCGAACATGGCCCGCATCACTAATTTGTTGTAGGCTTCGGCGCGGTCGGTCTGCCCGATTTCCTCGGTGTTCAGCATTTGCAGGGCGTATTGCTGGATCACGATCAGCGGCAGCACGATGCGTTCGCGGATGGCGATGGATTGCTGCGTGACCGGGTTGCTTTCCAGCAGCATTTCGCTGCCCGACACTTCGAGCAGCAGGCGTTGGGTGCGCTGGAATTCGGTGTGCATCATCTGCCACAGTTCGCTGTAGGCCGGGTTGTCGCGCAGATACTGCGTGGCGGCGTAGTTCGATTTGGAAAGCGACTGCATGGAGTTTTCGACCAGCGTGCGGAAAAACAGCGAATGCTGGTACAGGTTGCGGATTGCCTCGCCTTTGCCCTGCTGCTGCAACTGCCCGATGGCCGCGCCGAAACCATAGAAGCCCGGCACGTTCTGTTTCATCTGCGCCCACGAACCCACAAACGGGATGGCGCGCAGATCCTCGAATTTCAGCCCTTCGTCCTTGGCTCCGCGCTTGGTGGGACGGCTACCAATGTTGGTCTGCCCGTAGAAACGCAGCGGGGTCATCTTGTCGAGGTAGGGCACAAATGCCGGGTGGTTTTTCAGGCCCAGATATGATTGGTAGGCAGCCTCGGCCATCTCCTCCAGCAGGTTTTTGTCCGCATCGGTCAGTTCGTGACGCTGGTTGTCGAACAGGTGGTTTTCCAGGCCCGCCGTGAAAAGCCGCCCCAGGTTGTACATCGCCGTTGACACCGTGCCGTAGTTGGAACTGATCGTCTGGCCCTGCACCGTAAGCTGGATTTCCTTGTCCTCGATTTCCTTGCCCAGCGACGCGTAAAAATTGTGGTTGTTGCCGCCCCCACGTCCGGGAGGGCCGCCACGGCCATCGAAAAAGGTAACCTTCACGCCGTACTGCCGCGAAAGCGTGGTCAATGCCTCTTTGGCCCGGTAAATGGACCAGTTGGCACGCAAATAGCCGCCGTCTTTGGTGCCATCCGAAAAGCCGACCATAATTGTCTGCTGGTCAGCTTGTTGGCTTAGGTGCTGGCGGTATTGCGGGTGGCGGTACAGCATTTCCATGATGCCGGGTGCGTTGGCAAGGTCATCCACGGTTTCAAAGAGCGGCACCACATCCACGGGCACATTCGCCGTTTGGTGTACGTGCCTGACCAAGGCCAGCACTTGAATCACATTCAGCGCACTCTGGCAGTTGCTGATCACGTAGCGGTGGCAGCCCGCCCGCCCGTTGCTTTCCTGGATGTGGCGGATGGCCCGCACCGAACCGATGATGTCCTTGGTGGTTTCGTCACGGAAGTTTTCCTCTTTCAAATCCAGCGGCAGCGACAGCAGGGAGGCCATTTTTTTCGCCTCGTCCCAGCGGTTGTATTCGGCAAGCGAAAAACCCGGATGCTGTTTTTCCGCATGGCCCAGCATTTCCTCCCAGGCTTGCGTGTGCTTGCGGCTGTCCTGCCGGATGTCGAGCGTGGCAAAATGGAAACCAAACAGCCGCACCTTGAAAATGAACCCGTCCAACAAATCCACGAACAGGCTGTCGTGCTGCTGCACCAGTATTGTCCGCGCTTCCAGCAGGTCGGCCAGCAGTTGGTCGGCAGTGTCGTACTTAGCCTCGTCTGGATAGTAAAGCGTGTTGTTCAGGCAGCGTTCGGCGCGGGCAATGCAGGCTTCCACACCGTCGAAGGTGAGGCGGCGTTTGAGTTTGCGCATATCGCGGCAGTAACAGCGCAAAAGCGTGCGTTTCAGTAAATCGGCCACTTGCAGCGTGGTTTCGGGCGTTACAAACGGGTTACCGTCGCGGTCGCCGCCCGGCCAGAAACCCAACCGTATCAGTTGGTTGTGCGGCCAGTCGTGTACGCTGGCTTTCAGGCCCCGGATCAGGCGCAGCAAAATGGCGGGCACGGCATGGTAAAACACGCTTTCCAGAAACCAGCACAGGCTCACGGCCTCGTCGTAAGGCGTGGGCTTGGCTTGGTTGATGAAGCCCGTCTTGCCGAGTTGCAGCAGCAGGTTATTGATTTCAGTGAAGTCGTTGTCGCGGATGGCGTGTTCCAGGTCATTGATGATGGTGAGCACCTTGCCGGGATAAAACTGCGTCGGGTGGGCCGTAAGCACGATGCGCACGCAATAGCCCGACAGTTTGTCGAGCAGTTTCTGGCGCATCGCATCGCCCTCAATGCGGGTGAGCAGGTGGGCAATGGAGCCTTTGCCGTTCCACTGGTGGGTCTGGTCAAAGGCGGCATCCTCCACCGAATCGAACAAAACCAC
>JANPIL010000346.1:0-23433 GCA_031424975.1 Sphingobacteriales bacterium
GAAAATTTCAATCAGTTTTTTTTCTTTATCTTCGCCGGGCATAAGGGTTCAAGGTTTAGCATCGGTGGTTTGATCACTACAAAGTTGCTAAAACTTTGGCCCTTTTGCTCTTTTTAGGCCATACCCCATAGCTCACGTTAAAATAGTATGTTTTCAAAGTGCCAAACCCGGCACATTCCCGCGTGGCCCCGCAAACGGTTCCGCCTTTGCCGGGGCTTCGATGAGAACGGCGTTTCTTGCTGCCGTCCCCATTGTTTTCCGGCCCGTTACCCACCCGGACAAGTCGGCGGCGGCAAATAGAAACTTGGCTGAAATCGCCCTGAAAATTGTTCCGTTTTTGAAAAAACGACAGAAAGCCGTTGCGCACCAATCCGCAACGGCTTTCTTTATGGCTTGGAAACCGGTTTCAGGCTGCTTTTGCGCCTTGGCTACCGGACAATGCCTGCTTCCAGAAAAAACCCGACCAAGCCGCCAAGCCGCCAACCAAGCCGCCAATCAGCGCGGTGGCAATCAACACTATAAACGAAGCTGGCAAATTGATTTGTCTGAACCTGGACTGTGCCGGCAAACCCAGCAACTGCGCCACTTTGGCCGTCAGGATGCCTTCGTTGCGGTAATGCGGCAGGTAGGCCGCAATGAACCACAACGCGAAAATGGCCGCAAAACCCGCCAGAAACGCCTGCCTGCCCGAAGCCGACTTCCAAAAAGCCAGACCGAAAGCAATGGGGGCGATAATCCACCACGGCAGGAAAAGCTGGCAAACCAGACTGGCAAGCAAAATCAGGATGAAAAGCAGCATATCGTTGGAATATCAGGTTGCAACCCAGTCGAATTTTACCGGATGCAACCGGGTGAGAAACAGGTGTGAAAATAGTATCTTTCAAAAAGGCCAAACCTGCCCGTCAAACATTGTACAACGCCGGGAACCGTTTCGGGTCGGCTTCGTGCATGATTTCGTAGGCCATGTCAAAGACCGACTCCACGTTGGGCTTGGAGAAATAATCGCCGTCCGAGGTGTAGGCCGGGCGGTGCGGGTGCGCCGCCAAGGTGCGCGGAGCCGAGTCCAGCCAGCGGTAGGCGTTCTGCCCGTCCAGCACTTCACGCATCATGTACGCCGATGCGCCACCGGGAATGTCTTCGTCGGCAAAGATGACGCGGTTGGTCTTCAATACCGATGTTGCAATGATGTGGTGCCGGTCAAAGGGCAGCAGCGTCTGCACGTCAATCACTTCCGTGTCAATTCCCGTTTCATCGGCCAGTTGGCGGGCGGCTTCCATCACAATGCGGCACATGGCACCGTAGGTCACAATGGTCAGGTCGGTGCCTTTGCGCAGTATTTCGGGTACGCCCACCGGCACGCACATCTCACCGATGTTGGTGGGCAGGCGTTCCTTGAGCCGGTAGCCGTTCAGTGGCTCGACCACCAAGGCCGGCTCGTCTGATTTTAAAATCGTGTTGTAGAATCCGGAAGCCTGCGTGAAATTGCGCGGCACAATCACGTTTATGCCGCGCAAGCTACTGACAATCAGCGACATGGGCGAACCCGAGTGAAAAACCCCTTCCAGCCGGTGGCCGCGCGTGCGGATGATGACCGGTGCCTTTTGCCCGCCCTTGGTGCGGTAGTGCAGCGAAGCCAAGTCGTCGGAAAGCGTCTGGATGGCAAACGGAATATAGTCCACGTACTGGATTTCGGCAATGGGTCGCAGGCCGCGCAAGGCCGCCCCGATGCCCTGCCCCATGATGGTGGTTTCGCGGATGCCCGTATCGGTGATGCGCAACTCGCCATATTTGTCTTGCAAGCCTGAAAACCCTTGGTTCACGTCGCCGATTTTGCCCACATCCTCACCGATGGCAAACACGCGGGCATCGCGGGCAAACATGGCATCGAAGCACGAACGGATAATCTGCCAGCCATCCATGAGGGGGCTGGTTTCCACGTAGTTGGGCTTCACTGCCGGAATATTAACGGCCGCCTCCGCCGACTGGCTGTATAAATGGGAATTGTACCTCACCGAATTTTCCCCAGCGGTGCGTTCCACCCAGGCTATCAGTTGCGTGCGGATGGAGCTTTGTTCATTTCTCAGCAACCGCAAGGCCTTTTTGACGGTGGCAATGGCATCGCTCCGAATCGGGTTCAGGGTTTTAGCCAGCGATTCGTGCAGGGCCAGCATCTCGGCATTGCGTTTGCTTTCCAGCGTGGCGCGTTCCAGCAGCCCCAACGCCTCCTCATAATCGGGTTTCATGGATTTTACAAACGCCTCCCAAGCCTCGCTGCGGATCCGTTTCAAATCCTCTTTTGCCTGGCTTTCAATGGCTTCCAGCTCCGGTAGCGTCGCAATGCCGTTGTCGAGTATCCAAGCCCGCATTTTGGGGTTGCAGTCGTGTTCGCTTTCCCAGGCAATGCGTTCCTTGGGCTTGTAGCGTTCGTGCGAGCCGGATGTGGAGTGGCCCTGCGGCTGCGTCATCTCCGTGACGTGGATCATTACGGGCACGTGTTCCTCGCGGCAAATGTGGGCGGCTTGCGCGTAGGTTTCGCACAGGGCGGAGTAGTCCCAGCCACGCACCCGGAACATTTCGAGGCCGGTTTCGGTGGCGGTTCGCTGGAAACCGGCCATCACGGTGCTGATGTCGCTTTTGGTGAGTTGGTACGAATTGGGCACTGAAATGCCGTAGCCATCGTCCCAAACCGAGAGCAGCATGGGCACTTGCAGCACGCCAGCGGCATTCATGGTTTCCCAAAACACGCCCTCGGCGGTGGCTCCGTTGCCGATGGTGCCGAAAGCGACTTCATTTCCCTTGTCCGAAAATTTCGCCAAGTGCTGTATGTCAGCGTTTTGGCGGTACAACTTCGAGGCGTAGGCCAAGCCGAGCAGCCGGGGCATCTGCGCGCCGGTGGGCGAAATGTCGGAACTGGAGTTTTTCATGGCCATCAAATCCTTCCAACTGCCGTCGTCGTTGAGCGAACGGGTGGCAAAGTGGCCGTTCATCATGCGTCCGGCGGTGGCGGGTTCGGCCTCCACGTCGGTGTGGGCGTAGAGTTGGGCAAAATACTCGTGCCACGTGTGTTCGCCAATGGCAACCATGAACGTCTGGTCGCGGTAGTAGCCCGAACGCCAGTCGCCCTTGCGGAAAGCCCGCGCCATGGCCAGTTGCGCCACTTCCTTGCCGTCGCCGAAAATGCCGAATTTGGCTTTTCCGGCAAACACTTCCTTCCTGCCCAGCAAGCTGGCTTGGCGGCTTTCGCAGGCGAGGCGGTAATCACGCATGATTTCCTCCTTGTCCAGAGCCGATGCGGTCAATGATTCGTTGGTGAGCAAATGGGTCAGGATTTAGGTTGAAGTGAAGTTGGTTCCGGGTTTGGGGTTTTTGAAAGCTGAAAGCCCCGTTTCCGCCTCTGGCGGAACTTTTAGCTTTAGCGGGGATACTATTTTCAAATGTGCTTTCGCTGCAAGCGAAGACACCGGTAAGCTAAGGGCATCAAGGCCAAACCGCACCCTTGGATGCTAAATTAGCTAAAAACCCGTACCCGGCAAAACCGCCCCGCTTGCTTGAAAGCAACCGATGGTTTACCTTTATACGATTCGGTACGCAAAACCAATATATTTGCGGTATTACCGGTAAAATTATCCAAACATTCAATCGCATTGGACTATGAAAGTAAAATTCTTGGTTTTTTTAAGTTTTCTGGCATTTCCGATGCTGGAAGCCCGCGCCCAAGGTGTTCTCAAATTCACCAAAGACGCGCACGATTTCGGTACGGTGGTTGAGGGCAAAATGGCCTCCCACGAGTTTGAGTTTGCCAATACCGGCAATGCCCCGATTGTGATTGCCAACGTGACCGCCTCGTGCGGCTGCACCACGCCATTCTGGACGCGCGAACCGGTGCTGCCGGGCAAGAAAGGCAAAATCACGGCCTCCTACAACAGTTCGGGAAGGCCGGGAGCCTTCAACAAAAGCATCACCGTGAGCAGCAACGCCTCCGTTGCCAACGTGGTGCTGACCATTAAAGGCACAGTAAACCCCAAGCCGGATGCCACGCCCGAGGAACTGGCCCGGTCGCCGGTTTTGCAGTTGCAAGCCACCGGCCACAATTTCGGCAAACTGGAAAAAGGGCAGACGGCCACCAAAAGCCTGGCTTTCACTAATACCGGCAAAAGCGATTTGACTGTCAAAAACATATCGAGCAGTTGCGGCTGCGTCACGTTCAAAACATCCAAGCCGGTGGTAAAAGCCGGGGAAAAGGCGACGCTGGAACTGCGCTATTCGCCACGCAACCTGAACCAGCAGAACGAAATCGTGACGGTTTTCACCAACGACCTGAAAACACCCACCCAAACGGTTGTGCTGCAAGCCAACGTAGTGGAAAGCCTGACGCAGCAAAGCATCGTGCGCGAACAAAAACCGGCGATTCCGTTCCAGTAACCGGTTATTTCCTTTCAGTATCTTTTAAAAACGCAAAGCCCCGCTTACCGAAAGCCGGGGTTTTGCGTTTTTAAAAGATACTATTTTCCGGCACATTTCCCCCGCTCTCACAAAGGAAAATTTATGGGTGGCAGCCCGTACGGGAAAGCCCAAACCCGGAATGCGGCCTTGCGGAATGAAAATTCGCGTAACTTTCCGGCTCACCCAACCTCTGCACCGATGAACCGGGTTTCGGCTTTCAAAACCATATTTATGCGCCGTGGCGTACTATTTTTCGCGCTGGCTTTTCCGGCTTCCGTTTCAGCACAATACAACTATGCCGAAGCGTTGCAGAAAACCATGTTTTTTTACGAAGCCCAACGCTCGGGCAAAATGCCCGCCGACAACCGCATCGGGTGGCGCGGCGACTCGCACCTGCAAGACGGACGCGACTTCGGCATTGACCTTTCGGGCGGCTGGTACGATGCCGGCGACACGCCCAAATGGAACCCTACCATGGCATTTGCCGCTTCCACGCTGGCGTGGAGTGCGGTGGCTTACCCGAAAGGCTACCAACAATCCGGGCAGATGCCCTACCTGCTGGGCAACCTCAAATGGGTGGGCGACTATTTCATCAAGTGCCTGCGTTTCAAGACGATAGACGACTTGGCCTCGTACCGGATTTTTGTGGAAGTGGGAAATGCCGACAAAGAACACACAAGCTGGGCGGCCAACGAGGTAATGCACTTGCTGCACCCGCGCCGCCCGGCCCTATATGCCGACGCGGAGGCTCCGGCCACATCCATTGTGGCGGCCATGGCAGCCTCGCAGGCAGTGTCGTCGGTAGTGTTCCGGCAGCATGGCGATGCCGCATACGCGGACTTGCTGCTGGCAAATGCCCGTAAACTCTACGGTTTCGCCACCACTTACCAAGGCAACGGCAACGCCAAGAATGCCAAAGGCGAGATTGTGAAGCACACCGAATTTTATGACGGCAACCGCTTCCAGGATCAACTGTGCCTTACGGCAATCTGGCTGGGGCGGGCCTTGCAGAAAACCGACCCCGGAGCCGCCAAGAAATATTTCGGCCAAGCCGAAACCTTTGCGCAACAATTTATCAGCCACGTGCCGGAGGCCAACTACATCTACAGCAATTACGATTTGGCGTGCTTCATCCTGCTGGCCGAGCAGTTTCCCGAAAACAAAATCTACCGCCAACACGCCGAAGCTTCTTTGGACCGGATTGAGCGGCTGCCCAAAAGTCCGGGCGGCCTGGCAAAACTGGCTTACGAGTGGGGTGCATTGCGGCACGTGAACAATGCCGCCTGGGTGTTTTTTGCCTACGCCGACCAACTGTCCGCCGGTGCGCAAAAGGAAAAATACCTGCACTGGGCCAAGAGCCAACTCGACTATACGCTGGGCAGCAATCCGCAAAACCGGAGCTATCTGCTTGGTTTTCAACCCGCTGGCAAAACCGTGGTGAATACGCCGCACCACCGGGCGGCCTACGGCGCGTGGGCGGGATGGGAACACCTGAACCCGACCAAACCCGAATTCAGGCAGGTGGCGCGGCACACACTCTACGGCGGACTGGTGGGCGGCCCCGACTGGACGGACACGTACAAGGCCGAAGCCAGCGATGCGGCCCGCACCGAAACCGCATTGGACTACAACGCCGGTATCACGGCCAGTTTAGCGCGGATGGCCGAGAAAACAGGTGGCAAACCGTTGCCGGATTTCCCGCCCAAAACCAAGCCCGACAACGGCTGTTTTGTGGAGGCCGCGGTTGCCGGCACAAGTTCACAAGGCGTGGAGATAAGGGCGCGGCTCAACAACCGTTCGTCGCATCCGGCCAAGGCGAGGTTTGGCCTTTCGTTCAGATACTATTTTCAAGCCGGGCCCGAGGCAAAAGTCGAAGCCGAATTGCTGGAAGGCGACGGCGCGACAATCAGCCAGCCCGTGCGGTACCACGGAAATGTGTTTTTCGTGACCGTTTCATTCAAAGGCACACCCATTTTCCCCGGCGGACTGGATCCCGACCACAACTGGCGGCCTTTTTACCGCAAGGAGGCCACATTCCGACTCAAAAGTTCCGGCACTTGGAACAACGCCGATGACTGGTCTTTCAAGGGCGTGGCCGGTGAAGGCAAAGAGCCGACCAAGGCGGCACAAATCAGTGTATGGGACGGCCGTCAGAGACTGTCAGGATCGGAGCCGCCGAAAAAACCTTGAACCGGTTTCACCACGAAAAAAAATAGTATCGCCCGGAAATGCAAAACCTCCTTTTCCGGGTGGAAAAGGAGGTTCGGATGCCTACATACGGCAACCGGAAAATTAGTAACTGGCAAGCGAAAGGCAGATGATGCCGATGATTGTACTGATGGCCACCGCCAGCGCAACAGAAGTTGCGAAAACCAGCGATACACCCACGCGAATTCTGTTGACTGGCTGAAGCATAGCGGTAAGGATTTAGGTAAAGTATATAAGCTACTATTGTTGATAAAGCTACTGATTGTCAATTGTTTCGCACTAACACTGGCATCTTGGTTTTTGTTCACACACCTTAATACGGTTGGACGGCGCAAAGGTAAACGGCCCGAAAACTTACATACGTATTTTCGGCCGGATATGGGTTTCTTTCGGCTTTCCCCCGGCTTTTCAGATACGTATCTGAGCCTCCGAATGTTCGGGATTCATGCCAAAACGATGGCATTGCCTGCTATGTTTTAACGGGCGGATAAAAAACCGTGCCAAGCAGAAAAACAGTGGCGGCACGCAGCCCCGCATTTCGCCTGGCCGGTTGAAATCTCGGAACCCGGATCAGGTGGCGGTTGGGTTTTCAAGGCGGCTATTTGTATCTTTGACCGATTAAGAAAAACGCGTACACGCCGCTGAAAACATGAATTTCTCCGAAACCATCCTCCAGAATCCAATCTTGGAAACCTTGTCGGAAACCACCCGGCAAGCGGGCATTGAAAGCTACGTGGTAGGCGGATTTGTGCGCGACTTGCTGCTCAAACGCCCGTCGAAAGACATTGACGTGGTGTGCTTGGGAGATGGCAACGGCATTGCGCTGGCAAAAAAACTCGGCGAAGCCAACGGAAAACATACGGAAGTGGCGGTTTTCAAGAATTTCGGCACGGCCCACCTGAAAACCGGTGGTTGGGAAGTGGAGTTTGTGGGAGCCAGAAAGGAATCGTACCGACAGGAATCGCGCAAGCCGGTTGTGGAAAACGGCACGCTCGAAGACGACCAGAACCGCCGCGACTTCACCATCAACGCAATGGCCATCAGCCTGAACAACGGCAGCATGGGCGAGTTGATTGACCCGTTTGGCGGTGTGCAGGACTTGAAGCGCAAGCTTATCCGTACGCCGCTCTCGCCCGAGGCCACCTTCTCCGACGACCCGCTGCGCATGATGCGGGCCATCCGGTTTGCCAGCCAGCTTAACTTCGACATTGAGCCGGACACCTTCGATGCCATTGTGCGCATGAAGGAACGCATCAGCATTGTGTCGCCCGAGCGGGTGATTGACGAGCTGAACAAAATCGTGCTGTCGGCAGTGCCCTCCTACGGGTTCAAACTGCTGTACCACTGCGGGTTGCTGCAAATAATCTTCCCCGAACTTACCGAACTGCAAGGCGTGGAAACGCACGATGGCAAAGGGCACAAGGATAATTTCTACCACACGCTGCAAGTGCTCGACAACCTCTCGAAACACACCGGCGACTTATGGCTGCGCTGGGCAGCACTGCTGCACGACATTGCCAAGCCCGCCACCAAACGCTTTGATACCCGCGTGGGCTGGACGTTTCATGGGCACGAAGATGTGGGCGCGCGGATGGTGCCCGGCATTTTCAGGCGCATGAAACTGCCCATGGACGGCAAGATGCGCTTTGTGCAAAAACTCGTACGCCTGCACTTGCGCCCCATCGCGCTGGTTCGCGAAACCGTGACCGATTCGGCGTTACGCCGGTTGCTGTTTGAAACGGGCGAAGACCTGGAAGCCCTGATGATGCTTTGCCGCGCCGACATTACCTCCAAGAACAACGATAAGGTCAGGAAGCACATCGAAAACTTCAACCGCGTGGAGCGGCGGCTGCTTGAAGTGGAGGCCAGCGACAATATGCGCGTTTTCCAGCCGGTAGTTACGGGCGAGGTGATCATGGAGACTTTCGGGTTGCCGCCCTCGCGCCAAGTGGGTGAGATCAAGACCGCCATCCGCGAGGCAATCCTGGATGGCAAGCTGCGCAACGAATGGGACGAGGCCTACCCATTCATGCTACAGTTGGCGGAAAAAATGAACCTGAAACCGGTGGTCTTGCCGGATGGAAAGCAGCCTTTGCATGAGCCTTTGGCTCCGTGAGATAGTATATTTTGAAAAGCCAAAACCCTCCCCAGCACAAGGTTGGCATACTATTTTAGCATTACTTCCACGGTTGTTGCTGGCCTTCGCCCGGATTCGGCACTGCCTTCTGCACAGGCTTTATGTCGGTTCAAAACTTATTTTCCACGCCGTAAAACGCTGGCATCCGGGCTTGCAAGGCCTTTGAAAGAGGTTTTGCAAGCCCGGACAGTTATTTGATGCCAGCGTCCTGTTTTGGTGTTCTGGAAACAACGCATATATTTGGGCGCATCAGACAGCCCCGCTGCATGGCAGCCGGACAAGTGGAACCTATCTGTTTTTAAGTTATATTTTTTCAATCCAACCCATTTTCCAATCCCAATCCATGCGTATGAAAAAGGCAAAACAAACCCTTGCGCGTTTCATCGGAACCGCATTTGCGGCCGCTTTCCTGCTGGCAAACACCGTTTCCGCGCAGACACAACCCGCGCTGCAACCCGCCCAAGGCGCGCAAATGAGCCAGCCAGACGCGCTGCCCCAGGCTTCCGCACCGGTGGTTGTTGAAACGGCCCCCAACACTGCGGAAAAAGCAGTCAAAAAAGCCCCCCAATTGGCAATACCCGCCAATGCGACCAAAAAGCAGGCGAAACAGATTGCCAAAGTGAATGCGGCCCTTGCCAAAGCCACCGAAAAACAGGCGGTTGGCGAGGTAAAAGAACCGGGTACATTTCAAAAGGCGGTAGCCCGGATGGAAATGAAAAAACTGAGCAAAAAACTTAACAAAATGGGCGTTGAGAAAACCACCGAAATCAAGGAAATGGAATCGAAATCAGCCGCCCAAGCGTTGGATACCCTGACCTTGGTGGGATTGATTCTGGCCATTATCGGCCTGATTTTCCTTTTGGCTGTGGATGGAACCCTCGGAGCCATATTCCTCGTCATCGGCTTGGTGCTGTTGCTGATAGGCTTGATCAACAACAACTGAGAACCCATTGCCAACCAACAAAAAAGCCTTTCCGCACCGGGAAGGCTTTTTTGTTGGTGTTGCCGCAGGGCGGGTTTTCGCTTTTGAAAATATACTATTTTGCAGGGAAAAAATTACCGCGTGCGATTTTTCACTTTAAACAGGCAACCAAATGGATATGGATTTGAAGAAGATTTTCGGTGCCGTGCTCACCGTGCTGGGCATTGGCATGGTGCTTTTTGCTTGCGCGGCATTCCTGTCGGATGGCAGGCCGACGCTCGGGTTTTCGGTGACCAAAGGCGAATCGGCGGTGCCGTTCGTAGTGGGTCTGGTGTTCCTGCTGGCGGGCGTGAGCCTGATACGGTCTACGGAAACCCGCAACTGACGCGCCAACAAGCCCGCCCCAAGCACAAGCCCGCAAGGATACACATCCTTGCGGGCTTGTGCCTTCCGGCCATCATAGAAAAGGCGGCTCCCAAACCGTGCAAGTGGCGGGTTTTGGGTTTGTGGAGGATACTATTTTGAAGGGAGAATTTGATTGGTACACGTTTCAAGCATCCAAACCGAAATAGTATCGCCCAAAAAGCCCAAACCTGCACTTTACCAAGGCAATGCCCAGGCGCAAAATCCGCATTTGCGCCTGTCATTCTGTCACTTTTTGTCGCAAACGCTTTGCGCCCTTCCTTTCGGATGTGGCAGAACTGGATTCGAGAAAAATATATAAGATACTGAAAATAAGCATTTTACAAAATAAGAATACACCAAAAATTGCAGATTGGAAGACCGGAAACCCGGTTGTGGCACACGGCTTGTAAGGGTAAGGAAAGCAAACAGAACCGTACACACAACAATCACCAAACAGCGATACAACCATGGGAAAAATTATCGGTATTGACTTGGGCACCACAAATTCGTGCGTGTCGGTAATGGAAGGCAACGAACCCGTTGTGATTCCAAACAGCGAAGGCCGCCGCACCACGCCGTCGCTGGTGGCGTTTTTGGACAATGGCGAACGCAAAGTGGGCGACCCGGCCAAACGCCAAGCCATCACCAACCCCAAAAACACCATTCAGTCCATCAAGCGGTTCATGGGCAAGCGTTTTTCGGAAGAGAAAACGGAGGCCGGACGTGTGACCTACCAAGTGGAGCAAGGCCCCAACGATACGGCCCGCGTGCGCATCGGCGACCGGCTTTACACGCCGCAGGAAATATCGGCGATGATTTTGCAAAAAATGAAATCAACCGCCGAGGATTACTTGGGCACCACCGTGACCGAGGCGGTGATTACGGTTCCGGCGTATTTCAACGATGCTGAACGCCAAGCCACCAAGGAAGCCGGCGAGATTGCCGGACTGACCGTGAAACGGATTATCAACGAACCGACGGCAGCGGCACTGGCCTACGGGTTGGACAAGAAAAACCAGGAAATGAAAATCGCCGTGTTTGATTTGGGCGGCGGCACGTTTGACGTTTCCATCCTGGAACTCGGCGATGGTGTGTTTGAAGTAAAGTCAACGGATGGCGACACGCACTTAGGTGGCGATGACTTTGACCAGAAAATCATTGATTTCTTGGCCGATGAGTTCAAGAAAGACCACCCGACCGTGGACTTGCGCAAAGACCCGATGGCCTTGCAACGCCTGAAGGAAGCGGCTGAAAAAGCCAAAATCGAACTGTCGAGTTCCACGCAGACCGAGATAAACCTGCCCTACATCATGCCGATTGACGGCATTCCGCAACACTTGGTGCGTTCGCTGACCCGTGCCAGGTTCGAACAACTTTGCGATGACCTGATCCAGCGGACGCTGGCTCCGTGCCGCAGTGCCATGAAAAACGCCGGCATGGCCAACTCCGACATTGACGAGGTAATTCTGGTGGGCGGCTCCACGCGCATTCCGCGCATCCAGGAGGAAGTGGAGAAATTCTTCGGCAAGAAACCTTCCAAGGGTGTGAACCCGGACGAAGTTGTGGCCGTGGGTGCGGCAATTCAAGGCGGCGTGCTGACGGGCGAAGTGAAAGACGTGCTGCTGCTCGACGTGACACCGCTTTCGCTGGGCATTGAAACGCTGGGCGGCGTGTTCACGCGGCTCATTGGTGCCAACACCACGATCCCGACAAAGAAATCGGAGAAATTCTCGACTGCATCGGACAACCAGCCTTCCGTGGAAATCCACGTGCTGCAAGGCGAACGCGAAATGGCCAGCGGCAACCGCACCATCGGGCGTTTCCACCTGGATGGCATTCCGCCCGCCCCGCGCAGCGTGCCGCAGATTGAGGTAACCTTCGATATTGATGCCAACGGCATCCTGCACGTGTCGGCCAAAGACCAAGGTACGGGCAAGGAGCAGAAAATCCGTATCGAAGCCTCGTCCGGCCTGACGGATGCCGATATTGAGCGGATGCGCAACGAGGCCAAGGCCAATGAGGAAACCGACCGTGTGGAAAAGGAAAAAGTGGAGAAAGTGAACGCCGCCGACTCGCTGATTTTCCAGACCGACAAGCAACTCAAGGATTACGGCGATAAACTGTCGGAAGTCAACAAGACGGCTATCGAATCGGCTTTAGCCGATTTGCGCACCGCCCACGGCACCCGCGACATTGCCGCCATTGATGCCGCCATGGAAAAGCTGAATACCGCCTGGCAGGCTGCCTCGCAGGAGATGTACAACGCCGCCGGTGCCGACCAAGGCGCAAATCCGGGACAGGGCGCAAACCCCGGCCCCGGCCAACCCAATGGCGATGCCAATGGCAAAGACGAGGTGACCGACGTGGATTACGAGGAAGTGAACAAGTAAGCCAACAGTGATTGACAGGCTTTTGGCTGCCAATTACTCGTCTGTTATTTGTTTCCGGAAAACGCTACCTATGAAAAACCCTGCTGCCTTTACAGACAGCGGGGTTTTTCGTTTTGTGCTTGTCCGCGATTATTTCACAAGCAGGTTTGGGCTTTTTGAAACATACTATTTTGTTTGCCGCTGTCTTGGCCTTTTTCCTGCATCCTGTGGCGGTTGCGGCTGCTTCCAAAACCGAAGCGGCGGCCTCAATTCATCACAAGTTTCTTGCGGGAAAGCATTTGGATGGCAATGCTGGGTGGCCATTTTCATGCCGATTCAAAACGGTGTCCCTGCCTGTTCCGGCACGCTTGTCCGACCTGTGCGCCCCTGCCCGAGGCAGGCGGGGTGGCGTACGTGTCGGAGTGAATGAACCGGCAGGCAGGTTTCAAAAATGCCAAACCCGCCGAGGCAATGCATTTGCTTTCCGAACTGGTTCCAAGAAAATCATATCAAATTGATTCCAAATAATTTTTTTTATAAATATTTCAGTGTTTATTTGAAACATATTGATAATTCAGTCCTGTTTTAGTGCTTGCGACCATTAAAAGTCACAAGTTCCTGTCGTTGATTTTGCGCGAAAAGCCCCAATTTTCCAAACACAGGGCTTTGATAAAACCCCTTTCCGATTTCCTTGACTGGTTCAGGGATGGGATTATTCGGATACAAGCCGGTGTTTTAAGGCAACACCATTAAGCAAGAGTTTTTTGATTATTTCCGATGATGCTTTGAAGCATATCAAGTATTCGTTTTTTTCCACTTCTCCCAACAATCGTTATGAAATGTAGATTTACTCAATTCCTGTGGGCCGCTCTTGGCATTTTGCTGAGTACGGGTCTGCCCGCCTTCGGATTTGCCGCCATCAGCACGGTGGAGCCAGTCATAAAAGTATCCGGCAAAATTACTGACCAAGACAACTCGCCCGTACCGGGAATCAATGTCACGGTGAAAGGCACTACAACGGGTACCTCAACCGATGCTGTCGGCAACTACAGCCTCAACGTACCCGATGCCAATTCGATTTTGGTAATCAGCGGTATTGGATACATCGGCCAGGAAATCGCCGTGGGAGACCGCAGCGTAATCAATGTGCAGTTGCTTTCCGATACCAAAGCACTCGGCGAAGTGGTGGTGATTGGCTACGGAACCGTGAAGAAAAGCGACCTTACCGCTTCGGTTTCCTCCGTAAAAGCGGAAGAAATAAAGGCTTTCCCGGTTGCATCCGCTGATCAGGCTTTGTCGGCGCGGGCAACGGGCATTAACGTAACCCAAGCATCGGGTGCGCCGGGCGGAGGCGTTACCGTGCGTGTGCGCGGTCCCAATTCCATCAGTTCGGGCAGTGAGCCGCTTTACGTAGTGGATGGCATACCAATCATTTCCAATAATGATGCATTCGGTGCGGGTGGCAACCGCGTGTCTTCCAACGCCTTGGCTTCAATCAACCCCAACGACATTGAATCAATCGAGATTTTGAAGGATGCATCAGGCACGGCCATATACGGGTCGCGCGGTTCCAATGGCGTAATCCTGATCACGACCAAACGCGGCAAAGCGGGAACGACCAAAATTGACTACGAAGGTTCGTACTCCTCCCAAACCATCGCCAAACGGATTGATGTGCTGAATGCCGGCGAATATGCCCAATACCAGAACCTGCGTGCCGCCTCGCGCGGGCAAACCAATCCGTTTCCCAACCCGGCTTTGCTGGGAGAGGGAGTGAACTGGCTCGATGAAACTTCGCGCGTGGGCAGCATCAACAGCCATCAACTCACATTATCAGGCGGAAGTGACAAGACACAGTTTGCCATTTCAGGTGGCTATTTCAAGAATAATGGCATCATTAAGAACACGGATTTCGAGCGTTTCAGTTTACGCCTCAATCTGGATTCCAAGTTTTTGAATGACAAAGTACGCGTGGGCACAAGCACTTCGGTTGCCTCTACCGTTCAAAATGCCATTCCCACCGACCGTGGCGGGCCGGGCGGAGCCATCATTACCATCCTCGGCCAGTCGCCGATTGGCCCGGTTTACAATCCGGATGGCACGTACAATTTCCAACCTTACGATGGCCGCTTTAATACCAACCCGCTTGCCGAGGTGCAAGAAGTGATTGACAGGGATCGGGGCTTGCGGATATTGAGCAATAATTTCGTGCAGGTTCAGATTCTCGAGAACCTGTCTTTCAAAACCAACCTTGGGGTGGACTTGGTTGCCAACAACCGGGAAACCTATTATTCAGATTTGACCCGTCTGGGACGTGAACGCCGCCGCTCGCTGGAACAAGGCAACCGGAACGTTGTGAACCTGCTCAATGAAAACATCCTGAATTATAACCAGACCTTTGGCAAACACCGGATGGATGCTTTGGTGGGCTACACGTACCAAACCGACAACAACCGGTTTTTGACGGCATCGGCCAACCAATTGCCCTATGCGCTGTACAATCAGAACACGATTCAGGATGGTAACCGGACTACGCGCGAAGTAGGTTCAGGACGAAGCACTTGGGCGTTGTATTCGGTGCTGAGCCGGGTAAACTACAGTTTCATGGATCGGTATTTGGTTACCGTGACTTTCCGCAGGGATGGCTCCTCGCGTTTTGGCCCGACCAATAAATGGGCGAATTTCCCATCGGTGGCGGTGGCTTGGAAAATCAAAGAGGAAGGTTTCCTGAGCAATGTGTCGGCGATTGCCGATGCCAAGCTGCGGATGAGTTATGGCATCACGGGCAACTCGGAAATTCCGCCTTTCCGCTCGCTTGCATCATTATCCGTGCAAAACTACCTGATTGGCGATGCCCCACAATTGGCAATTTTCCAGTCGAGGGTGGCGAATCCTGATTTGCGCTGGGAAACCACCCGAATGTTCAATGCAGGGTTGGACTTGGGCTTCATGAACAACCGGCTGACCGTAACCGCCGATTATTTCCGCAACGAAACCAGCGACTTGCTGCTGGAAGTGGCCTTGCCACCCAGCACCGGATTCACTACCGCCTTGGTCAACGCGGGATCTTTGCAGAACACGGGGTTTGAGCTGGCGGTAAACTGGCAAGCCATTGACCGGAGCAAACTGCGCTGGGACATTGCGGCGAATTTTTCGGCTTTGAAAAACCAAGTGACCTCTCTGGCGGGTACGCCGCCGTTCTATTCCTACGTGGGCAGCCACTTGGGGCCGGAAGGCAGTTATGTGGCGGTGGGCAAACCGCTGGGCGGTTGGTTCGGTTATGAATACACCGGCATCTGGCAAAACGCCGCCGAGATTGCCGACAACCCCAGCCTATCAGGCATCGACAAGCCCGGCTATCCGCGCTACCGCAACGTGGATGCAAGCAACGATGTGATTGACATTAATGACCGTACGTATCTGGGCGACCCCAATCCCCGCGTCATCTTGGGTTTGAACAACACCGTGCGTTTTGGCAAGTTCGACCTCAATATGTTCATACGTGGGGCATTCGGCCAGAAAATCCGTAACCTGCAAGCTTCCGAACACGCGGATGGCGTGGGCAATTACAATCAATACCGCACCGTGCTCTATGATTCGTGGCGGCCTGACAATCCGGGAGCCAGCCGCCCGATTATTGATGCCACGCGCGAATTTCCGAGTTTCTTCCGGCGTTCAAGCTTTTTCATCGAAGACGGTTCGTTTGTGCGTCTGCAAAACTTGGCTATAGGCTTCACTTTGCCCACGACCAAGCTGGTGCGCAGTGCCCGCATTTATGCCAGTGCGCAAAACCTGCTGATCATTACCAAATACACGGGTTGGGATCCGGAAGTGAGTAACGGAGGGCAAAGCCCGCTCAATCGTGGCGATGACTACGATGCCTATCCGCGCCCCCGGACATTTACTTTCGGTGTTCAGTTAGGTATTTGATTGATGAGTATGTCAGCACTGATAGGTCGAAATCTGTTTCGATACTGTTTTATTTCAATACTGTTTTATTCCAATAAAAAATAGTATCTTTTGAAAAACCGAAACCCGCCTTTTGTTGTTTCGTGTCAGTGACTGATTGTTTTGCGCGTATTACTTTCTTACTTCGTTAAACTTATAATTAGTAAAGGTTATGAAAAATTCTTTCAAACACAGGTTTTCACTGATGATTGCCACCCTGCTGTTGGTGCTGGCAACGGGATGTCAAAGTTTGCAGGAAACGCCCAATTTTGCGGATCCTGATACGTTTTTCAAGAACCGGAGTGATATCTCGAATGCTCTCAATGGTGCTTACCGCCCCATGAGCCAGCAATGGTTCAACACGTATTACAACCGCAGCGTGTTCGACTGTGCACTGGGCATCACAACCGGTTATGAAAAAGGGCCGCAGTATTACAAGCAAGGCGCATACGTTGCCAGCGATGAGTATATTGTTGCCTACTGGAACGACAACTACGCGGGCATTAACCGCGCCAACGCCATCATCGAAAACCTGCCCAATGTTCCCGTTTCGGCAATTACCGAAGAGTTTCGCAAGCAGAGCAATGGAGAAGCCCGTTTTATGCGGGCATTGTATCTATACCAATTGTACGTTTACTTTGAAAACATTCCGGTTCCTACTGAAAGCACTAAGAACCTGACCGTGCGTATGGGTAACGAAGGCGGTAAGAAAAAGGCTTTGGCCACGATGGTTGAGGATTTGAAAATCGCCGAAGCCGATCTTGCCTCCTCTTACGAGGCCACTGAGGGTGGCCGTCCGACAAAATGGGCGGCAAAAGCATTGCTGGCAAAAGTGTATTTGGAAGACGCGCAGTGGCAGCTTGCCGCTGACAAGGCTTTTGAGGTAATTGACAAAAGCGGTTTGAGCCTGTTTTCAAACTTCAATGACAATTTTGACCCGGCCAAGGAAAACACCGGTGAACGGTTGTTTGAAATACAAAACAACTTCTTTGTCAGCCCGGACAACATCAATAATATGCACGCCCACTACACACCCACCGACTGGGACGGCGGCGACCCCAACACATTGCTACCCGGCGATGGCACAACCGCTGCTGGATGGGGCGATGCGTGGATTGTAGGAGATGTGAAAATGCGTGCCATGTTCGATGCAAACGACAAACGGATAAGCACCACTTTCATGGAGCAGTACCGTTCTAAGAATGTGAAGGACGTGGTGAGGTTCAGCCCAACGGCAAATTCGCCTTTTGTGTCTTCGGGCAGCAGTGAACGCACTTTCAAAAACGTGATTCTCCAAAAAATGATTGAGTATAACACGGGCAACTGGAACCAAACCAAAAAGAATTACATCATTCTGCGCCTGGCCGACACGTATTTGGCACATTCGGAAGCCGTTGCCAACGGAGCCACCGGAAATGGCACTTTTGGCATCAACGCCGTGCGTGCCCGCGCCGCGCTGCCGCCGGTAACTGCCGCTGGAAGTGAATTGAAAAACATTATTTTTGATGAATATGTGCGAGAGTTCATTGGCGAAGGCTGGGTTTTTCCGACTGCCCGCCGCTTCGGGAAAACCGCCGAACTGATCCGCACCTATACGGGCCGAACCGTGGACAACGCCAAATTCCGCGTATTGCCTATTCCACTCGTGGAAATCAATGCCAACGCAGCCGTAAAGCAAAATACGGGTTGGTAAGTATTTTGTTATCCCTAACTTATCAAAACGTGGCAGTGGGAAACCTACTGCCACGTTTTGTTTTTGCTTGAAGGTGAAAACAGTTTCCTAACCCGGTAACCACAACCCGGTGTCCAGACAGAAAATAGTATGTTTTAAAAACGCCAAACCTGCCATTCTCCATTCTCCCGGTTTTAGAGATTTTCCGACGTTTTCATGCCGAAAGAATCAATCAACGTGTGCCTTGCGCATTTTCCTTTTCTGAGATTTTGCAAAAAAACGGCATGGTGCGGCCTGTTGGCGGGGCTTTTCAACTGCCAATCCGTTCCACCCAATCCGCCACCCGCCTTTGTGCCTGTCCCCGCCGAAAAGTCCGGCATCCGATTTGCCAATCCTATCCGGGAAGATGCGCGGCACAACGTGATTGACTATGCCTATGTCTATAACGGCGGGGGCGTGGGCATTGGCGACCTCAACAATGACGGACTGCCCGACTTGGTACTGACGGGCAACCAAGTGAGCAGCCGACTTTACCTGAACAAAGGCAACCTGCAGTTTACGGACGTAACCGAAGCCGCCGGCATGGCCACTCAGGGATGGTGTACGGGCGTGACCCTCGCCGACATCAACGCCGATGGCTGGCTGGACATCTACATCTGCCGTGCCGGAAACCTGCCTCCCGACCAGCGTCGTAACCTGCTGTTTATCAACCAAAAAACTTCCGCTGAAAAACCCGGAATAACTTTTACCGAACAAGCCCGGCAATACGGCATTGATGATGCGGGCTGGGGCACGCAGGGGGCGTTTTTTGACTATGACAAGGATGGCGACCTTGACCTTTACCTGCTCAACGCCACCAACGACGACCGCTACCCCAACCGCATCAAACCCAAAGTGTTGGATGGCACCAGCCTTGCCAATGACAAGTTGTACCGGAATAATGCGGTTGGTAACGGAAAACAGGTCGGATTTACGGAAATCCACCGGGAAGCGGGAATCCTGGACGACGGCTGGGGCTTAGGATTGAGCGTGAATGACTTTGATGGCGATGGCTGGGAAGACCTGTACGTGTCCAATGATTTTTTGGCAAACGACTTGCTTTACATGAATAACCGCAATGGCACTTTCTCGGAACGTGCCCAAAAGCAAACAGCTTACACGAGCCACTTTTCAATGGGCAATGACGCAGCCGACATCAATAACGATGGCAAACCGGATGTGGTGGTTGCCGATATGCTGCCCAGCACTAATCGGCGGCGCAAGCAAATGGCGGGCGTGCTCTCCAACACAGCTTACGACATGGCATTGGCCAATGGCTACGCACCACAATATATGCGCAATACACTTCAACTCAACCGTGGCACGGACAAAGCGGGCAGGGTCATGTTTAGCGAAATCGGGCAGTTGGCGGGCATTCACGCCACGGACTGGAGCTGGAATCCACTGCTCGCCGATTTTGACAATGACGGCTGGCGTGATCTGTTTATCACCAACGGCTACCGACACGATGTGACGGACATGGACTTTATTGTTTACAACAATCAAATGGGCCAGCAAAACGATGCCATGCATACGGATTCCATCATTAAGGCATCCATGAAAAAACAGGCGCCCTATCCGAGTGCCAACCGTTTTTTCCGCAATCGTGGCGACTTGGCTTTTACTGAAAAAACTGCCGCTTGGACTGATTCCACAGCTTCTTTCGCCAACGGTGCCGCCACCGCCGACTTGGACAATGATGGCGATTTGGATTTGGTAGTCAATAATATTGATGCGCCAGCCACCCTTTATGAAAACCGCACGCCCACAGCCAATTTTCTTGCACTGCACCTTCGCGCACCCGCACCCAACACATTCGGTTTAGGGGCGAAGGTGACGGTATTTGCTTCAGGAAAAATCTTTACGCACCACCATGCCGTTACGCGGGGCTACCAAAGTTGTTCCGGCTACGCCATTCATTTCGGGTTGGGCCGGTTAAAAACCATTGATTCAATGCAAGTTATCTGGCCAGATGGCACGCAACAAACACTTACCCATGTAAAACCCAACCAAACGCTTACGATTCAAAAATCCCCTGGTTTTCGTGCTGCCGTTGTCAAACCCGCCCCAACAATACCGCTTTTTTCAATCGTTGAAAATTCCGATTTCATCCACCAAGAAGACGATTACGATGATTTTGGCTTGGAACCGCTGCTGCCTTACCGTTTTTCGCAAGAAGGTCCTTTTCTTACTACGGGCGATGTGAACGGCGACGGACGCGAAGATTTTTTTGCGGGGGGTGCTTCTGGATACGCAGGAACGTTATTTATGCAACGGTCTGATGGCAGTTTTGCACAAAGAAAACTTGGCGCAAAATTAGAAGAAGATGCGGGATGCCTGCTCTTCGATGCCGATCAGGATAACGACCTCGACTTGTACGTAGCCAGTGGCGGCAACCAATTTGAAACCAATTCGCAATTTTACCAAGACCGGTTGTATCTCAACGATGGCAAAGGCCGTTTCTCGCTGGCAACCAATTACTTACCAAAGAAAAACACACCTTCTTCGTGCGTAAAGGCATCGGATATGGATCACGATGGCGACCTTGATTTGTTTGTGGGTGGCAGGCGCGAAATTTTGCGCTATGGTTCGGCGGGCACCAGCCAACTGCTACGCAACAACGGAACCGGCTTCACCGATGTGACCGCCCAATGGGCACCCAACCTGCGCCACATAGGCATGGTGACCGATGCGGCTTGGGCAGACGTGAATGGCGATGGCTGGCAGGATTTGCTGGTAGCGGGCGAATGGATGCCGCTGACCGTATTCCGCAACCAAACCGGAAAATTCACCAAAACCGAACTGCCGCACACAAGCGGTTGGTGGCAATGCCTGACCACCGCCGACCTTGACCACGACGGCGACATGGACTTTGCGGCCGGAAATATGGGGTTGAACCAAGGCTTTAACATCAGCCGCAACACACCTCTGCGCGTGTACACAAAAGACTTTGATGGCAATGGCTACGCCGACCCGATACTCACGTATTATATTGACAATCAAGAGGTTCCCCTACCCTCGCGCGATGAACTGACCAAGCAGATTCCCTTACTGCGCCGTAAATTCAATACCTATGCCAGCTACGCGCAGGTAACGTGGCCGGGCGTGTTTGATTTCGGACAACGGCAAGATGCCGAAATACACACCGTGGAAATGGGCGCAAGCGGCTGGGCGGCCAATGATGGCCAAGGCAATTTTACTTGGCGGCCTTTTCCGGTGGCAGCGCAACTTTCGCCCGTCCGTTGTTGGCTCACCGATGATGTGAACCGCGACGGGCATCCCGATTTGATTGGCGTGGGCAATACATTCGCGCCAACGGTCACCATTGGGCGGATGGACGCGCTGAGTGGCATTGCATTGCTCGGTGACGGAAAGGGCAACTGGCGGGCGGTTGAACCTGAACAAAGCGGGTTTTATCCGCGCGGTGTGAGCAGTCAAATCATGAAACTTACCGGAAAAACGCCCCGCTACGTAGTGGCACGCAACCAAGCCGCGTTGCTGATATACGCGCCAAACCACCCAAAGATGCGCAGTCAGTGAAATGGAATGGTTTTTTTCGCCTGCAACGGCTCTTGCGTTTTGAGGAAATAACAGGTTTCCAAAAAGCAAAAGGGCCAGTCCCGAAGGGGCGAAAAAACCACTCACCCCAGTTTACTCAAATTTAGTGGCAGCACGATTCCAAGTTGTGCCACCACTGCGAACAGTTGTGCGGGATTGCAAATTCCGAAGCCAGCCGATTTGCCAAAATAGTATCCCCGCTAAAGCTCAAAGTTCCGCCAGAGGCGGAAACGGGGCTTTCAGCTTTCAAAAACCCAAAACCTGTGCTGAAAAAGTCTTTTCAAACGCACTCCCCGCCGCCATTTCAGCCTCCCAATAAAAAAATACGAAAATTTTCGTAGGAAAACTTGCTTGTACGAATCCTTTCGTAGTATATTTGAATACGAAATAATTCGTAGCAAAAATAGTATCTGGAATTCATGCCAAACCCCATCCCCAAGCCCACCGAATCCGAGTTGGAAATCCTGCAAATCCTGTGGCAGAAAGGCTGTGCCACCGTGCGCGAGGTACACGAGGAACTGTCCAAGAACAAGGATTCCGGTTACACCACCACGCTAAAAATCATGCAGATCATGACCGAAAAAACCTTAGTGAGCCGCAACGAAACCAACCGCACGCACATATACACGGCGGCAGTGCCCGAGGAAGCCATGCAGCAGACCTTGCTCGACAGGTTCATTGACACGGCGTTCCGTGGCTCGGCCATGAAACTGGTCATGCAGGCATTGGGCAACCACGAAACATCGGCGGATGAACTGGCCAAAATCCAGCAATTGATTGACCGGATGCACCCGACTAAATAACCGCTCTTCCGCAAACCGCTTTTCACCTTATCCAGCCACCATAAAAAACCCTTGGAAACCATGTTCCGCATCCTTCCCCCCACATTCACCGAAGCCATCGGCTGGACGCTGCTCCATTCGCTGTGGCAGGGCACGCTGATTGCGTTTTTGCTCGGCATTTTACTGGCAGTCATGCACCGCAGGTCGGCGCAGGCGCGGTACGTGGTGTCCATGGCCGCGCTGCTTGCCTTGCTGGCAGCCGCCGCCGCCACGTTTTGCACCCTGTATTTTGCGGGTGGCCATGCGTTGGCGGGCTTATCCCAACCGCCAATGCAGCCAATCGTACTGCAAGCACCACTGCCGGATGGTGCAGTTGCCCCATCCGTGCCGCCAAACCTCACGTTTAGCGGCACGCTGACGCATTACGTCGGTCAGCACTCGCCGCTGATTGTCTTGGTATGGATGACCGGAATCCTGGTGCTGATGCTGCGTTTTGCGGGTGGCCTGGCGTATGTGCAACGCCTGAAACGGCACCAAACCGCCGCCATCCCGGACAACTGGCAGGTAAAAGCCAGCATTCTCGGTCGCAAAATCGGGTTGCGGCGTTCGGTGCGGGTCTTGGAATCGGCGTTGGTCAGGGTGCCGGTGGCCATCGGCTACCTGAAACCCGTAATCCTGCTGCCCGCAGGCACATTCATCGGCCTGCCGCCGCAGCAGTTGGAAGCGGTGCTGGCCCATGAGCTGGCGCATATCCTGCGCAACGATTACTGGGCCAATCTCTTGCAGTCGCTGGTCGAAATCCTGTTTTTCTACCACCCGGCCTTGTGGTGGATGTCGGGCTTGGTGCGGCGCGAACGCGAACACTGCTGCGACGATATTGCGGTGCGCACCTGCGGCGACAGCCTCACGTTTGTCCAAGCCCTTGCCCGTCTGGAAACCATGCAATCGGC
>JANPIL010000347.1:0-8034 GCA_031424975.1 Sphingobacteriales bacterium
GTGGCACGTGCTGGAACACGTGCACCGGCTGGACGAAACACTCAATAAAATCCACCGCAACCTAGCTGACGGCGGCACATTGCTGGTAGCCGTACCCAACAGCGATGCCTGGGATGCCAAGCAGTATGGCGAGCATTGGGCGGCCTACGATGTACCGCGCCATTTGTATCATTTCAATCCGTCGGCAATCAAACACCTTTTTGGCCGGTTTGGCTTTAAAGTTGTAGCTGCAAAGCCCATGTTGTTCGATGCATTTTACATTGCCATGCTGAGCACCAAATACCGCGACGGAAAAACAAATTACGCCGAAGCACTCTTGAACGGTCAAAAATCAAATGCCCGGGCCAGAAAAAACAAAGGTGACTACTCAAGCCTGATCTACGTGATTCAAAAAACATGAGGGGTTTGCGGTTTTCCAGCCATACTATTTCTGGCTGTTGTGTGGCAAAGGAAAAAACTAAAAGTCAGGAAACTGACTCCATTTATTGTCCGGTTTTCCAAATGAAAAAACTGTTTCAGATTACTTCGGTTGGTCGGGTTTGGGCTTTCTGCGGGATACTATTTTCTGCGGCCCTTTCCACGCAGTGCGCCAACCAAGGCACGCCTACCGGCGGCGTGAAAGACACGATTGCGCCGATGGTTGTAAAAACAAGTCCCGAAAACAAGAGCCGCAATTTCAGTGGCGACCAGATTTCGTTCACGTTTGACGAATATGTGCAAACCGAAAACCTGCAACAGGAACTGATTGTAACACCTGATCTGGGAAACGAATATGAATCGAAGCCCACGAAATACGGAGTGGTGCTGAAATTCAGGAAACCTTTCCAAGCCAACACCACCTACACGCTCAATTTCAGGAGTGCCATCAAGGACATCAGTGAGAAAAATGTGGCCCGCGATGCCAAACTTGTGTTCAGCACGGGCCAAGCCTTGGATACGCTGTCCATAGCCGGGCGGGTGACGGATTTGGAAACCGGCAAGCCCGAAGAGAATGCGGTGGTTTCGCTGTACCGGGCGGATGACACGCTGGACATCAAGAAAAACAAGCCGTATTATTTCACCAAAACTGACAAATTGGGCCGGTATGCCTTAGAAAATCTCCGCCAAGGCGAGTACCGGTTGTATGCCCTTGCCGAAAAGGACAACAACCAGCGGTACAACCAGGACGAAGAAAAAATAGCCTTCCTGACGCAAAACCTGGTACTGCGCGACAGCAGCCGCGAAGGTTTGAACTTGAAGGTGAGCATCGTGGATGAACTGCCGCCCAAAGTTGCCCGCCGCACAACGCAAAGCGATTTGTACAACATAGAGATGAACGAAGGCTTGACGGAAGTGAACGTGCAGCACACCGACACAACCAGGCCGTTGGCTTTCGCCCTTGATGCAAAAGATCCCAAAATCATCCGCCTATTCAATACAATCCAGCAATACGACAGCCTAACTGTGAAGGTGACGGCAAGGGATTCGTCGGACAACGTTTCGGAGTCGAATGTGAGGATAAAGTTTGAAAAGCTGGACGAGAAGAAACGCGCACGGAAGACAAAAATACCGTTTGAAATAGCAACCGAACCCAACGGCAACGAACCGGTGCTGCGCCAACTGGCCTACCGCATCCAGTTCAGCAAGCCCGTCACCCGTTTCGACTTGTCTAAGGTACAGTTGCTCGCCGACACCCTCACCCCGATTGTGCTGGATGTGCGCAAAGACTTCCAGTGGAACAAGTCGTTCACACAGTTGCGGCTCGACAAAACAGTTGACGTGAAAAGGCGGGTGCGTTTCGTGGCTCCCAAGGAAACATTTTTCAGTGTGGAAGGCGACACGGCTGCGGCCATCAAAAACACCCACGAGATAAAAGACCCCGAAAAGTACGGCTCCATTGGCGGGCGGGTAACCACCACCGCAAAGCACTACATCATCCAGTTGCTCGACAATGGCGGCAAGGTAATCGCGCAAATCCGTAACCAGCCCAGATACAATTTCCAGTATCTGCCCGCTGGCGAATACAACCTGCGTGTAATCATTGACCGGAACAACAACGGCAAATGGGATGCCGCCAGTTTCATCAACCGCACCGCCGCCGAAGACATCACGTATGGTTTTGAAAAGAGGAAACTCAAAGAGAATTGGGAACTCACCGACCAGAACGTGCAACTCCAATGATTATGGCCCGGCAAACGGCTAACCCGGAAGCATGGCACAATTCGGTTTTGGTTTGCGGAAGCCACGGCATGGCCGCTTGCATATCTGCCTTTGGCCGTTGAGTGGGAACGCCAAAAATAGTATCCCCGGAAAACGTCAAACCCCGCCTCTCCCGTTTGCCGACCCCAAAAACTCCCGTCCATGCTTCAGGATATTTCTTCCGCACGATTCTCAGGCATTAGCACAGCCGCAAAAAATTGCACTTTTAGTAGGCGATAATGCTCTTTTTTCCTATTTTTGAATCAGATGCTGTCATTAAATCAAGATTCCAATCGTTGTTCAAATGGGAGTGCCGCCTTCCTTGAACTACATATATTAGCAATATGTTCGCCGCACGAACGTCGCACTCGCCAACAAACACTGCGTTAAATGCCGGACACCGAAAACTGACACTTTGGCATATCACAGACTCCCGGCAGCCGCACACGTGTTAACGGAATGTTATGACAAGGTTACGCCTTTAAACGATTCCGATTCTGTATTATATGGCAATACCCTGCCTTCCAAGGCAAAGTAGGGTATTTATCGGTGTTCAGGGCATTGTTGCAACTTCAATGCTCCCGAATGCCAACAGAATCCGCTAATCTATTTTAAGGTCAATTTTTTCTTTGCACGATACCATAATCATGTGGAAAACCATGTGGAAAAGTGGAGAGAAGGCGTGGAGAACGATGGGTTCAATTGTTTATCCGGTGATTATCCGATGCGGATAACTCCCAATATTTGGATAACTTGATGCCAAATGTGGATAACCCTACACTTATCCACATTTTCAGGGGGTAGTTATCCACATTCCGATTGAAGAACCGCTTACGCCTCCAAATATTCGTAAATTGTGTATAACTTTTCCAAAGTGCTGATGCTCTTGTGGAAAAGTGTGGATAAATTTGTGGATAAGCCCGATGTTATCCACAAATCCACCGCAATTCTATCCGAAGTCTTCCGAGTTTTCCACTTATCTACTTATCCACCGTATAATGAGTTAAGATAGATTTATATTTAAATAAAGAAACTAATATAATAAATAAGAAAAACCAAGGGTAAGAAGTTATAAAGGAAGAAAACAAACTGGCGGCGGGAAAATGAAAAGACTGACTTTACTGACATTGACAATTGCGTGTTTGGCGGGCGGCGGCGCACACGCGCAGCAACAGGAAATAAAACTTGCGGAGGAGTACCTGCGCCAAGGCGAACCCGGAAAGGCCCGTGAAGTGTACCGTAAGTTGGCGAAGGATGAGAAGGCGGTTCCGGCATTCCAGAAAAAATACGTACAAACCTTGCAAACCTTACAGGCGTGGGACGAGGCCGAAAAATTCCTGAAAAGGCAAATCAAGGTTTTCCCGGACGATCCGATATACAAGGCTGAGTACGCGGTGATACTCGGCCAGCAGGACCGGCGGGGTGAAACCGCCAAAAGCCTGGATCGGCTGCACGATAACCTGAAAAAAAACCCGCAGCAAATCCATTTTGTGGCCCAATACCTGATTGAAAGCCTGCAGCCCAAGTGGGCCGAAGAAATGTATCTGGAGGTGAGGCGCGGCGGCGACAGCAAAACAGAATACGCGTTTCAACTCGCGCAACTCTACAAGCTCAGCAGCGAAACCGAAAAGATGCTGGACGAGTATGTGGGTGTGGCCGTGGAAAACCCCGACAACATGGTTTTTGTGCAAAACGCCATGCAGGATGATATTGAGAATGCCGGGGATTTTGAAAAACTCGAAAAGGTATTGCTCGCCAGGCTCCAAAAAGAACCCGGCCAAACAGTGTACAGCGACCTGCTGGTTTGGTACTACATCCAGCAAAAGGATTTCCACCGCGCCTTTGTCCAAGCCCGCGCCGTGGACAAGCGGCTCAAGATGGAAGGTGCGAAGCTCATGGAGATAGGGCAGATAAGCCTCCAGAACAAGGACTATAAGGCCGCCAGCGAGACGTTTGAGTACCTGGTCAGGGAATACCCGCAGAGTCAAAGCTACCCCCTTTTCCGGCGGTTTCTCGTCAATGCCAAGGAGGAGTTGGTCAAAGGCACTTTCCCGGTGGATGCGCAAGCCATCCGTTCGCTGATTGGCGACTACCGGCTGCTGCTGCGCGAATTGGGCCGGACACCCAAAACCATGGAAGCCATGCGCAGCATGGCGTTGCTCTACGGGTTTCACCTGAACGAGAAAGACTCGGCGGCCGCACTGTTACAGGAAGCCGTGAAAACCGCCCGCAACGACCGCAAGTTCGTGGACAAGTGCAAACTGGATTTGGGCGACATCTACCTGCTCAAAAGCGAGCCTTGGGAAGCCACCTTGCTGTATTCGCAAGTGGAGAAAGACCAGAAAGACAGTCCGCTGGGTTACGATGCCAAACTGCGCAACGCCCGCCTGAATTATTTCAAAGGTGATTTCCAGTTGGCGCAGGAACATCTGGACATCCTGAAACTGGCCACCTCGCGCGAAATCGCCAACGATGCCATGGACTTGAGCATTTTGATCCAGGACAACACCGGCCTCGACAGCACCGGAGCCGCCATGCGCGAATATGCCAATGCCGAACTGCTGCTGTTCCAAAACCGTGACGACGAAGCGATGCTGCTGCTTGAAGGCCTGTTGACCAAATATGCCGGTCACAGCCTGTCAGACGATGTGCTTTGGCAGCAGGCGCAGGTTTACCTGAAGCGCAACGAGAACGAAAAAGCCGCCGCAAAACTGCAAAAAATCGTGGCCGACTACGGCTACGACACCTTGGGCGATGATGCGGATTTTGCCTTGGCAAAGCTGAAAGAGGAAAAACTCGGCAAAAAGGACGAGGCCATGGAGGGTTATAAAAACTTCCTGACCAAGCATCCCGGCAGCATTTTCGTGGTCGAGGCCCGCAAACGCTACCGAACCCTGCGCGGCGATGCGGCACAGTAAAACAACCGGTTCGTAGAAACGTTGCACGGCAACGTCTGCCCCTTCCATCCCAATTTTCTTTTCAACCCGACAAATCCTGGTGCGGGTAAAAATAGTATCTTTTCAAACAGCAAAACCCCATTTCCCAGCGTAGCCCCGCCGCATTTTTCAGGCTTCTCAAAATCCTTGAAATGAAACCATTGCGCGGCGCGGCGGGTTACATTTTTGTGGTTTCGCCATGAAAAGAACAACCAATTGATCAAATCCCACCATGAAAAAATCGCAGGGCATTGTGCTGGGCATCACGCTGGTATTGGCGCAGGCGTGTGGCTCGAAGGAAAAAGAAGAGGACTGGACTTACGGCGAACCCAACAGCAAAGACACCGTGGTAAACGGCAGGCCGTACCGGTCGCATTACGGCTTGTTTTACCCGATCCTGTTGGGGCGTATTTCCCCTTCCAGCTACAGCGGCGCAACCGCCAACGAAATCTCCAGACCCGGATATACGCCCAAGCGCGTAGGCGGTTTCGGCAGCACGGGCCGCTCGCGGTCGGTTTATTCGTGAGGCCCCCAACCCAGAAGCGAAATAGTATCTTTCAAAAAGGCCAAACCCCACCTCCGCCCTCTCCCCACAAGGGAGGGGGCGTTTTTTTCCATCCCATGCGACGACTTACCATAAAAGAACGCCAAAACTGGCAGCAAACCGTTGAATCACAAGGTTTTGTGTTTCACTCGCCGGACGGTGAATACTGGAACGAATCGGCTTGTTACGAGTTTCGCGAGCCGGAAATTCTGGCCATTGAAAAGGCAACCAATGAACTCTCCGATTTATGCCTGGAGGCCGTGCAGCACGTGATTGACAAAAACCTGTACGCGCAGTTTGACATTGCCCCCGGATTTGCCGAACTGATTGAATTTTCTTGGGATAATGATTTGCCGTCCATTTATGGCCGTTTTGATTTGGCATACAACGGCCAGCAAATAAAACTCTTGGAGTTCAATGCCGACACGCCCACTTCGCTGCTGGAAGCGGCTGTAATCCAGTGGTTTTGGCTGCAAGACTATGACCAGCGCAAAGATCAGTTCAACTCCATCCACGAGAAACTGATTGCGCATTTCCAAATAATCAAGCCACACCTGCTTTCGCCCGAATTGCACTTTACCTGTGTGCGCGACAGCGTGGAGGATTACATGACCGTTGCCTACCTGATGGATTGCGCCAAGCAGGCGGGCTGCCAGCCAACCTTTCTGTACATGGACGAAATAGGTTATGACGGACAACGGCGCGAGTTTCAAGGTGCGCGGCAAGAGCCGATCAATAGTGTTTTCAAATTGTATCCGTACGAATGGATGCTGAACGAGGAGTTTGGAAAACATTTGGTTGAAACCAAGTCAACAACCCGCTGGATTGAACCGGCTTGGAAAATGATTCTATCCAACAAGATAATCCTCAAGGTGTTGTGGGATATGTTTCCCAACCACCCGAACCTGCTCCGCACCGACTTGCTGCCATTTTGCAGCGAATACGTGCGCAAACCCAAACTGTCGCGCGAGGGGGCGAATGTGCAGGTGATGAAATCGGGGAAGGTGCTTGCCGAAACCTTCGGCGACTACGGCGGAGAAGGCTATGTGTACCAAGAATTTTTTCAACTGCCCGATTTTGAAGGCAACGTACCGGTGTTGGGCAGTTGGCTTATTGGTGGCGAGGCCGCCGGAATGGGCATCCGCGAATCCGAAAGTTTGATCACCGACAACCAAAGCCGGTTTGTGCCGCACTATTTTGTGTAAGCTGCAGGTTTGGGGTTTTTGAAAGCTGAAAGCCCCGTTTCCGCCTTTGGCGGAACTTTTAGCTTTAGCGGGGATACTGTTTGCCATATCTGTCAAAGATGACTGGCGCGAGGTTCCTACCTCGTGCCGTCCATGTTCCGAGATTCCCTGCCTGTCCGGCAGGCAGGCTATCTCGGCGGGCAACGCTCCGGCAGATAAGAATCCCGCGCCAGTGGTTGTTTCAGCAAGAATCCGCGCAAAAAATAGTATGTCCGGAAAACCGCAAACCTACCGGCTTCCCTCCCACTCGGCATAAAATTGCGCCAAAAACATTTCCATGAAGCGGTGGCGTTCCTCGGCCATTTTCTGGCCGGTTCCTGTGTTCATGCGGTCTTTGAGCAGCAGCAGTTTCTCGTAAAAGTGGTTGATTGTCGGTGCGGTGCTGGCCTTGTACTGCTCCTTGGTCATGTGCAGATCGGGCGGCATGGTTGGGTCGTACAATTGCCGGTTTTTGAAACCGCCGTAATTAAAAGCCCGCGCAATACCGATGGCACCCAGCGCATCGAGCCGGTCGGCATCCTGCACCACCGCCAGTTCGGGCGAGCGAAAAGTGGCCGCAACGTTGCCGCCCTTGAACGAGATATTACGGACAATCTGCACCACATGATCGGTTACGGCTTGGCTGGCCGGTAATTGCCCCAAAAACTCGCGCGCTTTTCGCGGCCCGATTTCCTCATCGCCCCCGTGGAATTTTGAATCGGCAATGTCGTGCAGCAACGCGGCCAACTCCACCACCAGCGTATCCGCATTTTCCGCGTGGGCAATGGTTTTGGCCGTTTTCCAAACCCGTTCAATGTGCCACCAATCGTGTCCGCCTTCGGCATCCCGGAGTTCCGATTTTACGTATTCCGCCGTTGCCGCAATGAGTTGTATGTCTGTCATGTCGATAGAAAATCAAATCCCAAAAATAGTATCTTTGGAAACACCAAAAACTCCCAAATCCGAAATTTTTGCGCCCCTACATCCTTGCCGAAACCAATTGGAAAACCGTAAAAGACACCGCGTATGAAGTGGCCGTGCTGCCGTGGGGAGCCACCGAAGCGCACAACTACCACCTGCCCTATGGAACCGACAATTACCAATGCGATTATGTGGCCGCCGAATCGGCGCGGATGGCTTGGCAAAGCGGCGC
>JANPIL010000348.1:0-4134 GCA_031424975.1 Sphingobacteriales bacterium
CCCGGCCAACGAACCGGGGCTGTTCAGTTTTTCGGTGCGCGGCTTCCAGAAAGCCCGCCAGTTTTATGCACCCGCCTACGAAAACGCCAATGCAGACCGCCGCCAACCCGATTTCCGCACCACGCTCTACTGGAACCCCAATGTAATTACCGATGCCAGCGGCCGGGCAACCATGACATTCCACAACTCCGACGACTTGGCCGCGTGGCGCATCACCGCCGAAGGCATTTCCGCGAAAGGCCAGCCCGGCACTGGCGGATTGAGTTATGAAGTAAAAATGGGCGGGGTGAAATAGTATGTTCAGAAAAGGCCAAACCCACTTGCCTGGCATCATGGACACAAGTATTGTTCCATAAAGCATACGGCAGGTTTTGGCTTTTGAAAGGATACGTTTTTTAATGCACGGCTCAATTATTTCGGTTTGGGCGTTTACAGTAAAGTGGATTTTCACTACTTTGTCACAAGTATCCGATAATTGCGGATCAACTCTACGGCGCACCTTTTATGATGAAGCACAACATCAAGTTCGGGCAATCGGCAGGGTTTCTGGTTGGGTTTCTCATGTGCATTCATATGCCCGCAAACGGTCAAAAAGAATTCTACATTCCCAAATCATTGTTCATTCCGGTCCATGATGCAGGGGGACAAGTCTTCCTCGCCCTATCCAAGGGCGGCGGCACCGATTTAAACGCTTCGGTTTCGTTTGCCAAACATTGGGTGGTCTTCGGCGCGGCAACGGTCAGAAACGGAACTGCCAGAAAGACATTTCTTTTTGGTGACCAATATGAAATGGTCAAAGACGACTACGCCCTGCGGGCGGGTATCGGCTATTTCAAAGTGTTCCCGTTGGCTTGGCTGAACGTCTGGGAGATGTATGCCGGTGCGGGGTCTTACAAGGTTGACAATTATTGGTACTTCGTGGCAACCGATCCTATGTTTCCAAGCACCGATGTGACGAAAACTCGTTTCCGCAATTATTTTTGGCAAATCAACGGAAGTCATAAAACCGACCGGCATGAACTGGCATTTGCCCTGCGGTTAGCCCATTCGGTTTACGATCCTGTGCTGTATTACAACACCCATCAAAATACCGGCAACTTAAAAAACCTGATTTACGGATTGCAGGGCACTACCCTCGACCCGGCGGTGAGTTACAGCTACAAATGGAACCGGTTCAAGTTCAACGTCCAGTTTGGAGTTTCTCTGCCTTACTCATCGTCCATAGTGCAAGATGTCAGTACCAATATCTTTACAGATACGACAATTGTCAGGGCAAAATCGTACAGAATGCCATTGACAACCGTTGTTGGCAAAGTGGGCGTGCAATACATGATTGATTTGAGGGGTAAGCGAAAAAAAGAGGCGGCAAATTGAGCCATTATGGACGGCCGGTTCGGGAGTTTCCGCTTAAATTCGTTGAACCAAAGGCGGCTGCAACTTAACATCCTTTCAAACAACCTTCCTGTTTTTACTCACCCCTGCCGCGAAAAAATGAAAACCTACACATTGGATCAAGTCCAAGACGAACTCATTGGCAGGGTTGGCACTGCCGACAGGGACCAATTTGAATATGAACTTCAAATGGATTTGATTGGCAAAGCCATTAAACAAATCCGGCTGGAACGCCACCTGACGCAGGAAGAACTGGGCAGGCTCATCGGGGTACAGAAAGCCCAGATTTCAAGGCTTGAGAGCAACGCCAGCAATGCCACCGTGGAAACACTGATGCGCGTGTTTGCGGCGTTGAAAGCCAAAGTTACCCTGCAAGTTGAACTGCCCAACCTGAACATACGCGTGAGCCAATGATTGTTGTGCAAAACAACAATGCACATCCGTACCACCCAGATTTATAATCGGGGTGGCAAGCCCGCCTGCCGGTTTATCCGCCGTGGCGGGACGGGCAGGGATTCGCGTCTCCGACGCGCGAAGTGAAAACCAAAATAGTATCTCTTGGAAAGCCCAAACCTCCCCGCAAAAACACACCTGCCCATGAAATCCTTTTCCAAACGCCAATTCCTGAAAACCCTCGGCGGCTCGTCGGGGTTGCTGCTGCTGAACCTTGAGGAATCGCTGGCCCAAGTAGCGCATCTGGCACCCGGTGCGCTGGCCGGTGAAGAGGATTTCTGGCGGAAAATCCGGAAAAGCTATACGGTGACGCATGATTTCATCCACCTTGAAAACGGCTACTTTTCGCTGGCCTCCGATGAAGTGCTGCGGCAATACGTGCAACACATCCGGCAGGTGAACCAAGTGTCGTCTTACTATATGCGCACCCGCATGACCGGCGACAAGCAGGCGGCGCAACAAGAACTGGCCCACCTGCTTGGGTGTTCGCCCGAGGAACTGATCATTACCCGCAACACCACCGAATCGTTGGATACGGTGATTGCGGGCATTGACTGGAAACCGGGCGACGAAGCGGTGATGGCCGAGCAGGACTACGGTGCCATGCTGGATATGTTTGCCCTACAAGCCCGCCGCTACGGCATTGTGAACCGTTTGGTATCGCTGCCCAACCACCCGTCTTCGGACGGGGAAATCACGGACATCTACGAAAAAGCCATCACCCCGCGCACCCGCCTGCTGATGGTCTGCCACGTGGTCAACATCACGGGGCAGGTTTTGCCGGTGCGCAAAATCACGGAAATGGCACACCGCCACGGGGTGGAAGTGCTCGTGGACGGCGCACACGCCTTCGGCCAGTTGGACTTTACCATCGGCGACTTGCAATGCGATTATTACGGCAGCAGCCTGCACAAGTGGCTGGGAAACCCGCTGGGTGCGGGGATTCTGTACGTCCGCAAGGAAAAGATAGCCGGTATCTGGCCGGTTTTCGGCGACAGTGGTTTTGCCGACGGTGACATCCGCAAACTGAACCATACGGGCACGCATCCGGTAGCGACTGACTTGGCAATCCGGGATGCCATCCGCTTTCATGAGATGCTGGGGATAGCGCGGAAGGAAGCCCGGCTGCGCTACCTGCAACGCTACTGGACGGACCAAGTGCGCAACCACCCGAACATTATCCTGAACACGCCACAAGCACCTGAACGTACTTGCGCCATTGCCAACGTCGGCGTGAAGGGCGTGAATCCAAACGACCTTGCCAAGCGATTGCTCGACCAATACCGGATATTCACGGTAGCGATAGACCGGCCCGGCGTTTCGGGCGTGCGCGTAACGCCGCACCTGTATTCTACCACGCACGAACTTGATTTGTTCGTGAAAGCACTCAAGGAAATTGCCGCGTGAGGCCGGGATTTGCAATCAAAACCGGTTCAAGCGTCTTCGATTGAATCTACCATGACTGGAATCTCGGTAATTGGATCGGCGTAGTCGGCGCAAAGGTGCAAGCGAGGACGCTTGCACCAGTTCGGGTCGTTAGAAGTTGTTCCTACGGTTGACTCGTTTAATCTCATTCAAGTTGCAGTAATTCCCTTTTAAAATAATCTGTTCACCATTGTATACGAGTATTTTATTGACAATGATTTCATCCTTAACCACCTTTTTACAGGTATCTGATGCACCAAATTCGGCATCCAGTTCCAGATTGCCATCATAGTCATTATAAATACGTATCCTGTAACGATTATTAACTGAAATACGTCCGACCTGCTCAAACCAATGACCGCCATCGCACCCACCACTCCAAATAGCGGTTTTAGGTACATTCTCGCTTCGCTTCGGCGGGTCACATGGAAGTTTCATAAGATTGTTAAGCAGGATAACTGACAAAAAAATTACTCCTACAACCAATAACAGACTCAATATTATCCTCTTTTTCATAGGTTCTACCGTCTATTTATTCTTCTTTTTGTCGTTCTTCATATTGCTTCTTCGTCATATCCAGAATTGCCTTGTAATATAGCAATCCTATCCGATTCAGGTTGAAATTAATCCAAGCACAACATTTAAAAACAGAAAAACAGCAAATTCTCTGTTTCATAAAAAATCAACCTGACACAAATCACGTAGGACTGCTATAGACCCTTTTCCCAAACTGGTGCAAGCGTCTTCACTTGCACCCAACAGGCGGGTTTCGGCTTTTGAAAAGATACTATTTTGCGAAATCTCACTCCTTTCCCGCACTAATCATCGCCTGCGCTTCTGATGGCGAGAGTTTGAACACGCAGA
>JANPIL010000349.1:0-2885 GCA_031424975.1 Sphingobacteriales bacterium
GCTGCTGCTCATGCCCCGTTTCAGCCCCGACGACCCGATTCTGATTGTGTTCGGCTTCGCCATGTTTGCCATTGTGGTGCTTACCCACCAAAAAAACATTATCCGGCTAATGCACGGCGAGGAAAGCCGCGCCAAAATACGGCTGCGAAAAAAGTAGCGTTTGGCTTTTCGTGAAAGCATAAAAAACCTCCCTTGTTGTGTAAGGGAGGTTTCATGTTTTTAAAACATACTGTTTTTACTGATTCATTTATTTTTCAATTAGAAGTTCAGCATTATCAATCCAAAGAGCAAAATATGGATGCGTACTATTTTGCTGTTCGATATATAATAAAAAGGGCTTATCAAAAACAAGATATTTGTTCTTCGGCACATCCATTTCAGCCTCTGTGAGTGCATATACTTCGGCTGTACTTTCTATTTTAGCTCCGCTCTTGTTGAGCATAAACTGTGTGGTTTGCCGTGCGGCTTCAAAAGTGTACGCCTTCAGTTTGGGATTTAACAGTTTTATTCCCGCCAAATCGCTGAAGTCTTTCTGAATATTGAAGTTGATCTGTGGGATTAATAACTTGTCGTCCGGAATAAATTCATAATCCTGCAAATTTTTAAGTTTGCGCTTTTTCCCCTGTTTAATCAGTTTTTTCGTAGCGGCAATAGTTTGAAGCAAAGTAGTTTTTGGGTTGGTTTTTGCCATTATAATGTAATCACCACTATTCTTCGAGTTAAGTCGAATTACAAAACTGTCATCATTTTTGTAATACAGGATTTCAACATTGGCAAGTAACCTCTTTTTTTCGTAGGTGTAAGTCGAAAACCCAAAGGCTTTCAAAGATTTCCCATTCATTTTCAATTCATCGTCCACCTCTTCAAAGTCTTCCTTGAAAGAAAGGGTTTTGCTTAAGTACGCATAAGCTGTAAGCCTGTTGTATTCTACGGAGAAAGGCATATTCATTTCTTTCGACGGAGGTTTTTCGTGTAGCTGTTGGGCGATTTCTTCAATTCCTCCTCCGTGTACACCTGCCCATGCTATCAAATATTCGTCATCAATGACATTTTTCGATGTTTTTGAATTGTTTAACCGTTCAATTAAAATCATTTTAGGTTTTGTCAGAACGTTTTCTCCTAATACTGCTTTCAACTTGTTCCAGGCTATTACAAAACTCGCGCAATAAACGGCATTCCGCCCTTTTCCAAGCGGTGTTTCCAATGTAGCAACCACATCAGTCTTGGAGAGTTTGCTGGCCTCTACCAACTTGGCTGGTTTGTCCACTTGTGGAGTGCAGTCGGCTAATAAAACCAGCATGAGAATGCCGAAAATTGTTTTCGTATACAATAGTTGCATGATTTGGCTCAGAATTAAAAAAAACCTCTCTTGCCTATGCAAGGGAGGTTTCGTGTTTTTGCGACATACTGTTTTACAACTCCAGACGTTCGGGGTCTTGCCAAGTATTGAATATGGCCAAGACGTTTACCGTATGTTCATCAATCCGGTAGTAAACCAAATAGGGGAAATTTCCCATTAACGCACCCCGCACATTGTTTCCGTACCGAATCCGGTATATGAATGGTTGTTGTTGAATCAGGTCCAGTATTTGATGAAACGCATCCAGAAAGCCGACACCTAAACCGGCTTGCTGTGACTCGTACCACTCATAGGCTTGTTGCAATTGCCCGGACGCGGCGGAACGAACACTGATGTTGTAAATCATGGAAGGAAAATAGCAATGAGACGAAGCCGACATTTCCACGCGCCGAAAACCAAAGTCATTTCCGGCTGGAAAGGATGCGGGTTCTGACGGTTTCCCAACTTTCCCCGCCATCCGGGTCAGCTTCACATTCGGCAATGGCTTGCTCTAAGATCATATTTTGCGTGGGATTCAATGCAAATCCTTTTTCGGCTTGTACGTCGGGACTGGTTTGGCTGAGAATCGTGTAAACCGCCTCCAACAGGTGGCTGTTGGCCGTTTGCTCAATCAATTCGTGCAAGTTTTGTTTCAGTTGCAGCGTTTCCATAACCGGGGTTTCGTGTTTTTGAAAGATACTGTTTTGCGGCGGTAGCACACGCTTCAGCTTGTGCTACCGCCGCAGGATTTTCAAGCGGGAAGACACAAGCCAATGCGTGTGCCACCGCCGGGTCACTTCCGGTTCAGCAACTTGCCGTAACGCGCCGGATCGTTGAGTACTTCAATGGCGGCTTTCAGTTCCTTGTCATCATCAAAAGAGGCTTCCACCATGCCTTTTTCCAAGTAATACCGCGCAATTATTTCGGCTTCCAAGGCTTCCTTTACGTCTGTCCTGAATTTTTGCAAGTCAGAATCCTTGTTGTGGTACATCTTGTTTTTCAACGCCTTGATCTGCTCTTGGATGTCCTCATAATATTTTTCCTTTTTGGCGTGGGCAATCAATTCCTCCACCGATTTTTCCACTTGCGTTGTGTAGTCATAATCCTTGTTGGCGAGCCATTTCACAAAGCCTTGGTATTCCGCATCGCCCAGTTTGAATTCGCGTGCCGGTTTCACGGTCGGGTGTTCGGCTGCGTATTTGTTGGCATAATCAAAAATCAGGTTTTTGCTCTCCAGGCTCATCAGGATTGGCGGCATCAGGGCTTTTTCCACGGCCACATCGGGCGCAATGCCGCCACCGTCATACACCGTGCGGCCGCCTTTGGTTTTGAAGGCCACTTGCAGCGAATCGGGTATTTTGCCCACACTGCCGTCTTCGTTGCGGTGGCTGTAGTCAATGGCCTGAATGCAGCGCCCACTGGGAATGTAGTATTTGGCGGTAGTCACCTTCAGTTGCGCATTGTATGATAGCGGACGCGTGGCCTGCACCAAGCCCTTGCCATACGTTTTCTGGCCCACCAGCACGCCCCGGTCATAATCCTGAAT
>JANPIL010000350.1:0-5790 GCA_031424975.1 Sphingobacteriales bacterium
GGTCACCGTGGCGTCCGTGAAGTGCTTCCCGGCGCAGCGGCAAGGAAGCACAACGGCAGCGGCGATTTTGAAGAGGTTCATATTTAATTCAGAATTAAGAAGTCAGAATTCGGAGAATTTTTAAAGCGTATTTTCAGCGTCTGTTTTGTGTTTTCATTTCATCCCGCATTTTGTCATCCAATTTAAAATCGCAAAAATAGTATGTCTGGAAAAGGCGAAACCCGTCTTGATTGTAAAAACGCTTTCGCGTTTTGGTAGTCAGAGACTACCTACATAGAAGTGCGTAGTCTGGCGACTACGCACAACTACGGGGATTTTGAATTCTGTCCTGTTAATTCTTAATAGTGAATTGTAGCAGTTCAATGAGCCAGAATCTCCTTTTTCAACAAACCGGCAATGCTTTTTACGCGCAGGAAATCATCTTGCAGCCGCACGGCGTTGGGGTGGCTGTTGGTGCTGACCACGCATTCCAACAAACCGCTTTCGCGGATTTTTGCCAGTCCGCCCTTGGAAAACAGGCCGTGCGTGGTCACGGCGGCGATGCGCGTGGCTCCGGCTTCCTTATACGCCCGTGCCGCATTGACCAGCGAGCCGCCCGTGCGGATCATGTCGTCGTAGATAATCACGCATTTTCCCTTGACATCGGCACTAATCGAGGTGATTTGCGTTTCGTCGCCGCTGATGCGCCGCTTGAACACAAACGCGCCGTCCACGCCCATGTCGTTGGCCAGCGATTCCACCCATTTGGCGCGTCCGGCATCGGTTGAGGCCAGCACAAAATCGCTGCCGCCAATTTCGCGGCACGCTTCAATAATGCTTTGCTTGGCATACAGATGCACAGCCCGCGTCTTGCTTTCAAAATAATACGGAACGCCTTCGGTATGCAGGTCGAGCAGGAAAATGCGGTTGCCCATGGACGAACTCGGAATCTTGGAAAGCAGGTGTGTCCGCGCCTTGGCCGTCACTATTTCGCCTTTTTTCACGGAGCGTTCCATGGTCGAATAGCCGAAATACGGAATCATGAGCAGCAGCGATTTGGCTCCCATGGTCACCAGCGAATAGGCCAGGTCGTAGAGTTCCAGCGTGTCGGCATCAGAAATGGTGCCGCCCAGCAACACCACTTCGCGTCCGTCCACATCGGCCAATATGCGCTGGTAGCGTTCGCCATCGGGAAAGTGTTTCACTTCCACTTCGCCCGCGTCAAAGTCGTCCATCTGGCACAATTCGCCTTGCAAATACTGGTAAGATTGCGTGCTGAAAATGATTTTGCGTGTCAAGGTTTTGGAATGAGTAGATGAGTGAATGCGTAAATGAGCAAATGAATGCGCGGAAAATAGTATGTTTTTGAAATGCGAAACCTCACCCCCGGCCCCCTGCCTGTCCGGCAGGCAGGCTCTCCTGCCGGGAGGGGAGCAAAGCCCCATTTTTTCACCCCTCCCTTTTGAGCCGGGGGTGGGGTTATTTTCCATTGAACTTGCGCAGTTTCAAAATCAGGTCGGTTTTGAAATCGTACAATCCCTTTTCCAGTCCGACCGGATACAAGTGCGGATTCACAAAACGCTTGATGCCTTCGTGGAAACCAACCAGTTGTGTGGCCAAACGGTTTTTAATGGATTGAATGTCAGGCAGGTCATACACCAAATCGCCCTTGCGGAACACTGGAACCAGCAAGTCCTCGTGCGCGAGGGCGTTGTCGAGCCGGCGGCGTTTGGTGAAATCCATCGGGTCAATCATCACGTCTTCGGGTTTTTCGGTGTGCGTTTCGGTGTCGAAAATCATGTCGGCCACGAAGCCGTTCTCGTTCCGGTAGCGCCGCACCTGCTGGATGCCCGGCGTGGAGATTTTAATGGTCTGTTCGGACAGTTTGATCTTGTAATCCCATTCGCCGGTTTTGTCGTTGCGGATGGCCGCCAGTTTGTACACACCGCCCAGCGCGGGCTGGTCGTAGGCGGTGACGAGTTTGGTGCCCACGCCCCACACGTTAATCATTGCCCCCTGATCCTTAAGGCTTTGGATGATGTTTTCGTCCAAGTCGTTGCTGGCCACGATGGCTGCGTCTTGGAATCCGGCGGCATCCAGCAGCTTGCGGGCTTCAATGCTGAAATACGCCAAATCGCCGGAATCCAGCCGGATGCCGCCGAATTTGTGGCCTTTGGCCTGTAGTTTTTTACCGACCAGAATCGCCTTTTTCACGCCTTCGATGGTGTCGAACGTATCCACCAGGAAAATGCAGTTGTTGGGCAGCACTTCGGCGTAGGTTTCAAACGATTCCTCTTCCGTATCAAAAGACATCACCCAACTGTGGGCGTGCGTGCCGCGCACTGGAATGCCGAACAGCTTGCCGGCCAGCACGTTAGAAGTGGCATCCGCACCGCCAATGTACGCCGCCCGGCTGGCGGTGATGCCGCCATCCATGCCTTGGGCGCGGCGCAAACCGAATTCCAGCACCGGTTCGCCGCGCGTCACCATTTTCATCCGCGCCGCTTTGGTGGCAATCAGCGATTGGAAATTAATGAGGTTCAGCAGGGGCGTTTCCAGTATCTGGCACTGCAAAATCGGGCCGCGCACCCGCAGCAACGGCTCCTGCGGAAACACCACGGTACCTTCGGGTATGGCATCCACTTCGCCGGTGAAACGCAGGTTTTTCAGGTATTCCAAGAAATCGGGCTCAAAAAGCGGCTTCTCGTCGTTGCCCGTCAGGGTTGCCAGATACGCAACATCATCGTCGGTGAAACGGAAATTCTGGATGAAGTCAATGGCCTGCTCCAGTCCGCACGCCACGGTAAGCCCGCCGCCAAACGGATTCTTGCGGAAAAACAGGCTGAAAACGGATTCCTTTTCGGCAGTGCCCGATTTCCAATAACCGTAAGCCATGGTAATCTGGTACAAATCGGTCAGTAAACTTAGCGATGAACGGTACAGTTGCGAGTGTGCATTCACGGTCGGACAGGTTGGTTTTATTATGTTAGTGTAAAATTTACGCTAAGATAGGCGTATTTCCTGAGACGTTCCAAACAAACGCTTGGAATTATTTTTCCGGGATGGAGGGCGGAGGCGAAAAAATAGTATCTTTTGAAACGCCCAAACCCCCCAAAAACCGTAGAAACGATTACGGTTTGCGGATTTCGGTTATGACTGCGGCGGCGAGGCGTTTCCAGAGCGGCAGTTGTCTGACGTGGGCATTTACCTCTACTACTTTGGCACCGCCCGCGCCAGCCTCGCCGCTTTTCAGCCGAATCGGGCGTTTTTCCAAGTCATCAAACCACGTGTGGCGGGTTTGCGGGCCAAAAATGTAGTCCACATCCTCGTCGGCAATTTGATCCAGAAAAGGCATCAGTCCGGACAGGGCGGCCAGCGAAACACTGCCTTTCTTGATTTCGCGCTGCCAATGCGAATTGTCGGTGCGGCGGTGCAGGTAGTGCGTGTGTGGCAGTTTCACCAGTTTGGCTCCCGTGCCCAACTGCCTGATGGTGAACGTCCAGGAGTCCAGCGTCTGGTTGATGAGCGTGGGTTCAAAATAGCGTCCAGCCTTAGTCCAGCTTTGCTTGGTAAACAAGTAATTGCCGCTCTGCCCGATGAAATAATTCGTGGTCAGCGCGTCGGCCAAGGCAAATGCGCCGGGTTTGAAGATTGTCTTATATACTATTTTCTTTTCGCCCGCCACGTCCTTGAAAAAGTGAATCTCGCCGAAAGCCGCCGCATCCGCTCGGTTGTCAAGCAGATATTGTTTCAGCGGGGCCACGCTGCCGGGAACCAGCACATTGTCGGCATCGAGGCAAAATATCAGCTCGTGGGCGGCTTGCTCAATGGCCGTGTTGCGCCCGGCGGCGGCGGTTCCCTTGTTTATCCGGTGCGACATCAAACGGATGGAGGTGTGTTCAAGTGCCAAACTGGCCATGGTTTGGGCGGTATTGTCCGTTGAGCAGTCGTTGACAATGATCACCTCATCGCCCGGCTGGAAATTGCCGTTGAAAATGGATTCCACGGTTTCGATGATGGTGTCTTGGCAGTTGTAGGCGGGAATGACGAAGCTGATGTTCATGGTTTTTGGCAGGGTGAAAACGCAAAAGTGCCGGTTGCCGGACAATAAAAAAACCGGTTTGCGCAAAGTTTTTTTCGGAAACGCCCATGTGCGGGGCGTTTTCCGTGGGTAGGCGGTTTGGGTTTTTATACGTTCGATACAAGGTTTTATGCCATGGGGAGTATTTCTTTCGTGAAAAATCCATAATTTTCGCCGCAAAATAGTATCTTTTTCAACTCCCAAACCTCCGTTCGTGTATGAAACGCCCAATGCTTGGATTGTTAGCAACCGCTTTACTCGTTTCCCTCGCCGCCACCGCCCAACAGGCTGGGCCGCCCACTGAAAAGTTTCCGATGAAGCCCGAAATGACCGAATTCTGGGATCCGGAAGTGCGCGTGGTCACACCCGGCAAACCCGACGCGAATGGAGCCACAACCGCGCCATCGGATGCGGTGGTTTTGTTTGACGGCAAGGATTTGTCGAAGTGGAAAGACAAGGATGGCGAGGCCGAATGGACAGTGAAAGACGGCGCGTTTACCGTGAAAAAAGGCACTGGCGACATCGAGACCAAGCAAACTTTCAACGATTTCCAGTTGCACATCGAGTGGCGCATACCCGCCGACATTGCCGGCCAAAGCCAAGGCCGGGGCAACAGCGGCATTTTCATGCAGGGCATTTACGAATTGCAAGTATTGGATTCGTACAACAACCGCACCTACGCCAATGGGCAGGCGGGCAGCATTTATAAGCAAACATCGCCCTTGGCAAACGCCATGCGCAAGCCCGGCGAATGGAACGTGTATGATGTGGTGTTTACGGCCCCGCGCTTCAAGGAAAACGGCACGCTGTTTTCGCCCGCCCGCATCACGGTGCTGCACAACGGCGTGATAATTCAGAACAATTTTGAAATCCGGGGCAACACGCCTTACATTGGCCTGCCCAAATATACGGCGCATGGCAAAGGCCCCATCGCGTTGCAAGACCACGGCGACCCGAGCAAGCCCATCAGTTTCCGCAACATTTGGATACGGGAATTGTAAAAGGCGGCTTGTCTTGAATCGCGGATACGCGCGGATTGCATGGATGTCGCGGATAAGGAAAAAATATCCGTGCCATCCGTGTAATCCGCGATTCAGACAGGAAGAGGCGGGTTTGGGCTTTTTTAAAGATACTATTTTCCGCATCCGGAAATTGCCGGAAAATCCGTTGCCGAAATTTTCCATCCGAATGATAACTTTCCCCTTCCGGTTTTGCGTATAAGCCTACTATCGCAACGCCAACTTTCACTATACCAGCTACTTGCATCTTATGAAAAATGCCAAAACCCCATTTTTTTTCTGCATCCCGCTTTTTTTCCTCACCATATTTTCCGTTTCCGCCCAAGACAACCTCAACAGCCAATACCAAAAACTGAAGGAAAAAGCGAACAACTACCAGGATTTCAAGTTAATGGACGAAACCGCGCTGGATGCGTTCTGGAAAGGCGTGCAGGATTCGGTGAAGGTCACAAAACGCCAACTGGCCGGTGCGCAGCAGCAGATAACCAGCCAGAAGGTGCAACTGACGCAAGTACAGCGGCAACTGAAAGCCAAGGAAACCGAAAACCAGCGCGATAACTACGCGTGCAGCCGCGTGCCGGTGCTGGGCATTGAAATGGACAAGCACGGCTATGCCACGTTCAGTTATTTCGCGTATGCGGCACTGCTGGGGGTGTTGGGATTCATGTTTTTCCGTTACCAAAGCAGCAACCGCGTCACGGTAAGCACGCG
>JANPIL010000351.1:0-8304 GCA_031424975.1 Sphingobacteriales bacterium
CCTATGACGAGGAGTGGTATGCGAAGGCCGTGAAGGAAAACGGCTGGCCCGCTGAACTGGAAGTGGGCCTGATTGGCTCCTGCACCAATTCGAGCTACGAAGACATCACCCGCGCGGCCTCCATCGCCCGGCAGGCGGTCGATAAAAACCTGAAGGTGCGCTCTGAATTTACGGTCACGCCTGGCTCCGAACTCGTGCGGTTTACCACCGAACGCGATGGACTGCTGGCTACCTTCGACGCGATGGGCGGCGTGGTGCTCGCCAATGCCTGCGGGCCTTGCATCGGGCAGTGGGCGCGGCACACCGACGACCCGAACCGGAAAAACTCCATCATCACGAGTTTCAACCGGAATTTTGCCAAACGCAACGACGGCAACCCCAACACCCACGCCTTCGTGGCCTCGCCCGAAGTGGTGACGGCCTTCGCCATCGCGGGGGATTTGACCTTCAACCCCATCACCGATACCCTAACCAACCAGGCGGGTGAAAAAGTAATGCTCGACGAGCCGCAAGGCATCGAACTGCCAGTGAACGGCTTTGCCGTGGAAGACGCGGGCTACGAGGCCCCGGCGGAAGACCCCTCGACGGTGGAAGTGATTGTGTCGCCCACGTCGGACCCCCTGCAATTGCTCGACCCTTTCGCCGCCTGGGAAGGCACGGATTTGACGGGTTTGAAACTGCTCATCAAGGCCAAAGGCAAATGCACCACCGACCACATATCCATGGCCGGGCCGTGGCTGAAATACCGAGGCCACTTGGACAATATTTCCAACAATATGCTCATCGGCGCGATTAACTTTGTGAATGATGAGGCCAACAAGGTCAAAAACCAACTCGACGGCACGTACGGCGAAGTGCCCAAGGTGCAACGCGCCTACAAGGCCGCCGGCATCGGCTCGGTGGTGGTGGGCGACGAGAACTACGGCGAAGGCAGCTCGCGCGAACACGCGGCCATGGAGCCGCGTTTTCTGGGCGTGCGCGTGATTTTGGTGAAATCGTTTGCCCGCATCCACGAAACAAACCTGAAGAAACAGGGGATGCTCGGCCTAACCTTTGCCAACCCTGCCGACTACGACAAGGTGCAGGAAGATGATTCGATTGATATCCTGGGGCTGACTTCGTTTGCGCCGGGCGTTCCGCTAACCGTAGTACTGAACCACAAGGACGGCTCAAAAGATGAAATTAAAGCCAACCACACCTATAATGCGCAGCAGATTGAGTGGTTCAAGGCCGGAGCCGCACTAAACATCATCCGCCGTTCGGTGGCCAAATGATGTTGTGGCTTTATGTACTGGAATCAAAAAAAGCCCGGCGTGGAAGCCGGGCTTTTTTATTGCGGTGGCAAGAATGAAAAATAGTATGTTTTCAAAAGCCGAAACCTCCTTGGAAATAATAGAGTTGTTATCGGTTGATAATCAGATAGTTAATGGCTTATTTAAAACCGAATTTCTGTCCGTGCAATGCACGCTCTCTGTTTGTTTTGACAACAAGGGGTTTTACGTTTCGAAAAGATACTATTTTCCGGGTTCGGTTTTATTGAAAAAATGCACAACTTGTTGATTATCAGAATATAACAACTCTATTATTTGACTTATAAAAGATGTAAATCAAGCAATGAATGGGTATTAGAAATCAGAAAGTTCGTTTTTTACGTCTTCCAATACTTTTTCTCTTAGCTCGTCTGTTGAGCCAGCTATACCAAAAAACGTCAATTGTTTCACGTTTTTTACACCGCAAAAGCCCAAAACACCTTCGGCAGCTGGTCTGCTGACAAGTTGTTTACTACCTGGCCAAGCGTCATACACAAATTCAGGTGTTCCAGCTGTGTTTATGATTAACCCTTTTTCTAATGTAAGTAACCCTCTGGCTCCGTTATGATCAACTGTAAACGCAAAATTAAACGCCATTACTCTATCAAAATAACCTTGCATGATGGCAGGACGACCAATCCACCAAACTGGGTAAATCAATACAATGTTTGTCGCCCAAGAAATATGCTCTTGTTCCGTTTTGATATCCAATGGTACTTGACCTGTTTGAAACTCTGCAAAATCAGCTCCCGATAAAATGGGATTAAAGTTCAATTCATACAAATCTCTTACCCTCACTTCGTGATTTTTGGCAAGTAACGATTCTGTAACAGTTTTCAATATCCCGCTTCTATTAAAGCTTACAGGATTTGGATGTGCAACAACAATAAGTGTTTTCATTTTTTATTTGTTTTTAATTGTTAAAAAATTATTCTTCAAGACATTAATTCGCAAAGTTTATGCAGTAGTCGCACCAAGAGTTGATTACATACTTACAGACGTTGGTCGGTCACTTATGCCTGTAATTAATTTGATGTATGAATGGGGCGAAAGTCGTCTCGCTGTGAAGCCATCCGTCAAGGTTTGAGTGTCGCTCTAAAATGGCACATAACTCGTAGATAGACGCATATTTGCGCTGAAACGTAAATATGTATATATTTTCTGGAAAATCAAGGTTTTTCCAGAAAATGCCGTACAAGTGTCTGCCATTCAGGTTATTGCGTTTATTGCCTGTGTTCATTGACCCATCGGCAATGCAAAATACACTGGTTGCACCGTGCGTATTTCCATCCGGTTGGCAATACTGAATGCGCAGGTTCGCAAATGGGGATATGGAATTATTCAAGCAAAGCCAATGTGTGCAAAAGCCCCGATGAATCGAAAGTTTCCAAACTGACAGATTATACTCGGCCCAAGGACTCAATTGAGGTAGCTCCAACTTGCAGCTCCAATAACGGCAAACGGCTTGTTGCCTGCTGTGCTATTTTTATGTAAATTTTGTCACTAAAGACGACAACTCTCGTAACAATCGAATGAATTACATTACCGGTTCAGAGACATTATTTTATTTTTATTTTGCGAGACTAAACATAAATTCCGAGCCTTTTCCAATCGTTGATTTTACGTTTATAGTACCGTTGGCTTTTTCAATCATTTCTTTAACCGTGGCAAGTCCTATGCCTGTGCCTACATTATTAAATCTGTCGCTAACGCCAAGTGTAACAAATGTTTCAAAGATTTTTGGTAACTGTTCCTCCGACATACCTATGCCATTATCGGAAACCTTAAACCAATAATGAGTTGAACTTTCAGAGGCTTTTACAGTTATTTCGACTTTCTCCTTGTCATTGTATTTGATTGCATTGCTTAGCAAATTGACTAAAGTTTGTCGAAGAAGTGGCACATTTACATTTATACTTTCTCTTTCCGAAGAGAAAGTAATCAGGTAATCTCCGGCTGGGTTCAACAAGTCATTTACTTCTTCGAATATATGTCTCAAATCAATTTCAGTTTTTCCATGATTGATTTTATTCAGTTCCAGGTAATGCGAAAGAATTCCTTCAATAAGATTTTTTAGTCGCCCTGATGTACTTTGAAGATATTCGATTAACTGCTTTCCCATTTCGCTAATCGTTCCAGCTTGGTCTTCTTTTAAAAGCGAAATGAGGGAAATAATGTTAGTGATTGGCGCTTTTAGATCATGTGCAACAACGTAAGCAAGTTTCTGAAGATTCGCATTCCTGACTTCAATTTCCTTATGCTTATCCTGTAGGAGACGATTAGCTTTTCTAAGTTCTAACAGATTTACTACCTGCCGCGACAATGCTTGCAGGGTTTGAATTTGCTTCGATGTGAGTTGCCTTGGTATACTGTCAATTACACACAGAGAACCAAGTGAGTGACCTTCGAGGTTTACAAGAGGAAAACCGGCATAAAAAATTACGTTTGGATAGCCTGTTACAAGTGGATTATCAGAAAATCGTTCGTCAGTTGTTGCATCCTCTACAATCAGTGGAATATTGGGTGTATTAATGGCATGAGCACAAAAAGAATAATCACGAGATGTTTCTCTGACATCTAAACCATAACTTGATTTAAACCACTGTCGTTCCGTGTCTACTAAGCTGACAAGTGATATCGGCATCATGCAAACTTCGGAAGCAATATTGGTAATATCATCATAGTCTTTTTCAAATACAGAATCCAGTATCATATACTCTTTCAAAGCTTCGATACGTTGACTTTCATTATTTGGAATAATTGGTTTAAGCATAATAATTTATCGGATTCGGACTGATAGGATTTTTATTTTAGCATTGCCGCTAACGAGCGGATATTTATGAAGAAGGGAAGTAGACATGTTTCCTGAATAAGCTGCGATTTTGAGCTGAAAAGCGGCTTTTTGTGCCGAAAATTGACTATATGGCCGAAAATTGATTTCGAAACTCTATTTATGGTTATCCAAGCGCGTTTATTTAAGAAACGGGGCTAAATTATACATAACGAACAGGTATTGCTGCAGGTGGGGAATTGACCAACTTGCCGCCTGGTACTGAAGCTAAATTAATAACAAAAAGCGGAAATATAAGAACAAATGACCGGTAGAATTCCGTCCGCCGGATATAAAGCTTGGCTATGCACTGCTGCTTATTGTACTTCCGTCAAGCCCCAATTGCAGCAATACTTTTGTTAGCAGCCGTTTTTCGTCCACAGAGGACTAAAAGCATAAGTGCTTGGACGAAATAAAACGACACTATTTTAAATTATAAGTATTTGAAAATCAGCATCTTGAATTGAATCGCAATGCCAACTAATGTTGTCCTATCACTTACTTACTTTTTTGAAAGTGTATCTACAAGTTGTATTACTTTCTCCTGTTGCTTAATGTAACCTTCAAATGATTTTGTGTCCGTCAGATTGTCCTTTTGATATTTGTCAATTAACGGTAAAGTCCTGACAATCTTTAAAACATTATGGAGGTCTGAAATTGTCATTTTTTTTGCGTCTATGATTTTCAAAAGTTCATTGTGTTTTCCAATCCTTGAATTGTATTTTGACAATTGGTTAGTAACAATAATTCTCATTTTGTCTCTCAATAAACTGTCCTTAATATCAACAACGTGTCTGTCCGCTGAACTGAAATATGATTGGTTCTTTCCATTGTATTTGTCAAACAATTTTGTTGTGTCGTTTTTGCTTTTGTTGAGTTCATCAATTTTATCTTCAAGTTTTTTCAAGTCAATGTCTTTGGTCACAAGTTCGTTGTAAAGACTTTCAACTAAGTCGTCATAGCCTCGTTTTGAAACAAGTTCATACGATGAACTTTTATCCTCCAAAGCTTTTGGTGTCTCCTGTTTTGGTTTGTCTTGTGTACGGGTATTGTCACACGAAGCAAATGTCAAAACTAAAATTGTCGATATAAATATTTTGGTCGTCATAAGATGGCTGCTAACTCGTAAATATACGCAAGTTTGCGCTGAGACGTAAATATGTATACATTCTCTGGAAAATCAAGGTTTTTCCAGAAAACGCCGCATAAGCATCTGCCATTCAGGTTATTGCGTTTACTACCCGTGTTCATTGACCCATCGGCAATGCAAAATACACTGGTTGCACCATGCGCGTTTCCATCCGGTTGGTAATACGGAATGCGCAGGTTTGCAAATTATGCAGAAAACCTACTGAATCGAAGTTTACAAACTGAATAGATTATACTCAGCCCAAGGACTCAATTGCCCGCTCCGACTTGCAGGCGCAGCGTTTCTCCCGTTGGATCAAGCGCGGGTAATCATGGATGGTCTTGTTCACTTCCTTGCCCACTTCAAAGGCTTCCATGCCCGCAGCATCGTACGGTTTCAGCATCGGCAGTTTTTGCGCAAGCGGCACGGCGGGGTCAATCCAGCGCAGTGCGTCTGTATTGTCCAGAATCACCGGCATCCGGTCGTGGATGGCGTGCATCAGTTCGTTGGCTTCGGTGGTGATGATGGCAAACGTCGCAATCTCCTCGCCCGTAGAGTAGTTCACCCAGCGGTTCCAGATGCCCGCCATCGCAAACAGCGGCTGGTCGGCCACACGGATCAGGTAGGGGGTTTTGCCCCCGCTAAAGACGGGGCTTTCAGCTTTTTGAAAGATACTATTTTGCTGCCACTCAAAAAAGCTGTTGGCCAGCACCAGGCACTGCTGCGACTGCACGGCTTTCTTGAACGAGGCTTTTTCCGTGATGCCGTCAGCACGGGCGTTGATCATCTTGTAGCCGGTGCTTTCATCCTTGGCCCACGCCGGAATGAAACCCCAGCGGAACAGTTGCACTTGATCCGGCTGGTGGCTGGCAATCACGGGCAGCGTTTGGCCGGGAGATGCGTTGTAGTGCGGCCCAAAACCACGGGGCGGCTCGGCCTTGAACGTACGCGAAACCGCGTCTTCATCAATAATTACAGAGTAGCGTCCACACATGATCGGTTGCGGGTTGTCGGAATGAATTGGTTTCTTCAAAAAATCCTGCCCGTCCGCGCCGGAAAGTCGGGGGTTTGGGCTTTCCGGAAGATACTATTTTTTAGCCCTCTCTTTCGATGACCTCGGGTTTTGGCTTTTCAAAAGATACTATTTTTCCGAAAAAGTTCTGCCGCCCTATTCCTTTTCGCATTAACTTTGCCGGATTTTGAACCTGCCCCAACCACCCTAAAAATGCCCAGAGACCACTCCATCAAGACCGTCCTCATCATCGGCTCCGGCCCCATTGTCATCGGCCAGGCCTGCGAATTTGACTACGCCGGTTCGCAAGCGGCCCGTTCATTGCGCGAGGAAGGCATCGAGGTGGTGCTGATAAACTCTAACCCGGCCACCATCATGACCGACAAGGTGACCGCCGACCACGTGTATTTGTTGCCGTTGGAGAAAAAATACATCCGCCAAATCCTTGACAGCCACAAGATTGATGCGGTGCTGCCCACCATGGGCGGCCAAACCGCGCTGAACCTGGCCATTGACTGCGAAAAGGCGGGTATCTGGCTGAAATACGGCGTGAAAATCATCGGCGTGGACATCAAGGCCATCGAAACCACCGAAGACCGCGAGAAATTCCGGCTGAAAATGATGGAACTGGGCGTGGGCGTGTGCCAGGGCCGCACGGCGCGTTCGTTTCTGGAAGGCAAGGAGATTGCGCAGGAAATAGGTTTCCCGCTGGTCATCCGTCCGTCGTACACGCTGGGTGGCACGGGCGGCGGTTTTGTACACGATGCCTCGAAATTCGATTATGCCCTCAACGCCGGCCTGCACGCCTCGCCAATCCATGAGGTGCTGGTGGAAAAAAGCATTGTGGGCTGGAAGGAATACGAACTGGAACTGCTGCGCGATAACATCGGCAATTTCATCATCATCTGCTCGATTGAGAATTTCGACCCGATGGGCATCCACACCGGCGACTCGATTACCGTTGCCCCGGCCATGACCCTGCCCGACACGCTGTACCAGCAAATGCGCGACCTCGCCATAAAAATGATGAATGGCATCGGCCAGTTTGCGGGTGGCTGCAATGTGCAGTTTTCCGTGAATCCGGCCAATGATGATATTATTGCCATCGAGATAAACCCTCGGGTGTCAAGGTCTTCGGCGTTGGCATCGAAGGCCACGGGCTACCCGATTGCCAAAGTTGCGGCCAAACTCGCCATCGGCTACAACCTCGACGAACTCAAAAATTCCATCACCAAAACCACCTCGGCCTATTTTGAACCGGCCATTGACTACGTGATTGTGAAAGTGCCGCGCTGGAATTTCGACAAGTTCAAGGGTGCCGACCGCAGTTTGGGACTGCAAATGAAGTCGGTGGGTGAGGCGATGGGCATTGGGCGGAATTTTCAGGAGGCGTTGCAGAAAGCCTGCCAGTCGCTGGAAATCAAGCGCAACGGCTTGGGGGCCGATGGCCGCGAGGTAACCGACCAAGACCAGTTGCTGCACAGTCTGGCAAACCCGAGCTGGAACCGGCTGTTTCACATCTACGACGCGTTCAAGATGGGAATCGCCTTTTCGACCATCCAAAACCTGACCAAGATAGATCCGTGGTTTTTGCACCAGATTGAGGAACTGATTACGCTGGAACGCGAAATCCAGAAATACGACTTGGACACCATTTCGCCCGCGCTGCTGTTCGAGGCCAAAAGCAAAGGCTACGCCGACCGCCAGATTGCGCATCTGCTGGATTGTTACGAGAGTGAAGTCTATGACAAACGCAACGAACTGGGAATCAAACGCGTATTCAAATGCGTGGACACCTGCGCCGCCGAATTCGAGGCCAAAACCCCGTATTATTATTCCACATTTACCAATCCGCCAACCGTAGGGGCGACCGGCCGGTCGCCCCTATCCGACCAACCCGACGAATCCGTTGTTTCAAACAAGAAGAAAGTCGTTGTGCTCGGCTCCGGCCCCAACCGCATCGGGCAGGGCATCGAGTTCGATTATTCGTGCGTGCACGGCGTGCTGGCCGCCAAGGAGTGCG
>JANPIL010000352.1:0-1958 GCA_031424975.1 Sphingobacteriales bacterium
CGGAGTTTTCCGTTACGGTTGCCGATGTGGAGAAGATTAGGAATATCGCAAAAACACGAAACCCGCCGGGGATATAAATTCCGGCGGGTTTCGTGTTTTCAAAAGATACTATTTTCGCGCAGCGGCTTATTGCAAATGCGAACGCAGCATCCAAGCCATTTCCTCGTGCTGCTGCATCAGGCCGGTAATGAAGTCGTTGGTTCCCGCATCGTGGAAGTTTTCGTCGGCCTTCTCCAAATCGGTGCGCATCTGCCGGATGATGGTTTCGTGGTCTTCGAGCAGGTTGCGGATCATGCCATCCTCGGCGGGCACTTCGCCCGAGTTTTCCGACAGCCGGGTGGCTTTCTTGAATTGCTCCAGCGTGCCCAACGCGTTGAAATCCAGTTTCCTCACACGCTCGGCAATCTGGTCAATGATAATGTCCAGTTCGTCGTATTGTTTCTCGAAAAACACGTGCAGGTTGTGGAACCGGGGGCCGGTCACGTTCCAATGGTAATAGCGCGTTTTGGTGTACAACACAAACTCGTCGGCCAGCAGCTTGTTGAGCATCTGCGCGGTGCCCGCCCGGTCTTTTTCCTTGATGGCAATGTCAATGCCCGTTTGTTTCAGTGTTTCGGTAGCCATGGTGTGGGATGTTTTTGGGATTGGAAATCAGGGTTGTACGGACTGCGGAATGCTTGCGCCGAATTACCGGAAAAACCTCCGGGATGGAGGGTTGGTTTGCACCGCGCCGTATTTATAGTCATTCAAAACAAGAGCGGCGGTTCCACCTGCCCTAATTCGTGCCGGAACGCCATTCTGTGTGAATTACCTTAAAAATTCCGTGCCTGACCGTTACCGGGCCATATCCGGGCAGCCGGTTCAGGGAGCCAGGCGTATCTTGTGCCACCCGCCGCCGGGCAGGGCGTTGTACAGGATGCGGTCGTGCAGGCGGCTGGGGCGGCCCTGCCAAAATTCCAGGCGGGCGGGCAGCAGCCGGTAGCCGCCCCAGTGCGGTGGCCGGGGAATAAAGCCATCCGCACCAAATTTTTCTTCCAACTGCCGCTCTTTTTCCTCCAGTATTTCCCGGCTCTCAATCTCGGTGCTTTGCGGCGATGCCCACGCCCCGATGCGGCTGCCGCGCGGACGGCTTTGGAAATACGCATCCGATTCAGCGGCCGCGATGCGTTCAACCCGTCCTTCCACGCGCACCTGCCGCTCCAGTTCAGCCCAAAAAAAGGTGAGGCTGGCCAAATCGTGCCGCGCCAATTCATCTCCCTTGCGGCTGTCGTAGTTGGTGAAAAACACGAATCCGGCCTCATCCAAGCCTTTGAGCAACACAATGCGTCCGGAAGGTTGGCCGTCCGCCGATACCGTGGCCAGGTGCATGGCGTTGGGTTCGGGCAGTTGCGAGGCCAAGGCTTCTTCCAGCCACGTCCGGAATTGGTCAAGCGGATGGGCGGCGGTGTTTGCGGTGTCCAGCGTCTGGCGGGTGTAGTCCTTGCGTATGTCGGCCAAGTTGGTCATGGGTGGGGTACATTGGTTTGGGGTGGCGGGGCTTGCATTCGCTTCCGGCTGAAATAGTATCCCTGCCTGTCCGGCAGTGCCCGGCAGGCAGGTTTCCGGAAGGCCAAACCCGGTGGTTTCCGGCACGCGGTTTTCTTCTGTTTTCTTCGCTGGCGGCACTTTTGCCCCGCAATTACGGAACCGGAATGATTCTGCCGGTAGTGTCAGGGATACAGCGTGCAAATGTACTATATTTTCAAGGGGCGGTGGGATTTGATTGTGCGGAAAAAGTTTTTTGCTAATTTTGTGAGTACAGCCTGACAAAGAGTAACAAACAAATTGGGAATGAACAACGAGATAACAAATACGGAACACGAGGAAATGGACGGTAAAATGCCGGAGGTTTTGCAATCATCCGTACCGGAAGCCGCCGTACCGGAAGCCGCCGTACCGGAAGCCGCCGTACCGGAAGC
>JANPIL010000353.1:0-2602 GCA_031424975.1 Sphingobacteriales bacterium
CAGCACCACGCCCACAATGTTTTTGCCAATGTCGTGCACGTCGCCCTTGACGGTAGCCAGCAGCACTTTCGACACACCGCCCTGCCCGGCGGGCGGGGGGTTTTTCAGCTTTTCCTCTTCAATGTATGGAAACAGATACGCGACGGCTTTTTTCATGACTCGGGCCGATTTCACCACTTGCGGCAGGAACATCTTGCCCTCGCCAAACAAATCGCCGACCACGTTCATGCCATCCATGAGCGGGCCTTCAATCACTTCCAGCGGTTTGGCGTAGTGGTGGCGGGCTTCCTCCACGTCCTCGTCAATGTATTCCACAATGCCCTTGACCAAACTGTGCGTGAGGCGTTGCTGCACGGTAGCCTCGCGCCAGGCCAAGTCCTCCACCTTTTCCTTGCCCTGCGCCTTCACGGTTTCGGCAAAGGAAACCAGCCGTTCGGTGGCATCGGGGCGGCGGTTGAGCAGTACATCCTCTACAAGTTCGAGCAGGTCTTTGGGTATGTCGTCATACACGGCCAACTGCCCGGCATTGACGATGCCCATGTCCATACCGGCCCGAATGCCGTGGTACAGAAATGCTGAGTGCATGGCTTCACGCACGTGGTCGTTGCCCCGGAAGCTGAATGAGATATTGCTCACACCACCCGAAACTTTGGCGTGCGGCAGATTTTCCTTGATCCAGCGGGTGGCGTTGAAAAAGTCAACGGCGTAGTTGTTGTGTTCCTCAATGCCCGTGGCAACGGTCAGGATGTTGGGGTCGAAAATGATGTCTTGCGGCGGGAAACCGACTTCGTTGACCAGAATGTTGTAGGCCCGTTCGCAAATCTCAATGCGGCGTTCGTAGCTGTCGGCCTGGCCTTGCTCGTCGAATGCCATCACCACGGTTGCCGCGCCGTAACGCAGCACTTTTTGGGCGTATTCCTTGAATTTCTCCTCGCCTTCCTTCATTGAAATCGAGTTGACGATGGCTTTGCCCTGCACACATTTCAGTCCGGCCTCAATCACTTCCCACTTCGACGAGTCAATCATGAGCGGCACGCGGCTAATGTCGGGTTCGGCGGCAATCAGGTTCAGGAACGTGGCCATCACCTCCACCGAATCCAGCATTCCCTCGTCCATGTTCACGTCAATCACCTGCGCACCGCCTTCCACTTGCTGGCGGGCCACGCTCAGGGCGGCTTCGTAATCGCCGTTCTTGATTAGCCTTGCAAACGCCTTGGAGCCGGTCACGTTGGTGCGTTCGCCAATGTTGACGAAGTTGGTTTCGCGGGTCACTTTCAGCGGTTCCAAACCCGACAGTTTCATGACAAACTCATTGTCGGCCAGTTGGCGGGGCGGATGCCGGGCGGCGGCCTCGGCAATGGCGCGGATGTGGTCGGGCGTGGTGCCGCAACAGCCGCCGATGATGTTCACAAAGCCGTCCTGCAAAAAACCTTCAATAACGGCGGCCATTTGCTCTGGCGACTCGTCGTATTCGCCAAATTCGTTGGGCAGGCCCGCATTCGGGTGGGCGGACGTGAAAAACGGCGATTCCTTGGCCAGCGTCTGCACGTAAGGGCGCATCAGGTCGGCTCCCAACGCGCAATTCAGGCCCACCGAAAGCAGTGGTAAATGCGAAACCGAAGCCAGGAATGCTTCTGTTGTCTGCCCGGAAAGGGTACGCCCCGACGCGTCGGTAATGGTGCCCGAAACCATGATTGGGATTGCAGCCCCCCCCGCCCCCGAAGGGGGAGCCAAGGCAAACTCCCCCTTCGGGGGTTGGGGGGCCTCCGCATTGTATTTGTCAATTGCGAATAGGGCGGCTTTGGCGTTGAGCGTGTCGAAAACCGTTTCCACCAGCAGAATGTCCGCGCCGCCGTCCACAAGGCCGCGCACTTGCTCATAATAGGCATCCACGAGTTCGTCGAACGTGACGGCGCGGTAGCCGGGATTGTTCACATCGGGCGAAAGGGAGGCGGTGCGGTTGGTAGGGCCCATGGAACCGGCCACAAAACGGGGTTTATCAGAATTCTGGCGTGTGAATTCTTCGGCCACTTCCTTGGCAATCCGCGCCGATTCGTAGTTCAGCTCATACACCAGATGCTCCATGTGGTAGTCGGCCATGGCGATGGACGTGCCCGAAAACGTGTTGGTTTCCAGAATGTCGGCTCCGGCTTCGAGATACTGCGCGTGGATTTCGCGCACAATCTGCGGCTGCGTGAGCGTCAGCAAATCATTGTTGCCCTGCAAATCGTGCGGAAAATCCTTGAACCGTTCGCCCCGGTAGTCTTCTTCCGACAGGTTGTAACGCTGGATCATGGTTCCCATCGCGCCATCAAGCACGAGGATGCGGTTTTTGAGGATTTCGCGGATGTCGGTCATGTGTTGTTGGTTTACTGTTTCTAGTGTTTGCGGCTTGTTGTTATTCCGTTTCTCGGGAAGCGGGTTTCGTCAGAAAAACCACCTCGTCCTTATGGGCAATGATGAAATCATGCTCAACCAATCTGGCGATGATAGTGAACCAGTTCGCTTCAAAATAGTTTCCCAATTCTCTTAAGGTAGCATTTCCAATCTGGAAATGCACAATTTTTGGACTTTTTTCAGTGATGAGGAACTTGTCATAAAA
>JANPIL010000354.1:0-2343 GCA_031424975.1 Sphingobacteriales bacterium
ACCGGCCAAACCCGACCGCGTGTGGGCGTTGGTTGAGGCGCAGGAAGGCGGCGTGTTCCGCTCGGAAAACGGCGGGGCCACGTGGACGAAAGTGAACGAAGACCGCAGCCTGCGCCAACGCGCCTGGTACTACACGCGCATTTTTGCCGACCCCAAAGATGCCGACCAGGTGTATGTGACCAACGTGAACTTCCACAAGAGCAAGGATGGCGGCAAAACGTTCGCGACCATGCCCGCCACGCCGCACGGCGACCACCACGACCTGTGGATAAACCCCAACGACCCCGACCGGATGATTATCACCGATGATGGCGGGGCGCAGGTTTCCACGGATGGCGGCCAGAGTTGGAGCAGTTACATGAACCAACCCACATCGCAGTTTTACCGCGTCATTACCGACAACGATTTCCCGTACCGCATCTACGGCGCGCAACAGGACAACTCGACCGTCCGGATTGCGCACCGCACCAGCGGCTACGGCATTACCGAACGCGACTGGCAGGAAACGGCGGGCGGCGAAAGCGGTTTCCTGGCCGTGGATCCCACGGATCCGGACATCGTGTATGGCGGCAGCTACGACGGCTACCTGACCCGCGTGAACCACAAGACCGGCGAGGAACGCGGCATCAACGTGTATCCCGAAAACCCGATGGGGCACGGCGCGGAAGGCATGAAATACCGCTTCCAGTGGAACTACCCCATTTTCTTCTCGCCGCACGACCCCAAGAAACTCTACACCGCCTCCAACCACCTGCACGTGACCACCAATGAAGGCCAGAGTTGGCAGACCATCAGCGGCGATTTGACGCGCAACGACACCGCCAAACTCAAGCCGTCGGGCGGTCCTATCACCAAGGACAATACGAGCGTGGAATACTACTGCACCATCTTTGCCGCTTGCGAATCGCCGTACGAAAAAGACTTGCTCTGGACCGGCTCGGATGATGGACTGATTCACGTTTCGCGCGATGGCGGCAAAAACTGGAGCAACGTGACCCCGCCCAAAAACCTGATGCCCGAATGGACGATGGTCAACAGCGTGGAGCCGCACCCAACGGTGAAAGGCGGCCTGTACGTGGCGGCAACTGCCTACAAGTCAGGCGATTACCGTCCGTATTTGTACCGCACGCTGGATTATGGGAAAACGTGGACGAAAATCACTGATGGCATTGCCGGCGAGCATTTCACGCGCGTGGTGCGTGCCGACCCCAAGCGGCCGGGATTGCTCTATGCCGGAACCGAATACGGGATGTACGTCTCGTTTAACGACGGAGCCAACTGGCAGCCGTTCCAGTTGAACCTGCCGCAAGTGCCAATTACCGATTTGGCAATCAAAAACGACAACCTGATTGCCGCCACGCAGGGCCGCAGCTTCTGGATAATCGACGACATTTCGCCGCTGCACCAGATGAACACAGAAACCGCCAAAGCCGCCGCGACATTGTACAAACCCACGGCAAGCTACCGTTTCGGGCCGGTGGCGGCGGCGGAAAACGCATCCAAAACCACCGGCCAAAACCATCCGGGTGGCGTGATGGTGCATTTTTTCGTGAAAGACAAACCGGATACCTCGGCCATGGCCTCGCTGGAAATCCTGGAAAACGACGGCAAGCTGATTCGCAAGTTCTCAACCAAGGCCAAGGAAAAAGAAGATAAGATAACCGTGAAACAGGGCATGAACCGCTTTGTATGGAATATGCGCTACGCCGACGCGGCCAAATTTGACGGCATGATTCTGTGGAGCGGCAACGCCCGCGGCCCCAAGGCACTGCCCGGCACGTACAAGGCCAAACTGACCTATGGCGGCAAAACCATGGAAGTGCCGTTTGAAATCAAAGCCGATCCGCGCAGCAAGGCAACGGCAGCCGATTTGCAGGCGCAGTTCCGGTTCCTGTCCGAAGTGCGCGACAAAATCACCGAAACGCACGAGGCCATCAAAAGCATCCGCGAAGTGCGCAAGCAACTGACTGATGCCGCCAGCCGCGTGAAAAACGAAACCGACAAAAAAGAAGTGCAGGAAATGGTGAAGAAAACGAACGAAAAGCTGACGCGCATTGAGGAAACGCTGTACCAGACCAAAAACCGCAGCGGCCAGGATCCGCTCAACTTCCCGATCCGGCTCAACGACAAACTGGCGGGCGTGGGCGGCATGACCGAAAGTGGCGACTTCCCTCCTACCGACCAGGCAATGGCCGTGAAAAAAGACCTGACCGCCCAGATAGACAGCCAACTTACCCAACTCAAAACCGTGCTCGACACCGACATTCCGGCATTTAACGAACTGGTGAAAACCAAGAACATCCCGGCCGTGGTGCTTGCCGACAAGCCGGTGAATCCTTGAAG
>JANPIL010000355.1:0-6312 GCA_031424975.1 Sphingobacteriales bacterium
ACGGCGGCCTGAACCGCCAAAAAGACAAAGTAGTTGGGAGCCATTTCCGTGCCTTCGCCGAGTAAGTCAAGTACGCGGGCTGATGGGTTTTCGGGATGGCGGGCATTGTAAACCGCCACAAATGGAATATCCACGGCGTAGAAAAGCAACAGGTGCAACGGAACGAACAGCACGACGGCGTAGAAAAGCAGGTTCAACAGTTTTTCCAACGCCGAAGCGGGCAGCATCAGGAACCAGATGGACTTGGTGTTTTCGTGCAAATCCCGGATGAGCAGGTTGCCAAACACACAACCGCCCGAAAACAGGCTGGCAATGAAAATCACTTCCTGAAAACCCCCTGGCCGGTTCAACGTTTTGTAGGCCAAGGCGTAGAGGCATATGAGCAGGCCGGTGAAAATGGCCATCAGGAGCAGGTAGAACCGGTAATTTTCAGCGGCTTGCTTTCGTATCAGCAAAGCCAGGCGTTTCAGGTTGAGCATGGTGTTTGTCTAAAGTGCAGTTGCTTGTTGCGCGGACGCGGCTGAAAATAGTATCTCTGGAAAACGCCAAACCTCACCCCCGGTAAAACCGCCGGAAATCAAGGTAGCCCAACCCACTGAAAATCAGGAAATAAATGAGGCTGTACAGTTCGCTGTCGGCGAAAAAACCGGTCGGCTTGAACATGGGTGAGGTGGAGATAATGGTGAACGCATACGGATAATAGACAATGTTCTTCCAGAAATTGACCAGAATCGTTGCCGTCACGATGCCTACCAAGCCGATGCCGATGGGCAAAATCATGTTCTTGAGCCGGATGCTGAGCCAATAATGGATGCCCAGAATGCCGAGCACGGAGACGAACGATTTGAAGGCTGTTTTCAGCACGGGCAGCAAATCGGGCGTGTGCGACAGGAAACCGAGTTTGGGTTTGAACAAGCCCAGCACCGTACCCGAAACCAGCAGGAATCCGATGAAAAGGATATAACAGGCAATTGTCAAACTGATGACAATCAGCAGTTTGCTCAGGTAAACCGTGCCTTTGGATACGGGCAGCGTGAACAATTGCTTCCACGTATTGGACTTGTGTTCGATGCCGATGACCAATGTGCAAAGCAGCACCACGAAAAACGGGATGAAAATGAAGGAAACCACGTTCCACGCCGCCCCGAAAAATGCCGCCCAAGGATTGGCACCAGCCTTGGGGACAAAATTTTCCCAGCGGTTCAGGTAAATCAGAAACATGACCGCCGGAATGAAGGCGGCTCCCAAAACGGCCAGCCACAAGGCGAAGGTGTGCTTGGATTTGATGATTTCGGTGCGGTAAGCGGTGGCGAGCGTTGCCATAGGCAAAGGGGGTTTGGCTGTTTTGAAAGATACTGTTTCACCCCACCCCAACCCCTCCCCGCAAGGGAGGGGCTTTGCTCCCCTCTCAGTAGGAGAGGGGCTGGGGGTGAGGTCTTCACGCTTTGTCGTCGGTGATTTGCAGGAATAGGTTTTCCAGGTCGTTGTTCACCACCGCCAAGTGATATACGTCCAAGCCGCTGTCAATGAGCATTTTATTGATGTTGGCGGCCTGCTCGCGGCTTCTGAAAAGGGTTTTAAGCCCCGTGCCGTTCACGTGGATTTCGCAGGTGCGGGCCAAGATTTCGCGTGCTTCGGCATCGTTGCTGGTCTCGATTTGCAGCAGGGCTTGGTGCGATTTGAGCGTGGCAAGCTCGCCGGTGGTGCCCTGAAACAGCAGATTTCCCTTGTGGATGATGCCCACGTGCGTTGCCATTTTTTCGATTTCCGAAAGCAAATGGCTGGAAATCAGGATTGTCACGCCCAGTTCGCGGTTCAGGCGTAGCAGCAGTTCGCGCGTCTCAATCATGCCGTTCGGGTCAAGGCCGTTGGTAGGCTCGTCCAGTATCAGCAGTTCGGGTTCGGATAGCAACGCCACCGCCAGGCCCAGCCGCTGTTTCATGCCCAGCGAATAGGTTTTGGCTTTTTTGCGGGCGGCGTGGCCCAGCCGCACCAGTTCCAGCACTTCGCCGATGCGCTGGCGGCGTACACCTTTGATGCGCCGCGTGATTTCCAGGTTGTCCCAGCCCGTCAGGTGTTCGTACAGCGAGGGTGTTTCAATCAGGTTTCCGGTGCGCGAAAAAATCTCCGCGCGGTTGTGGGTCAGGGTTTTGCCAAAAATTTTGATACTGTTTTCGCCGCTTTCCAGCAGGCCCAGAATCAGCCGCATGGTGGTGGTTTTGCCGGCTCCGTTCGGCCCCAAGAAACCGTAGATGGAACCTTTCTCCACACGCAGGTTCAGGTTCTTGATGATGGGCTGCCCGGCCGAAAAGCCGAATTGCAGGTCGTGGGTTTCGAGCAGGATGTCGGGCATGGGCATCGGATAAATGGTTGGTTAAGTGGTAGCGCACGCTTTAGCTTGCGCCCAAACCGCAGGTTTGGGCTTCCGGAAACATACTATTTCGACTCCGGTTGTATTGCGGGCAGTTATCGGTCTTGCATTGCCTGCGGACGGAAAATCTCCCTGATCCGCCCCCGGTTGGTCAGTGTCGCGTTGAAAAGCAGTTCCAAATCGACCTTGCTCGGCTCATGGGCGGTGTTTTCCATCACCGCCGAAAGTCCGCGAAACGAGCTTTCCGAATACAACACCCGGTCGGGATGCTCCATGTGCGTCAGGTTTTTGAAGCACAGTTTTTCGGTGATTCGCTCCACGGTGGCGTGCAGCAGAATTTCGCTCTCGTCCAAGATAATGACCGGGTCAATGAGGCTTTCCAAATCGCGGACTTGGTGCGTGGAAATGACAACCGTGCGCTCCTCGTCAATGGCCGAAGCGATGATTTTGCGGAACTGGCTCTTGGATGGTATGTCCAGCCCGTTGGTCGGCTCGTCCATGAGTACCAGCTTGGTGTTGGCAGCCAAGCCGAAACCAATCAGTACCTTCTTTTTCTGGCCGTACGAAAGCTGCGTAAGTGTCTGGTTGCCAGCAATGTCAAACTCTTTCAGGTAGCCTTGGAACTGCTCCGCGCTGAAGGCCGGGTAGAAAGGCGCGTACGTCCCCACGAAACTTTTGACCGGCACCGGCGGCAGGTAAAACTCCTCGGGAATGAAAAACACGTTGCGCAGGAAATCCGGGTGGCGGTCTTTGGCCGCCAAGCCATCCACTTCGCACCGGCCCGAACCGGGAAACAGCAGCCCGGCGATATTCTTGAGCAAACTGGATTTTCCGGCCCCGTTGCGGCCCAGCAATCCGTAAATGCTGCCCTTGGCGAGTGGCAGGGTCAGGTCTTGGAAAAGCCGCTTTTTACGGGAGTAACCGAACGTAAGTTTCTGGATGTCAATCATATCGCCGGTTCCGGGAGTGTGTGTTGCCTTGATATTTATCGTCTTAGTGTATTAGATAAGTAATACACCACAAATGTAGGAATTTTGTTTTCGCAAACACAAGCACCTGCCGGAAATTTTTTGCGCAATAAAAAACCACCCCGTTATGATGGGGTGGTTTGGCATTTTCGGAAGATAGTATTTCGGTAATCCGGCCGGAACCGGAAGTGTTCACTGCACCTTGAAGTTGGGCAGCAGCAGCCGGAAAGTGGTGCCTTCGCCCAGTTTGCTTTCCACGGTCACGCTGCCTTCGAGGCGTTCAACGGTTTGCCGGACAATGTACAGACCCAGCCCCGAGCCGTCGGACTGCGGGGTGGCGCGGAAAAACATATCGAAAATCTTGGGGATGTACTGCTCTTCAATGCCCATGCCGTTGTCTTCAATCACTATTTTGGCTTGCTGGTCGGTGATGTCAATCTGGAACTTAAGAAAACTCTGTTCAACGTGCCGGTTCAGGTATTTGATGGCATTGGAAACGAAGTTTTTGAGCACGATGGTAATCCTGAGTTCATCGCTGCAAAATTCAACCTCACGGCTCACATTCACCTCGACGCGCAATTTTTGCAGGTTGGGCAGGTAGCGCAGTTCCTCGATGCATTCGTTGATGATTTGTTCAAAGTCAATGCGTTTGATGATGATTTCAGAGTTCAGGGTGCGCGAGTGGTTCAGCACCGATTTGATGAAGTCATCGAGTTTGCTCACCCGGTTTTCAATCAGGCCCAGGTAGTTGCGCACCGTTGCGGGGTCTTCGTCCATTTTGGTCAGGTTTATCAGGCCCAGGATCGAAACCAGCGGCGCGCGCAAATCGTGCGACACCTTATAGACGTAGTTATCCAGTTCGTGGTTGCGTTTTTTCAATTCCTTGAGCGTGTGCCGCAATACCTCCTCGGTTTTTTTCTGGTCGGTAATGTCATACGCCGCGCACGTGATGCCCTTCACGCGCTGGTTGCGGTCAAACACCGGCTCAATGGTGAGCACATACGAGATTTTGCGGCGGCTTATGGTTACTTGTATTTCCTGCGTGGCCCCGATGCCGGTTTGCAGCACCTGCCGTTTGGCGGTAATCATCGGTTCCGCTTCCTTCGCGTGAAACAGTTCCGCGTCGGTTTTGCCGAGGTAGTTGGCAAAGTGGTGCTGAATCGAGTTTGAACTTTCGTATATCCACGTGTAGGTCAGTTGCGTATCCTGGTTGAAAACCACAATCGGGGCTTTGCTCAGGGCGGCCTTGAACCGGATTTCGCTTTTGCGTAGGTCGTCGGTGATTTTCTCGCGTTTGCGTGCTTCAGCCACCAGCAGGTTGTTGATGCGGCGGATTTTGGCCATGCGCGAGAGTGAAATCGTGGCGAACTCGTTTTTCATCTGGTTCAGTTGCCCGTAAATTACCGTCAGGTCTTTGCTGTTGGACATCAATTCGCGGTTGTTGGAATTGAGTTCCTCGTTTTTCTGGTTCAGTTCGGCGTTCAGCGAAACCAGTTTGCCTTCATAATGGTCCGAGTCCTGAAATTTGTTGCGCATCACCACAAACCCTACCGAAATCATGAGCAGGTAGGAGCCGATGACCCAGTAAATGGCATCTTTGGTATGTTGGATGGAAGCCGAATACTCTTGGTTGCGGGCGTTGAGTTGGCGGTGTTCTTCCTGCACCACTTGCTGCAAAATGCGCTGCACACTGCCCATGGCCGTCCGGTTCCGATCTGAGCCGTAAAGTGTCTGTAAGCCATTCAGGTTGTTGTTGTTTTTCAGCAGGATTGCGTATTGCATCAGATCAATCTTGACCGAGGCATTGTGGCGCAGCGAGTCAACCAGTATGCGTTGGGTACGGTTGGCTTGCGTGAGCCGGAACAGCGTATCGGTATAGCTGGCCACCGAATCAATGCTGCGGTAATAGGGTCTCAAATCGGTGCTGTCGCGGCTGTTCACGTATTCCCGGTGGCCGTTTTCAGCGGTTCCAATTAGGAAAATCACTTTTTCGGCGGTGTAAATGACGCGGTTCGAATGAAAAATCTGGGCGGCTTTCTCAGAAGCGGTGTACTGGTATCTGTATATGCTGAACCCTATCCAAGCCAAAACCAAAGACCCGATGAGGAAGATGGAATAAATAATCGGTTTGGAGTAGTTTTTCATTACCTAATCAGTAGAATTGGTTTTTGGGTTTTCCCACTTAAAAGAAAAACTTCAGAATTTTACTGAAAAAAATAAGCAAAACAATGAATCCGGGTAAAAAAACATGAGTAATTACCCGTGGGAAAGGTGTGGAAACAATTGTATTATTTTAACTAATTGATAATGAGGTAGTTGTGAGTAGAGTGGTTTTTTGTGTTCCAACATTACATTGAAGGTCAGACGGTTATCTTGCAAAACCGGCCACGAATCCTGATAGTGCATCCGGAAAAAATAGTATCTCCCGGAAACGCCAAACCCGCCTGTCCCGGAACCCGCCACACCAGTACACTACCGCAACGCATCGTAGAGAATTTCGACCGGATGCAACGCCCTGCGCCCCGTGCCGTCGTGGATCTGGTGGCGGCAGCTCGTGCCCGGCGCGGCAATGAGCACCTCGTCCGCCAGCTTGCGCACGGCGGGCAGCAGCACCAGCTCGCCGACTTTCATGGAAACCTCGTAGTGTTCCTTTTCATAGCCGAAACTGCCCGCCATGCCGCAGCAGCCCGACGGGATGAGCTGCACGGAGTAGTTTTCGGGCAGCGAAAGCATCCGTTTGGTCGGCACCACCGAGGCCACCGCTTTTTGCTGGCAGTGCCCGTGCAGCTTGACGAGCCGCTTTTCACGGGTGAAACTCTCGCGGCTGATGCGCCCCGCGTCCATTTCGCGGGCAATGAACTCATCGAACATCAGCGCGTTTTGCGCCAGTTTCCGGGCATCGGCCCGCAGCGTTTCATCCACCAGTTCGGGATATTCGTCGCGAAACGTGAGGATGGCCGACGGCTCAATGCC
>JANPIL010000356.1:0-11666 GCA_031424975.1 Sphingobacteriales bacterium
CTTTCGCCACGCATCAACACCGCCGAAAACGAAGGCGCAAGCAGCATCTCGGCCGATGGGCGGGTGCTGGTGTTCACGTGTTGCGACGGGCGGCAGACCTTCGGCGGCTGCGACCTGTACGTGAGCTACAAGTTTGGCGGCGAGTGGACGGAGCCGATAAACCTGGGCAACAAGATAAACTCGCCTTTCTGGGAGTCGCAGCCATCGCTCTCCGCTGATGGGCGTACCCTGTATTTCGCCTCCGACCGGCGCGGCGGCTACGGCAAACGCGACTTGTGGGTGAGCCGCCTCAGCGACGACGGGCAGTGGGGCGTAGCCAGCAACCTGGGCAGCAAGATAAACACGCCCGAAGACGACCTTTCGCCGTTCATCCACGTCAATGGCCGCACGCTTTTCTTCTCGTCCGAAGGCCAAATCGGCATGGGCGGCTTTGATTTGTTCTATTCTGAGTTTGACAAGAATGCGTGGGCGGTTGCCAAAAACCTGGGCTACCCGCTCAATACGCAAGACGACCAGGTTTCGCTTTTTGTGTCGGCGGATGGAAAAAAAGGCTATTTCGCGCACGAAGAGCGGCAGGGCGGACGGTTTACGAGCAGCAAGCTCTATGAGTTTGACTTCCCGGAGCAAATCGCGGTAAAACACAAAAGCAATTACATGAAGGGCGTGGTGTATGATGCCCGCACCAAAAAGCCGGTGGAAGCCCGCATAGAACTGTTCAACCTGAACGGCGGCGAACTGGAAACGGTCATGCAATCGGATCGCAAGGACGGCTCTTACCTGACTGTGCTCACCGAAGGCGCATCGTACGGGTTGTATGCCAACCGCGAAGGTTACCTGTTCAAAAGCCTGTATTTCGACTATTCGGGCAGCAAGAACAACGAGCCGCTGGTGATGGACATTTACCTGCAACCGCTCGAAAAAGGCGCGAAAGACGTGCTCAACAACCTGTTCTTTGATACGGGGAAATACACGCTGGAAGACAAATCGAAGACGGAACTGCAAAAACTGGTTTCGCTGCTGAAAGACAACAAAAACCTGCGCCTCGAAATATCGGGCCACACCGACGATGTGGGCAAGGACAGCGACAACCTCGCGCTGTCTCTGAAACGCGCCAAAAGCGTGTACGACCATTTGGCCGGGGCGGGCATTGAACCCAGCCGCCTCACCTACGTGGGCTACGGCGAAACGCAATTCGCCATCCAGAACACTTCCGACAAGAACCGCCAGCTAAACCGCCGCATTGAGTTCAAGGTGCTGTAAAAAGAAGTTCCGAAAAATAGTATCTTTCAGAAAGCTGAAAGCCCCGTTTCCGCCTTTGGCGGAACCTTTGGCTTTAGCGGGGGCCAAACCCCCGGACGCCACTTAAAGCAAACAGGCTATGAAAATATGTGTGGCACAGACACGTCCCGCCAAAGGCGACATTGCAAGCAACATTGACAAGCATGAAAAGCTGATAGATTTGGCCGTTTCCAATGGCGCGGACATCATTGTTTTCCCCGAACTCTCGCTGACGGGTTATGAACCGGCGTTGGCGGAAGCATTGGCGACCACCCAAGACGACCGCCGGTTTGATGGTTTCCAGACAATCAGTGATGCCGGGCAAACCATTATCGGCGTTGGCGTGCCGACCAGAACCGAGGCGGGTATTTGCATCAGTATGGTTGTTTTCCAGCCGAACCAACCCCGGCAAACCTATTCAAAGAAGCATTTGCACGCCGATGAAGAGCCGTTTTTTGTCAGCGGACAAAATCTTGACACGCTGAAAATCGGCAAGACCAGCATTGCACTCGCCATTTGTTACGAGCTGTCTATTCCAGAGCATCCGGAAAATGCGTTTAAAAATGGCGCGGAAGTTTACATTGCCAGCGTGGCCAAATCGGCGGCTGGCGTTGAAAGATCCTTTCCCATCCTGTCCGGCATTGCCCGGCAGTATTCAATGACCGTCCTGATGTCGAACTGCACCGGGCCTTGCGACGGTTCTGAAAGCGCCGGAAAAACTGCCATCTGGCACACCGATGGCTCGCTGTTAAGCCAACTGGACGGCACGGATGAGGGAATATTGATGATTGACACGGAAACGCGTGAATTGGTTACTAAAACGGTGTGAAATTCCTTTGCAAAATAGTATGTTTTCAAAAGCCCAAACCCGCGCACAAAAACAAAAAGCCGGAATTGTCCGCCTTCTTTATAATCGGTTTTGTCAGTGTTTCGTTGGGTAAAGTGACTGCGAGTGATGTTTTTACATTTGCCACCAACGGTTTCGGGCTTGGCGAAGGTGGCGATTTTCACCACAAATGTTGATGTGGAGAACCAATGTTTGATTTACCACAAATGTGTCTGCGAAGCACTGAACCGCCACTTTTGCCAAACCCGTGTTACCAGTAGTAGTTCTTTTCGTCATTGTCGCACAAGTTTATATTGAATTCTGTCAAATTGTGAAAGTTCTCCAGCTTCTTCGTCTCCAGTCGTGCTGTATAAATATGTAGTGTCATTACTAATTGTAAATGCAAAACCTTTAGAATTATTTGTTTGAATGTTAAAAGCTATTCCGTCAAGAATTGTCTCAGGTCCGCCCGTAAAGTCTGTGAATACATAAAATGTTTTAAAGTCTGAATAACCAGTCAAAGAGCCGTCACTTTTTAAATTAATTTTTGAAGAAGAATTTGTGCTGTCTATTAGCAGGTAGTTTCCTGAAAATAATTTCTCGTTCACAATGTATTGAAGTCCCCAAGCAGCATCATTGTCTCGTTGCTCGTCTGCGACTTTGGTAAACCTTTTTTTGTCAATGAGTTTATTTGACTTGTTGTAATGGTAAAGAAATAAAAAAGTTTCATTGTTTATAGTTTCATAACCAAGGTCGTAATAATTGGTTCTTTCGTCATAGTCTGGAATGTTGGTCTTTAAGCTGTTTAGATTTTGTCCCGCAATGAAATATGTCGTGAAGTTATAGCCTTCGTGATTGTTCCAACTCGCACCAACTTCAATACTGTCAGATTTAATTCCTGCGTCAATAATCATAGTAACCACACCTTGTAATTTGTCGGCTGCCTTTAATGGTGATTTGGTTTGTTCAATTGCTTTAATGTAGTCTGTCAAAACCCAAACACCGTTGAAAATTGGAATAAAATTTTGTTTCAAACTGTCAATTCGGTTTGCACTATTGTCAGCAGTTGAAATCTTGTCATTTGAGCAACTTGTCAAAATGAAAAAGGTCAAAAGTATGTATGTTAATTGTCTCATTGTCGGTCGTCCTACTATTACTGGTAACTCCTATATTGCCGCAATCCTTCCAACCGGAAGTTGCGCCAATCAACCAAATATGGCCGCATTGACGCAACTTGCCAAACGATGGGTTTCGGCTTTTCAAAAGATACTATTTTTCCCGTGCCGCCCACGCGTCCATCTTGCGTTCCAGCACATCAAGCGGTAGGCAGCCGTCTTTTAGAATCTGGTCATGGAAGGCGGCCAAGTTGAATTTTGCGCCCATCTGCTGCTCGTATTTGTCGCGCATCTCCCTGATTTTCAGCGCGCCAATCTTGTAAGACAAGGCTTGTCCCGGAATCGCCATGTAGCGTTCTATCTCGGCCACGGCTCCCTGTTCGGCAATCGGTTCGTTGTCCATCATGTATTTTATGGCCTCTTCACGCGTCCAGCCTTTGGTGTGCAGGCCCACATCCACCACCAGCCGGATGGCGCGGTGCATCTCGTCGCCCAGCGCACCCATGTACTGGTACGGGTCGGTGTACAGGCCCAGTTCCTTGCCCAGCGATTCGGTGTACAACGCCCAGCCCTCGGCATAGGCACTATTGAAGCTAAATCGCATGAATTTGGGCAGCGACGTGTTTTCCTGCTGCAATGAAATCTGGTAATGGTGGCCCGGAATGGCTTCGTGCAGAAACAGCGACTCCATGCCCGACGTGACGTTGAACTTTTTGGCATCGGGAATGGGCACGTAGAAAATGCCCGGACGGCTGCCATCGGCCGAGCCTTGGTTGTATTCGGCACTGGCCGATGCTTCGCGGAACGCTTCGGTGCGGCGGATTTCAAACGGTGTTTTCGGGGTCTGGTTGAAAATCCTGGCCACGTTGGGCTTGAGTTTTTCGTGAATCGCCCGGAAGGCTTTCAGCACATCGTCGGGAGTCTTGTAGGGATACATTTTCGGGTCGGCTTGGAGATGCTTGAAAAAAGCGTTCAAATCGCCATTGAAGCCCACTTGCGTTTTCACTTTCTCCATTTCACCTTTGATGCGCGCCACTTCCTGCCCACCGGTCTGGTAGATTTCCTCCGGCGTTTTGTCGGTCGTTGTCCAGTAACGCACGGCATACGCATACAGATCCTTTCCCTGCGGCAATGTGCCGATGCCGGCTGTGGTGCGGGCCTTGGGCAGGTATTCGGTTTTCAGGAACGCACCGAGTTTGCGGTAAGCAGGCACAATCTGCTCTGTAATGGCTTTTTTGTAGGCTTCCGTCAGGCGTTTCTTGTCGGCCTCGCCGAAGTTCTTGGGCAGTTTGTTGATTGGGCCGTAAAACAGGCTTTTGGTCGGGTCGGCCACCACCAGGCCGTCCATTTGCGGAATCATTTTTTCGACCAGAATCTTGGGCAGCACCATGCCCGTGGCCGCGCCCCGGCGAAAATTGGCGATGGCCGTATCGGCCCAAACCGTGAATGCCGACACGCGTTTGAGCCAATCGTCGTAGTCTTTCACGGTTTTGAACGGCTGCGAACTTTCGCCGCTGCCGTATTGCCCCATCGAAAGCGGCAAGCCCCAAAACTGCTGGAATGGCATAGTTTCGGTGCGGAATTTCTCACCTTCCAACTGGATTTTCAGTTCGCGTTCCAGCACATCATACGCGATTTTGTCTTGGTCGCCGAGCGAATCGCGGCTGAACGCCTGTAGCTTTTGCAGGTTGCTTTCGTAAAACCGCTTGGCTTGGCCGATGAATTCCTGCAAAATGTCGTTCGGCAGTTGGTCGTTGTAGCGGTTATCGCCCTGCGACGTGGCCTCAAACGGAAACAGTTTCAGCCGCTCTTCGTAATACGAATCGAAGAGCAGGGCCAGTTTCTGGTTGGTCTGGGCCGTGTTGGGCGCAGTTGAGTCGGTACCGGATTTTTCGGTGTTTTTGGATGAGCAGGCCGCCAAAAATAACAGGCTTGCCGCGAGAATCAGTTGTTTCATACGCAGTTGGGATTGGAAAGTGGATTTTAAAGGGAAAATTTTCGTTGTCTTTTCGGTAATGGGTTTGGTGTTTTTGAAAGCTGAAAGCCCCGTTTCCGCCTTTGGCGGAACTTTTAGCTTTAGCGGGGATACTATTTGGCTCCCCAGCCCCCGAAGGGGGAGCCAAAAAGCCCCCTCTTTCGGAGGGGGTTGGGGGAGGCTACACCACCCGTGGCCCTTGCGTATTGATTAGTGACACGTGGATTTCGCTGTCAATGCCATTTCGTGCGCAAATGGTTTGCATGGCTTGCGCCACTTCCCGTGCCGTTGCTTCGGCATTGCTCAATGCAAAAATGGAAGGCCCCGAACCCGAAATGCAGCAACCCAACGCCCCCGCCCCAAGAGCTGCATCCTTGATAGATTCGTAGCCCGGAATCAGCAGTGAACGCACCGGCTCGATGATCACATCCTGCAACGAACGGCCAATTAGTTCATAATCGCTTTTGAACAGTCCGGCAATCAGTCCGGCGGTGTTGCCCCATTGCACCACTGCATCTTTCAGCAGTATTTGCTTGCGCAGCACGCGGCGCGAGTCTTCGGTTTTCAGTTCTATTTGCGGATGGATGACGCTGGCATACAGGTTTTCGGGCACGGGAATCGTGACCAAATCCAGCGGCTGATAGCTGCGCACCAGCACAAATCCGCCCATCAACGCCGGGGCCACATTGTCGGCGTGGGCGGTTCCGCTGGCAAGTTTTTCGCCTTGCATGGCAAATTGCACCAAATCAATGGCCTGCAACGGACTGCCCAGCAGCAAGTTGGCTCCGAACACTGCCGCCGCCGAACTGGCCGCGCTGCTGCCAATGCCACTGCCGGGTTTTATCTTTTTCAGGAATACTATTTCAAAGCCTTGTTCGCTGCCCAAATGCTGCAACAGGACTTGCAAGGCCACGCCCGCCGTGTTTTTTTCGGGTTGCAGCGGCATCCCGGCAAATTCGGTCTGGTTCCGGATCACAATGCCCGGCGCATCCGTTTTACGAATCAGGATTTCATCGCCCGGATTGTTGAGGGCAAAACCCAGGATATCGAATCCGGCGGCAACGTTGGCAACGGTGGCGGGGGCAAAAATGTGCAGGCTGTCCAAATTTTTGAATGTGTGAATGGTTTATAGTCCACAGTCGAGAGTCCACGGACAGAGAAAGTATTTGGCAATAGCATTCGGCAAAATAGCGTTTCCGAAAGATTGTTCGGTTTGGTGTGCTTTTCGCCAGTTAGCCCCAAAAACCCGGAGGGGTGGAACATTTATAGCAAAGGAAATCCGACAAACACCAACCCCGGAGGGGTGACATGGATATTCTTGGTCGCCGAATATGTCACCCCTCCGGGGTTGGCCGTTGCTTGTGTGTTTCTATAAATATTCCACCCCTCCGGGGTTTTTACTCGCAGGTGATGCCGAGCCAAGCAGGGTTTTTCACAAAATAGTATCTTTTGGAAAGGCAAAACCCCGGTTGCCGGTTTTAAAAATTCATGGTCAAGCCTCTTCCTGTAATCTAAACATGATGTCTGTCCGTAAAACATATTTTATACCCTGTTTGACTAAAGTACCTTCATGTTCTATATCGTGGAAAAAAACAAGGGCTGTTCCTTGCTTTGGTTTAACAACCAAGTTATTGAAAGTCGTCTCTCCGCCTTCATAGTTATCGTTGAGATATATCATAAATGTGTAATAACTCGCTTCAATTTCGTTGCGAATAAAACTTTGGTCATGATGCCGTTTGAACTGCTGTCCGGCTTGATATTTATAAAACCTGAAAAGTTCATTTAATCCAACAGCTTTGCTGTTACCAATTTTGGTCGGGGCAAACACTTTCAATCGCTGCCAGATTTTATCTGCAAGCGTGAAATCCGTATAGATTACACGATTGTTGTTGCGAACGTTCTCGACAATGATTTGACCTTTTTCAGTGCTTACAGTCGCGGGTTCATATCCAAATGCTTCGCTCTTGACTATGAAGTCTTCACATTCTTGTTTCGTCCAAAACTCATCAACTGTGAAAATGTCTTTTGCGAAAAGGTTTAGTTTCATGTTTGTGTCTTTCAGAATTGCGGATAAACCGTTAATAACGGATTCCGCATCCGCCAACACATCCTCTTCCCGCACACGCAACACCCGGATACCCAACTCTTTCAAATCTTCCTGCTTTTTAACCGCCGCAAAATACGCGTCCGGGTGCGTGTGCGCCTCCGATTCAACATCAATGGCGAGCTTTTTTTCCTCGCAAAAGAACGTCACCACGTAGTCGCCGATGGGGTGCTGCCACGTGAATTCGCAGCCCAACTGATTGTCTTTCAAGCGGTTCCATAAAACGATTTCGGTATTGGAACTGAAATCGCGCAGGTAGCGCGACAATTCTTCCAATGCCGGATTGAACGGGGGTTTGTTGCTGTCTTCCATGATGATGTGTGATTGGGAAACCAAAAATAGTATCTTTTTCCGAACCCAAACCCGCCTGTGACAAAACACCCGGAAAACCGGCGCAGCAATAACTGGCGCGGGATTCACTAACTGGCGCGAGGTTCTTACCTCGTGCCGCCCATGCAGGCAGGTTCTTACCTGCCGCAAGCTGCAAGTTCACCAATGCTGCCGAGATAGGAATCTCGGAAAATGGCCGACACGAGATAAGAATCTCGCGCCAGTTGCAGAGGTAGCAAAAAAGCCCCTCTCAGCAGGAGAGGGGCCGGGGGTGAGGTTCAAAAATTTGCAATCCTGATCACATCCGCAAAAATGCCCGCCGCCGTTACTTCGGCTCCGGCTCCGGCTCCTTTCACCATCAGCGGCCGCACCTTGTAGCGTTCCGTCCAGAAAAGCACCAGGTTGTCGTTGCCTTCCACTTGGAAAAACGGGCTTTCGGGCCCCACTTCGCGCAAGCTGGTGCTGAGTTGGCCGTTTTCGTACACGGCCACGTACCGCTGGCGTTTTCCGGCGTTCTCCACCGATGCGCGGATTTGCTCGAAATGCGCGTCGTATTTGGGCAGGATTTGGAAAAGATCGGCTATGCTGGCGGCTTTCTGGCATTCGTCGGGCAGGAAATTTTCGCTTGCCACATCTTTCGCTTCCAATTTTGCTCCCGCCTCGCGACTGAGAATCAGGATTTTACGCGCCACATCCAAACCGTTCATGTCAATGCGCGGATCCGGTTCGGAATAGCCGAGTTCCTGCGCTTTTTTGACCACCGAACTGAACGAGACTCCGGCTTTGTGTTCGTTGAACAGAAAATTCAGCGTTCCCGATAAAATCGCTTCGATTTTAAGGATTTTATCGCCGCTTTGCGTCAGGTCATTGAGCGTTTTAATCACGGGCAACCCCGCGCCGACGTTGGTTTCGAACAGGAACTTGGCTCCGCGCTGCGTGGCGGTTTGCTTGAGTGATTTGTACAATTCGTAGCGGCCCGAACACGCCACCTTGTTGGGCGTGACAATGGATATGCCGCGTTGCAAGGCTTCCTGGTAAATGTCCACGATTTCGTCGCTGGCCGTGCAATCCACCAGAATGGCGTTGCGCAGGTTCATTCCGTGCATTTTGGCGGCAAATTCCAACACGCCCATTGCTTGGCCGTTGTTGTCGAGCAAGTTTTTCCAGTCGGGCAGGTGGATGCCGTTTTCGTCGAACCACATTTTGCGGCTGTTGGCAATGCCCGTGATGCGGATTTCCAGATTGTATTCCTTCAGGAAATAGTCGGCCTGTTCGCGCATTTGGCGCAGCAGTGTGTTGCCCACCGTGCCCACACCGATCAGGAAAATATTGAGCACTTTGCTGTTCGACAGGAAAAACGCCTCGTGGACAATATTCAGTGCCTTGCGGCAATCGGGGGTTTGGGTCACGAAAGAGATGTTGTTTTCGGAGCTGCCCTGCGCAATGGCCCGCACATTCACGCCGTTGCGACCCAAGGCCGAAAACAGTTTTCCGGCAATGTTGGGCGTGTTTTTCATGTTTTCGCCCACGGCCGCCAAAATGCTCAAATCCGTTTCCACGCGCACCGGTTCCAACGCGCCGCTTTTCAACTCGGCGACGAATTCCGCTTCAATCAGTTTTCGGGCATCTGGCGCATCGGCGGCGGTGATGGCAACCGTGATGGAGTGCTCGGACGAGGCCTGCGTGATTAAAATAACATTGATGCGCTGTTGCGCCAACGCGCCGAACAACCGTTTGGCAAAGCCCGAAACGCCCACCATGCCGCTGCCGTTCAGCGAAATCAACGCCACCGCATCAATGGAAGAAATGCCTTTGATTGGCGAGCCGTTGCCGGTGGTTTCGCGCGTGATGAGCGTGCCAGAAGCCGCCGGATTGAACGTGTTTTTGATTTTGAGCGGAATGTTTTTTGCCAGCACCGGCTGCACCGACGGCGGATACAGCACTTTGGCGCCGAAATGCGACAGTTCCAATGCCTCGATATACGACAACTGATCCAAAACCATGGTTTTGCGCACCTTGCGCGGGTCAGCGGTCATCATGCCGTCCACGTCAGTCCAGATTTCGAGCAGTTTGGCTTGCAACGCCGCCGCCACAATCGAGGCCGTATAATCCGAGCCGCCGCGCCCCAGTGTGGTTGTTTCTTTTTTTTCGGTGGCGGCAATGAAGCCGCCCATCACAATCAGTTTGTCGGTGCGCGACAGGTATTTGCGGATGCGCTGGTCGGTTTCCTCAAAATTTACGGCGGCGTTGGTGAAGTGCCCGTCGGTCACGATCAGTTCGCGGGCATCGGCTAGTTGCGCGTCCAGACCGATGGTTTTGAAGTAATCGGTGATGATCAGTGACGACATCCGTTCGCCGAAACTCATCACGAAATCGCGGCTGCGGGGCGAGAGTTCGCGCAGTAAAAACAAGCCCTGCAACACGTCTTCGAGTTCGTTGAGCATCATTTTCACGGCTGCCACGGCGCGGGTTTGCTGCTGCGGCGGCAGCAATTCCTGGATACACTGCAAATGCTTCTTTTCTATTTCCTGCAAGATGGCGGCGTAGGTTTCATCGCCTTGCGAGGCGGCGTTTCCGGCGGCAATCAGCCGGTCGGTAATGCCCGACATGGCCGATACCACCACAGCCACTTGTCCTTCGGCACGGGCCGCCTGGACAATCGTGCCCACGTGCTTCATCATTTCTGCCGACTGCACGGAAGTGCCGCCGAATTTGAGAACTTTCATGTTGGGATAACTATTGAATGGAAAATGAGCAAACGGGCAATCGCAACCGGCCTCAAAGTAAGGCATAAAATCCGGGACACGGAATGCCTGATGCCGAACCTTTATGATGCCGGGGTTTAGGCTTTCAAAAAGATACTATTTTCCGGTAAGACCCGGAAGCCGGACGTGCAACGGGAGTGGGATTGCAAAATAGTATGTTTTGAAAGTCCCAAACCTGCCCGCGCCGCTGGACTTGGAAAGTCCAGCTACCTCTGCCGCAATTTCCGCCAGCCTTCGGTCAGAAAACCGATGCCATAGCCGCACAACTGCGTGAACACGGCCGCCACGCCCAACGCACCGATTTTCAGGCTTTTGTTTTGAAGCGTTGCATCCGCAAAGATAACCGATGTATAGAGAGCCAATGTAATTATTGCCAGCGTAAATACTTGGCATCCAGTAAGGTATTGAACCAAAAACCAAACCGGCAGCGAACAGGCAAACAGGAAAAACAACGCCGGGAAAAAATGCACCAGTTTCAGTTCTTCCGGGAAAAAGCGGGAAATATTGATGCGGGCACGGCCAAAAAAATGCAGTTGCTTGAAAAACTGCCCGAACGTACTGCGCCGCTTGTGGTACACGAAAGCCTCCGGAATCAGTCCGCTCTTGAAGCCGTGCCGGATAATGCGGATGCTGTACTCGATGTCCTCGCCCATGCGGGTGATGACAAAGCCGCCCGCTTTCTCGTACACTTTCCGCGACAAGCCCATGTTGAACGAACGCGGATGGAATTGCCCGCCCAGCGTCTTTTTTTTGCCCCGGATGCCACCCGTCGAAAACGGCGAAGTCATGGCGTAACTGATGGCTTTCTGGATGGCGTTGAAGTCGGGGCTGGCCGCATCGGGGCCGCCGTACAGGTCGTAACCGTAACGGTTCAGGTCGGTTTCCACGGCTTGCAGGTAGTGCGGCGGAATGAGGCAGTCGGAATCGAAAATGATGAACCAGTCGCCGGTGGCGCGTTCAAAGCCGAAGTTACGGGCAAAGCCTTGTCCGCCGTTTTCCTTGCGAAAATACCTGACATCCAGTTGATTGGCGAATGATTGGACAACCGTTTCAGCATCGTTCACCGAGCCGTCTTCAATCACCAGCACTTCAAAGTTTGTGTACGTTTGGCGCGTGAGCGAACCAAGCAGTTCCCGGATTTCATCGGGGCGGTTGTAAAGCGGAATGATGATGGAATATTTTCTCAAAGCTGATTGGAAGTTTTTACTGGCCGCAAAAGTAGGGAGGTTTGGCCCCCGCTGAAGACGGGGCTTTCAGCTTTCCGGGAGATACT
>JANPIL010000357.1:0-6036 GCA_031424975.1 Sphingobacteriales bacterium
TTTTTCTTCACATGAAAAGAAAAGATACCTTGCAGACACGGCCCGGGTGTTGGGGTGATGTTGGAAAAAGGGGCGGCTACCCATCGGGGGTTACAACTAAAATCTTCGTTGTAATTACGACCCGTGGGGGCTCAACCTGGCAGGCATCGAGACGCAAGGGAATCCGAACCATAAGTACCAGTACCTGAACCGGGAAAAACAGGACGAGTTCGGCTTGAACTGGCTGGACTTGGAGGCACGGATGTACGATGCGCAGGTTGGCCGCTTCCACGCTGTTGACCCGCTGCCTGACACCGAGACGCAGGAAAGTTTGTCACCTTACCAGTACGCTTGGAACGACCCCATAAACAAGTCAGACCCGGACGGCAAATGTCCCAACTGTATCACAGCAGGCATTGGTGCATTAGTTGGAGCGGGTATAGAATTAGGAGGGCAGCTATTGTCAGGAAAAAGTTTGGAAGAAGTGGACTGGGCAGATGTTGGGGTAGAAGCCTTAAAAGGAGCCGTTGCGGGTTCGGGGGCTGGTTTGATTGTTACTGCTGCTGTAGAAGTGGGTGGGGCAGTTGTTAAAGGAGCGGTTGATGTTTCATTCAAGGATGGAAAAAGAGATGTGTTTAGTGGTACAAAATCTGTCAAAGAAGCCGCTGTTGATGCTGCTACAGATTACGTAGCCGGTAAGGTTGGCGGTGCTGTGGCAAAAAAAATGGGTAATGCAGCGGAAGGGTTTGCTAAGAAATCGGCTTTGAATTCCAACACTGCGGATCGTGCCGCTGATATAGCCAAACGAGGAGCCAAAAATGCACCTGAAAACGCTGGAAAGGGTCATTACGCCAAAGTTCTGGCAAAAGAGGCAAAGGGTGCGAATGCGACGAAAAAATATGATAACGCACTTAATAAAGTGGTGAAGTCGAAAGTTGGTAACGTGCAAAACGAAGCTTTGCAAAATAGAGCCGCAGATAAGACGAAAGAGAAAATCATGCCTACTCCAACAAATTAAAACTCTATGTTAAAACCCAAACCAGCTTCAGGTCTCAGCAAATTTATTGCTGTGTTGTTTGGTAGCGGTGTTGTCTTCTTTTTAATTGTCATTACTTATTTTGTATGGAAAAAATACGAAACAAACACGTATAGACGTATTTTACAGAATCCACACCAGATAGTAGCCATCGTAACTGAGAAGCGCAGTTACAAGGGTAAAGGAATAGATGTGGAATATTTAGTAAATGGTCAAACATATGAACACAAAACGGGGATAGACAATCAGACTTACCAACGCTATAAAGTGGGAGATACCATATCGGTAACCATTTGTCGGGACGACCCTTCACTTGCTTTGCTGACTATGGATATTAATAAAAAAAAGCTCAAACGCTTTTTAGGCGAAGACGCAGGCCGATACTGGGAGGAATACAAAAGAAAACAAAAAGAAATCATCCGATGAAGAAAACTTTATTATTGCTGGTTGCCGTGCTTATAGCAACTACACTGCCTGCGCAAAATTTTGAAGGCAAGATCGTTTATGCCAACTCTTTTAAAAGCAAGAATCAGCAAATAGTTGATGCCCAGTGGCTTGCTTTGATGGGGAATCAGAACGAATATTTCATTAAGGAAGGAGATTACAAAACGATTGCCAATGGCAAGCTAATGCAATGGCAACTCTACATCAACGAGGACAACAAGCTTTATAATAAGATGTCTAATTCGCCCATTGCCTACTGGAATGACGGGAATACCAACGCGGACACAGTACTGAATGCCCAATTTAACAAAGGGGTAACGGAAGTGCTGGGTTACAAGTGTGACGAACTGGTTTTAACTTGTAAGAGCGGCGTACAGAAGTATTATTTTAACGCCAAGATATCGGCAAATGCGAGCCTTTATGCTAAACACAAGTTTGGCAACTGGTCTGAATATCTGTCAAGAGCGAAAGCTTTGCCCTTAAAATCAGTGATTGAGAATGCTCAGTTTATAATGGAAAGTGTGGCTACCGAGGTAGTACCACTCAAACTTGATGCAAAGCTATTCTTGCTCCCAGAAGGTGTTAAGGTCGAAAAGAGCCAATATTAGAAAAGTGAGTCAATATTATAAAACCCCCGCCATTTCGGCGGGGGTTTCGTGTTTTTGGGGGATACTATTTTGCAAGCAGCCGGGAACGCCTCACAAGCCGCTACCGCCCAGCATGGCACGGTACCCGGCGCAGACTTCCCCGCCCATGAGCCGCCGCACGTACTGCTCCATGCCCACATCGTTCTTCTCCATCACGTAGCGCGTGAACGAAAGGATTGTCCTGCAGGCGGCGAAGCCCATGCCCCGCGAGGCGGTGCGCATCGGTTCGGCCAGCCCTTCCAGCCACTCCGCCCAATCCTGCGCGGTCGGCTCGAACTTCCGGGCCTCGTTGTGGTAGCGGTAGGTGGCGTTGCCGTAGCTGAACATCAGTTCGTGGGTACGCCGCTGCTCCGGCGGGCAGGTTTCCAAGTACCGCGCCTGACGGGATTACCGCGCCTGACGGGCGTTGCACTCCGGGTCTGGATGTCTGACGGTGATCATTCAATTTTTCGCTTTACTGGTTTGCGGCCTTCCCTTGAGTTGCAAGCCATTGGCCGGAATTATTTCCCCGGTCTTTCCGGCCAATTCAGCCCTGCCCTTCACTTGCTCCGGAACCGGTTCCGCCAGCAAGGAGCAGTTCCAGTTCACCGATGCGCCTTGCCTGCACCGCGATGGTGCGCAGCAGCGCGTCCGTGTCCGGGCTTTGCGCCGTGTCTGTAAGGCCCGCACCTGTTTGCACCAGCACGACGGGGGAAGTGCCGAAGATGAAATTGGCGTTGATTTGCGGAAAGTGGCTGAGGATGGCCGCCAGGGACTCGCTGCCGAGGTAGGCGGTTTTGCCCAGTTTTTTTGCCCGGATGTTCATCTGCGAGAAAATGGATGGTTCCACCCCTGCCGCAATGCCCAACTGGGTTTTGTTTGTGCCTAGGGCAAGGGCGATATTTTTCCAGATTTGGTCTTGGTCAAGATTGTGAGCTTTCATAGGTTTTTGCCGGTTGGAAAGTGAAATACAAAAGAAATAAAACCGCAAATCTTTTCCTAATTCACATTTAATAATCAATGTCCAATGCGCCGCCGGGCGTACTAAAAGTGCAACGGGCGATAGGCAGACAGATACTTTTCCAACACTCTGAATGGGCGAAACTATTTGAGACGATTTTCCCTATATTGCACAGGCGCTACAGGTGGCATTACGATAATATATACAGTCTTTTGTACGCAAACACAGTATGAGAAATGACAAAGGAACGGCTTATGCAGTTTGTGTGGATGTACGCCAATCTGTCGGAAATTGTCGCCAGACAGGCTTTGCACACATATTCCGAAGCCGAAAATTTTGAAAGGAATTGGCACGATGTTTTGAAACTGGCAAAAGAAAACGGATTGGAAGGCTGCAAAAAGAAGTGGAAGAAATAGTCTGTTTTCAAAACCCCCAACCCTGATGGCCCTGGAAAAAGACTTTAACGACTTATCCGCAAAATTGTATGCGAATCATGATCTGGTGGCCGAAAATGGAACATACTGGATTGTTGAGAAATCAACGAAAAAGAAGGTTCACGGTGTGGATGCAATTTTCATAACGGAAGCCCTGTACAGTGTTTTGCCAACCTTGATTTATGACTGGAACAACTTCATTTCGGCATTCATTCTCTGAAATAGTATCTTTTTGGAAGCACAAATCCAGAACTAAAAGTGTTGCCAGAAACGTAACCGGCTCTGCTGCGGAGCAACCGGCCAGGGACAAGGCAATCCGCGCAACAGCCGCAAGCGAACCCCGGACGCATGGACTTGCTCCAGCCGGGGTTTTGCCGTTTTAAAAGATACCATTCCGGTAAATGCTGGCGGGGTGGTCGGCTGGCAACCCGCCCGGAACTCCACGCCGCCCGTCGCCGGATGGCTCGCACACTCACCATCCGCCACCGTGCCGCGCTGCGTTGCCTGCACGTCCGTTGCCTGCACGCCCGGACTGCCCGGCCAAAAAGGGCCCGGCAGGAGTTGATTGATGGAAGGAAAAAAGGAAAATCCGTTCTCCCCCGGCAAACCACCCGCCGGCCCGCTGACAGTAAGGTCAACCCCCCAAAACAAAAAGCAAAAAGGCAATCAGAAAACACCCCGCGCAAGGATATACGAAGCGCGAAAAGCGTCCTTGCGCGGGGTGTTTTCTGATTGCGGTGTTCCATGGCTTTTTTGTTTTGGGGGTTTGTTTTTTGTCTTTATGCGGGCCAGCGGCTGGTTGGCCTGCCCCGTTCGCCCGGAAAAAGAATAAGGAGCCTGCGGCGCATTTAATTGATTGGGGGGTTTGGTTGTTTTCCTTTGTCAGGTCAGGGCAATATTTTCCAACCAATTCCAGACTTCACTCACTGGACACCCGGCTTTTTTCCGGGCCTTGACCCGCAGCCTGCCCCCAACCGGTCTGCTTCCAACCATTTTCCCACCCCGCCGGTCTTTCGGCCCGTACTACGCTTCCTTGGCCCCTGGTACTGTTGCCGGGCTGCCATTCCATATACAAATATACTTTTTGTCATTCATATTTTCAAATATATACATTTATTTAATTCATATTTACTTGCAAATACATTTGCTTTGTTCATATTTACTGGTTATCTTTATAATGTTAAATAAGTAAAGGCAATTTAAAAAACAACCCAAAAACATGAAAGAAGCACAAAAAACCCAAAACGCGGCCCTGCCCCGCGCCGCCTATCTGGTGGAAGACAGCACGACAATGATTGGCGTGTTTGGCTCTGGCTCCGCCGCCCGTTGCCGCATCGTTACGGTTATGGACAATTATGTAAGTATTGAGGTTTTGACCGTGCCGCAAACAAAAGACCGGTTCGGACAAAGTGCGGATTTTGGCCATGTGAAAGAGATTCCGCCCTATGTGTTCGGAAATCACGAAGGCAAAGCGGCGTGGCGGTTGCAGCAGCTTTCTGAAATGCGTTTCATGCGGGAAATAGCCGCGCCTGAAATAATAGTGCCGGATGATTGCAAGGTTATCCGGTTCCGGCCTAGGGATTCAGCAGCCTGAAAAAAATAAAGCCCGGCAAAGGTTGCCGGGCTTATCTGACAATTTAAAAAACATCCCAATGTACGAATCTTCTTTCACATCCCGCAAATACCCGGTCTTGGAAGTCATCTACCGCGCCGAATCCGCCAGCCGCATCCGTTGCTCCCGTTCCGATGATTCGGATTATGATGACGTGCCCGAGGGCGACATGGAAATAACCGATGTACTGGTGGAAGGCAAATCGGTCTTTGAAATCCTCCGGGAAGGCGTGGTTTCAACCCTTGAGGATGAACTGAACAGGATGGCCGCATGAGCAGGGACAGCGCAACGGAAAGGCGGCTGTAGGTTTCAGCCGCCTACCGCCGCCGCAGTTTCGGCGGTTCGCATTTCGTGCCGGAAGTCAGCCTGTCCGGCGCAAGCCCATGCGGTAGCCATTGGCTTGCCGCCGCCGGTTTCGCCCCCGGCGATGCGGTACTGGTGGTGGTGGGCGATGGCGAGCTTCGCCTCACCAAAGCCGCCTGAGCATTCCAAGCCCCGCCCGCTGTGGCGGGGCTTTTTCCCAACCCCGGCCGATACCCCCAACCGATACCCGTTTATGAATATACAAGCAATCAAGATAGACACGGCCACGCAAACAGCCTATTTCGTGGAACTGCCTGCGGGCGACAGCTTGGCCGAATTGTACCGGCACATCAGTTGCGGCACCGTCGCGCATTTCCAAATCACGGCCATGTATGGCTGCTACGTGGACGACGAAGGGCTGTATAACCAGCACCCCGGCTGCTGGAGCCTGCCCGGATTCACCCAGACCATTGCCGGCAATGCCATCGTGTGCGGCACCGACGGAGAAGGCGACAGTGCCGGTGTGGATTTGGAGTTTCTGCCCTGGCTCCTGGCCCGCCTGCGTTTCCACGGCCCGGAAGCCGCCCCGGAGCCGTTCATGGCTTTCATTCCGTCGTGACCGATTTTGCAAATAGTATCTT
>JANPIL010000358.1:0-13083 GCA_031424975.1 Sphingobacteriales bacterium
TTTTCAGCCACTGCAAGTCCGCCTTTTCGCCGGGCTTGAGTTGGTACAGCCGTACTTCGCCCGCCCGGCCCGTAACCGCATAACTCGCCTGCAAGCCCGGCTTGCTGATGTCCAAGTCGCTGAATGCGGCCAGCTCGCGCCTCCAGTCTGTTGTCCGCACCGACTGCCGCTGCTTGGTTCCGTTGGTTTCCACTTGCTTTAAAACGGTTGGTTTCAAGGAGTCCAGCAACTCGATTTGCCGGTTTACAAGGCTTTGCGTATCCACAAACAGATGGTTCGTCTGCCCGTTACGCACCGATGGGTCGTCGCAGGCGGCAAGCAAGGTAATGAGCAGGAAAGCAAGCAATGGATTTTTCAAGGAGGTTTGGGCTTTTTGGAAGATACTGTTTTTGGAAACAACCTCACCCCCGACCCCTCTCCTGCTGAGAGGGGAGCAAAGATCCCGAAAAGAGCAAAGGCTCCTTTTTTTCACCCCTCTCAGTAGGAGAGGGGCCGGGGGTGAGGTCTTTCAGGCCAGCAGCACGTCGCCCGTCATTTCGGGCGGTCGGGCAATGCCCATCAGAGCCAGGATGGTGGGGGCGAGGTCGCCGAGTTTGCCGTCTTTAAGGCCGCCATGGTAGTCGTTGTCCACCAGAATGCAGGGAACCGGATTGGTGGTATGCGCCGTATTGGGCGAGCCATCGGGGTTCACCATGCAATCGGAGTTGCCGTGGTCGGCAATGAGAATGGCCGTGTAGCCGTTTTGCAGGGCGGCGGCGACCACGGCCTCCGCGCACTTGTCCACGGTTTCGCAGGCTTTCACGGCGGCGGCAAATATGCCCGTATGCCCAACCATGTCGGCATTGGCAAAGTTCAGGCAGATGAAGTCGGCCTCGCGTTTTTGCAGTTCGGCCACAATCTTGTCGCTGATGCAGGAGGCACTCATTTCGGGCTGCAAGTCGTAGGTGGCCACTTTTGGCGACGGGCACAGCAACCGCGATTCGCCCTCGAACGGGGCTTCACGGCCGCCGGAAAAGAAGAACGTGACGTGCGGGTATTTTTCAGTTTCGGCAATGCGGATCTGCCTTTTGCCCGCTTTGGCCAGCACTTCGCCCAGCGTGTTGTTCAGGTTGTCCTTGTCAAAAATGACTTTCACATCCTTGAATGTGTCGTCGTAGTTGGTCATGGTGACGTAATACAGGTTCAGTTTCTGCATCTGGAACTCGGGCATATCGGCCTGCGTGAGCACTTCGGTGATTTCGCGCCCCCGGTCGGTGCGGAAATTGAAGCACAGCACCACATCGTTTTCCTCGATCAAGCCAACTGGTTTTTCGTCTTTATCGGTCACAATGATCGGGCGGATAAACTCGTCGGTCACGCCTATCGCGTACGATTTGCGCACGCCTTCCAGCGCATCCTGCACATTGGTTCCCACGCCGCGCGTGAGGGCATAGTAGGCCTGCTTCACGCGTCCCCAGCGTTTGTCGCGATCCATGGCGTAGTAGCGTCCGGTTACCGATGCTATTTTGCCAGTAGTGGCATCCAGGTGCTGCTGCACGTCGGTGAGGTAGTCCAAGCCGCCTTTGGGGTCAGTGTCGCGGCCATCGGTGAACGCGTGAACGAATACGTCCGTCAGGCCATGTTGGTGGGCTATGCTGCACAAGGCTTTCAGGTGGCTGATGTGCGAATGCACGCCGCCATCGGAAACCAAGCCCATGAAATGCACTTTTTTGCCGTTTTGCTTGGCATACTGCAGGGCTTGCACCAATACCGGTTCGTGGTCAAGCGTGTGTTCGTCCACGGCCTTGTTCACTTTCACCAAATCCTGGTATACTATTTTGCCGGCCCCGATATTCATGTGGCCCACCTCGCTGTTGCCCATTTGTCCATCGGGCAAGCCCACCGCCAAGCCGGATGCCATGAGTTTGCTGTGCGGGTATTTCAGGTACAGGCTGTCCACGAAGGGCGTGTCGGCTTGATCAACGGCTGATACCTTTGGGTCGGCGGCAATGCCCCAGCCATCAAGAATGAGGAGGATAACTTTTTTGTCCATGGGAAACCGGGTGTCGGGTTTGGTGTTTTTGAAAGCTGAAAGCCCCGTTTCCGCCTCTGGCTGAACCTTTGGCTTTAGCGGGGATACTATTTTGGTGGCAGGCCGGTAATCCACAAAAAAAATTGCCGTACGCCAAAGTCACGGCCAGATTCTGAAATCTGCCGGAAAATCCATTAAACTTGCACAAAACCCACAGCAAACAGCCCTCTGCCGGGAATCCTGATGGTTTACTGGCTCTTCGGGTAATTTGGCACAATTTTGGTGACTTTCCCCGTGAATTTCATATCCATACACATGAACAAAAAAACAGGTTGGTTGGCGTGTCTGCTCGTTTCGGGTCTGTTACTGGTTTCTCACAGCCGCGCGAAAGCCCAGAGCGACGCGTTTGCCGGTGCGAAGGTGGCACTCAAAAGCGGCAACGCCAAGGAATTGGCAAGGCATTTCAACGAAAACATCGAACTGGTGATTGAATCGGAGAATGTGGAGATGGACAAGGTGAGCCAGACACAGGCCGAACTGATCCTGCGCACGTTTTTCCAGAAAAATCCGGCCAAGGATTTTGCGTATGTCCACCAAGGTGCCTCACCCGAAGGCTCGCAGTACAGCACCGGCACGTACCAATCTGCCGGAAAAGCGTATCTGGTTTATATCGTGGTCAAGCAGTTTGGCGGCAAGTACCGCATCGACCGCATTGACTTCCGCGAGAAGAACTAGCAAGCGGTAGCACACGCTTTAGCTTGTGCGAAACCGCAGGTTTCCCGAGCGATTGCAAACGGCAATGCTTGGGCAGGTCGCAAAATAGTATGTTTCAAAAACGCCAAACCCGGCATCCGGGTTTGGCGTTTTGTTTGTGGATAAAAGTTCGCACAAGCTGAAGCGTGTGCTACTGCTTGCGCGCATCGGCAAGGCTCAGGATTTTGCCATTGCCATGGTCGCAAAAGTACATTTCGCGGTCGGCATCCTCGCCAAAGGCCGAAATGGTGCCGCCGTGCTTAAAGAGCAATTCGTTTTTCACCATTTTCGCGCCGTCGTGCGTCAGTGCCCATACGCGGCCGCTGGCGTAGTCGGCATAAATGTACTTGCCTTGCAGGGCCGGTATTTTCTTGCCCCGGTACACTGCGCCGCCCGTCACCGACACATCGCCGTTGGCGTGGCTGTATTCCAGAACCGGGTCTATCAGGTTTTTCTCGGCGCAATCCCGTTTCGGATTGAAGCAATCCTTCGCTTCCCTAATGCGCCAGCCGTAGTTGCCGCCTTTGGTAATCAGGTCAATCTCCTCGGTCTGGTTCTGCCCCACATCACCGGCCCAAAGCTGCTTGGTTTGCCCGTCGAAGCTGAACCGCCACGGATTGCGCAACCCGTAAGCATAGATTTCGCCTTTGGCCTGGCTGTCGTTCACAAACGGATTGTCTTTCGGAATGCCGTACGCCAGCCCGTTGTCGGTGGTGTTCACATCAATCCGCAATATTTTCCCCAAGAAAGTTGCCTTGTTCTGGCCGTTGTTTTGCGGGTCGCCGCCACTGCCGCCATCGCCAACGGCAATGTACAAAAAGCCATCAGGCCCGAAAGCCAGTTTGCCGCCGTTGTGGTTGGAGTACGGCTGGTTGAAGGTGAGCAGCACTTGTTCGCTGGTCGCATCCGCTTGGTTTGGATTGTCTTTGCTGACTTTGAACCGCGAAATAATGGTGCGCAGCGGCTTGTCGCGGTTGTAGTTGAGGTACAAATAGCCGTTTTTCTTGAATTCAGGATGGAATGCCAGGCCGAGCAAGCCCATCTCGCCGCCGTACTTCACGTTTTTGGCGATGTCCAGAAAAACCGCCGGTTTGCCGGAAGCCTTGTCAACCACCTTGACCACGCCCGGCTGCTCGACTACAAACAGTCGGGCGGTGCCATCACCGGCGTGCATGAACTCAATCGGGCTTTCAAACGAAAGATCGGGAAAAGCCTCAACCGCCGCAAACCGGGTGGGTTTTTCGGGTGCGGAAACCATGGCGGCCAGCACCCAAACTGTGGCGATGGCGCATACGAGAATAGCAATGGAAATGAGGGTTTTCATGGAATCAAGGGCGGGTTTGGACTTTCAAATATATACTATTTTTACCGACTGTTTTGCCGGGATTCCGTGGTTTTCCGTTTCAGGCATACTGCATAAGCCTCCCGCAAAAACGGCAAATGCCGGATGGTTGAGGGAAGCGTTTAAAAAATTATGCCCGTTGTGAAACACGCGGCCGGGCGGGTTGCAGGTTTGGTTTCCGGTAAAGAATCCCGCCCGAAAATAGTATCTTTGGAAAGGCAAAAACCCGCCTTGCGTGGCGCAATGAAGAAGCCTGCCGCCACTGGATTTTTCCTTCCCGGAACCACCGCGCGCCAGTCCTCCGCCTTTCGTATCCATAACTGAAAACCACAACGCATGAATAAGGAGCAAGTCCTCAAGCAATACTTCGGCTACGACGAATTCCGGCCTTTGCAAGCCGAAATCATAGATACGGTGCTGGCGGGCCAGGATTGCCTGGTGCTGATGCCCACAGGCGGCGGCAAATCGGTGTGTTACCAAGTGCCCGCCTTGGTGATGCCGGGCGTGGCCGTAGTAATTTCGCCGCTGATTGCACTGATGAAAGACCAAGTGCAAGCCCTGAAAGCCAACGGCGTGGCGGCGGCCTACATCAACAGTTCGCTGACGGGTGCCGAGCAAAGTACGGTTATCCGGGATTGCGCCGAGGGCAGGCTCAAAATCCTGTACGTATCGCCCGAGAAAATATTTTCCGGCGGCTTCCTCGACTATTTGCGCAGCCTCACCGTCAGCCTGTTTGCCGTGGACGAGTCGCATTGCGTTTCGTTCTGGGGGCATGATTTCCGGCCTGAATACGCACAATTGCAAGTGCTGAAACAGCACTTTCCGCAGGTTCCGGTCATTGCCCTCACTGCCACCGCCGACAAGGTGACGCGCCGCGACATTTTGCAGCAACTCGGTATTGCCGGAGCCAGGGTTTTCATCGCCTCTTTTGATAGGCCCAACCTGAGCCTGACCGTGTTGCCCGGCCAAAACCGCCTGAAAGCCATTCATGATTTTTTGCTCAAGCACCGCAATGAATCGGGCATTATCTATTGCCTGAGCCGCAAGGCAACCGAAACCGTGGCGCAAAAACTGACCGACTCGGGCTTTCCGGCCAAATACTACCACGCGGGCATGGACAGCACTGAACGGTCTGATGTGCAGGATGAGTTTATCCGCGACAACGTGCAGATTATCGTGGCCACGATTGCCTTCGGCATGGGCATCGACAAATCGAATGTGCGTTGGGTGCTGCATTACAATATGCCCAAAAACGTGGAGAGTTTTTATCAGGAAATCGGACGGGCGGGACGCGACGGGATGCCCAGCGAAACGGTGCTTTTTTACAGCTACGCCGATGTGATGCAGCAAATGAAATTCAATGAGGAAGCCACGCCCGAACGCAAGGCCCTGCTCAATGCCAAACTCGACCGGATGCGCCAGTATGCCGAAGCCGACATTTGCCGCCGCCGGGTGCTGCTGAGTTATTTCAACGAAGGCGTGACCAAAGACTGCGGTAACTGCGACGTGTGCCGCAACCCGCGCACCCGCTTCGACGGCACGGTGCTGGCGCAAAAAGTGCTTTCGGCGGTGGCCCGCACTGGCGAAAAAGTGGCTTTGGGCTTGCTCATCGACATTCTGCGCGGCTCATTCCGCCGCGAAATAACCGACCGGGGCTACGACCAGCTTAAGACCTTCGGTGCTGGAAAAGACTTGCGCCACGAGGAGTGGGCCGATTACATTTTCCAGATGCTGAACTCGGGCGTGCTCGACATTGCCTACGACGAAGGCCACGCATTTAAATTGAACCCGACCAGTTGGCAGGTGCTCAAGGAAAACCATCCCGTCCGGCTGTCGGCGTTTGTGCCGTTTGAAGTGCGCCGCAAGGCCGACGAGGAAGCCGCCGCCCGCACCCAGAAACGGGAGATTGTCAAGGACGAATTGTTTGAACGCCTCCGCACGGTGCGCAAACAACTGGCCGACAGCGAAAACGTGCCTGCCTACATTGTGTTCAGCGACACCACGATTGCCGACATGGCACAGAGAAAGCCGATTACCAAAACCGGGATGCTGAGCGTGTCGGGCGTGGGCGAGGCAAAATTCGACCGCTACGGGCAGGCATTCATCAACGCCATCCTGGAGTTTGTGGGGCTGGACAAGAACGCGGCGCGGATGCTGGGCATGGACACGCACGAGGTGACCTACCAGTTGTACGAACAGAAACTTTCCCTTGAAGACATTGCCAAGAAGCGCAGCCTCACGCCCGGAACCGTGTTTTCGCACTTGCTGAAACTGAATCAGGAACAAGGCGTGGACATTGAGTGGGCGCGGTTCATCAGCCCGTCGGACTACGGCGCGATTGTGAACGCCGCGCGGCTGCTGAACTACCAGAAAGGCGACCGCATCCAGCCGCTATTCGAGCATCTGGAACAGCAATACTCCTACGAGAAAATCCGCGTCTCACTACTGATCTGGGAGAAGGAAAAGGTGTCGGTGTGAGGTCGAAAATAGTATCTTTTCAAAAGCCCAAACCCGCCTGCTCGGCTTATTTCACTGTTTTACGTTCAATCTCGCGCAGGTTTTCAAGTTTTTTGTTACGCAGGAAACCGTTGATGTCTTCAAAGTGTTCCTTGATGCGTTTATTGCCGAATTCAAATACTTTGTCGGCCAGCCCGTCCAGAAAATCCCGGTCGTGCGAAACCAGAATCAGCGTGCCGTCAAACGCCCGGAGAGCCTCTTTCAGAATGTCTTTCGTCTTGATATCCAAGTGGTTGGTTGGCTCATCCAGAATCAGCAGGTTGACGGGTTGCAGCAGCAATTTAATCATGGCCAGGCGGGTTTTTTCGCCGCCCGAAAGCATTTTCACCTTCCGGTCAATGGCCTCGCCACTGAACATGAACGCGCCGAGGAGGTCCTTGATGCGGGTGCGCATATCGCCCACGGCAATCTGGTCAATGGTCTGGAAAACAGTCAGTTCGCCGTCCAGTCTCGAAGCTTGATCCTGCGCGAAATAGCCGATCATGGAGTTGTGACCCACTTGCAGCTTGCCTTCAAAGTCAATTTCGCCCATCATGGCTTTCACCAGCGTTGATTTGCCTTCGCCGTTTTTGCCCACAAACGCCACTTTCTGCCCGCGTTCAATCGTCAGCGAGGCATTACCGAAAACCACGTGGTCGCCGTAGCGTTTGGTCAGGTCTTCGGCAATGACCGGATAATTGCCCGAACGCGGCGCGGGCGGGAATTTCAGATTCAGGTGCGAGGTGTCCACTTCATCCACTTCCACAATTTCGATTTTCTCCAGCATTTTCACCCGCGACTGCACTTGCAGGGTTTTGGAATACGTGCCTTTGAAACGGTCAATAAATTCCTGAATGTCGGCGATTTGCTTCTGCTGGTCGTCAAACTGCTTCTGCTGTTGTTCGCGCCGTTCCTTGCGCAGTTGCAGGTAGTGCGAATACGTGGCCTTGTAGTCATAAATGCGCCCCATGGTGACCTCAATGGTGCGGTTGGTGATGTTGTCCACAAAGGTTTTGTCGTGCGAGATCACGATCACGGCCTTGGCGTTATTGACCAGAAAATCCTCCAGCCATTGGATGGATTCAATGTCCATGTGGTTGGTCGGCTCATCAAGCAGGATCAGATCGGGCTTTTGCAGCAGGATTTTCGCCAATTCGATGCGCATACGCCAGCCGCCGCTGAACTCTCGTGTGGGCCGGGTGAAGTCGCCGCGCAGAAAGCCCAGGCCGAGCAGCGTCTTTTCCACTTCCGCGTCGAAATTGCTGTCTTCAATCGAATAATATTTTTCGCTCAGTTCGGACACCTGCTCAATAATGCCCGCATATTCGTCCGATTCGTAGTCGGTGCGCGTTTCCAGCGCGTGAGTCAGCATTTCCATCTGGCGTTTCATTTCCAGCACTTTCCCAAACGCTTTCGATGCTTCTTCAAACACCGTGCAGTCGTCTTCAGTGAGCAGGTGCTGCGGCAGATAGGCAATGACCGCATCCTTGGGAGCCGATATTTTGCCGCGTGTGGGGCTGCCCACACCCGCGATGATTTTGAGCAGCGTTGATTTTCCCGCGCCGTTTTTGCCCATCAGCGCAATGCGGTCGTTTTCGTTGATGTTGAAAGTGATGTTGCTGAACAGGGCCGCGCCACTGAACTCTACGGTAAGCGAATCAACTGAAATCATGCGGTTGCCGGGGGTCAAGTAAGCCGCAAATATAATTCATATCACCGGCCTGCCCCAAAATAAAATCGGCACGAAGGTTACGACCAATGCCCTCCATGACACCAACCCTCATATAACGATGCCGGATTTCGGTCGGATGGACCCAGGATTCAACGGTGTAAAAGCCGCCCGCCCAGAACCCGATACTGGTTTCCGGCAACGTTACCACGCTCGGCAAGTGAAACCGCACTCGGCTGGGCGGAAATCACCATCAAAAATTTCTTCACATTTTTTACACTGCAATCCATTATGAACCAGTTAACAATCAACAAAAAAGTATTGGCCTTGGGGCTGATCACATCGGCACTTTTCCTGACCAATTGTTCAAAGGAAACGGAAAAAATAACACCGCAAACCATCGCCCAAATGCCAAAAGCGGAAACAGGAACAGCCGTTTCCGCGCCTGTGAACACAACCGCCCCTTTGGCGAGGGAGGAAAAAGAAACACTTTCCATGCTGCACTTTCCCAAGCAGAGCCAGTCCGCAGCCCGGACTTCGGGAGCTGCCGGTTCCGTGAATTTTGACGACCAAATGGCTCTGACAATCATCCCCGATCAAGCGAAATTCACGTTTGCAGCATCTCCATTTTATATCCAGCAAGTAGGCACGGCATGGATACACGTGAAGGAAAACAACGGCACCAATTACAAGCCCGGCTTCCGCAGCGACTACGGCCACTATCACCTGAGTTACCAGAATTTTGTTCCGTGCTTTACCGACGGTCAGTTTGGCAAGCCTTCCGGCAATAATTGCGTGCCCATCAGTCCGGTTCTGGAACCCCGCACCTTAGACACGCACGACGGCAAACAGTGGATCAAAATCTACGCGTACGACTATACCAACCCGCAGCGGGTTTTCAGCCTGCTGGGGCTTAAAGTGACGCACGGCCCAATCCAATTGTGGTTTCGCAAGCAGGGTGGTGGCTGGCTGCACTGGTCAAGTTTGGGCGTAGGCACGTGGAATACCTCGGCCTATTCAACCAACATTACCGAGGTGCTCATTTCCGGCACCGGCACACAGTCCATCGGTTTCGACAATGTTAAAGTGGATGTACCTTATTAACGGGCAAATTCGGGGCAAGGGTTTTAACAACTGGATGTCTTTTATCACAATCAGCGGGAGCCGTGCAAAATAGTATCCTGTGAAAAGGCGAAACCCGGCTGTACCCATTGCTCTCTCAAGATGATTTCATGCCAATCCGGGCGGTTTACCGGGTTGTCAAGCCCTGTCAGGTTTTCAAAACCAGGCAGGGCTTTTTGTTTGGTTTTTTACTGCTCGGAGTTGTCCGAATTTTGCGGCTTGGCAATCCGGCAAGTCTCCAAACACGGGCGTGGCTCTGCTTGTCACAAGATTCTTGCAGAAGGACGGGGGAAATAGTATGTTTTGGAAAGGCCAAACCTGCCTGTGTGGGATGTACCGCTCGAAAATAAACAAGCACAAGCGGGTCTTTATGGCAAATTTATCATAGAACTTACTCAGGGCAATATTTTCATGACTTCGGCAAGATATCTTTACTTAATTTGCTAAGGCTGGAAATTAACTCTTCAATCTTTATAACCGGCTGATTGTTAGTGCTTTCACCTCTGTTTTTTCTCCCCCTCAATGGATCTTTATGAATTTCTTTCAAAACCATTGTAATGTATTGCATATATTCTTCATTGGTTTCTTTCCCATGTTTTTTGATTTGTTCTGAAAATCCAACCAAAGATTTCGATAACGCTACTTTATAAGCATAATCTTCAATGATGTTTTGAATACGACTATATTGATTGGCACAAAAAATGGTTCCGGCGATTAAAATGGGAATGAGTGTTAATCTGCCTATAAGAATTAATGTATTATCTGTTTTTCCGTCAAAAACCAGCCAAATGCCCAATGCAGTTGTTGAAAATAAACATACCCCCGCACCCCATAACCAGTTACCAGGTTTCGACTTTTCTGCATTTTCTATCCTTACTTGAAAAGAAGCACTCAATCCTTCTGCTGTTTTGTAATTGAGTGCCTGTTTGGCCGTATTTATTAATTTTTCGGCCTCTGAAAGCACTGATTCTCTTTCCAAAGTGTACTTGGATAGTTTTTCCTCATACGCATCAGTTTGATTTGCAATTTCCTCTAATCTTTTATCACGGGTCTGCACTTTTTGAGCAAAGCTATCTATGATTTTCTCATTTGATTTTACATTGGTGTACGATTCATCTACGCTTTTACTTCGTTCAGTAATTTGTGTGTAAGTTGTGGTAAGTTCACTTATTTTTTCTTCCAATTCATCTATTTCTGATAGAAGCTTCTGTTTTCTCTCTCCAAGTTCAGAAAGTTGTTCATTGAATGTTTCTAACTTCTTTGAACTCGCTTCTTCGTTTGTTTCAATAGTCTGCAATTTATTACTTGCTTCATCTTCAATATCTTTTACGCGGGTAAGTATGTTCGTGAATTCTGCTTCCTCCTGTTTTATTGCATCTATTTGAGAATTGACCTCCAAAAGCTTTTCACCAGAGAATTTTATATGAAAAGGTCTAACTTGTGTTTTTAAGCTTTCTATATGTTGAATCAAATATGTTGGATTATTCAAATACCGTTTGATCTCAGTCAGAGTACTAAAAATACCATTTCTTTCGGTATGAGTCGATATTGAAAGGAATTGCCTGGGTACTCTTACCAAAGCCGATATGTCGACCAATAAATCTTTGACAAGGATTAATATATCCTTATGTGTGTACTCGCTTTCGCTACCATGATAAGCTACATTATCCGCTGATTTAAGAATTGGGATTATTGCGGCATTTATTGAATCTTTAATCGTTTTGATTTGGGTAATCGTAAGTATATCCGCTTTCATAACTGTATAATTTATAGTTTCATAATTGTATTTTCCTTTAAAACCCCCTCCATTCACACGGAGGGGGTTTCGTCTTTTCAAAACATACTATTTTGACCGTTGCTTTCCTCAAGGTACATCTCTCTGTTCATTTCTTCAATATCATCAACATAGTCGGTGTATTTTGACAACACGAAAGGAAGGAATTCTAATAAAAAGATTGTCTTATCAAATAAAATCTTAATATCAAGCAAATTCTCTCTTCTATACTCTACAAACACAGAATTTCCTCTTTTATCTACAGGATATCGAAAGCCGATATAATTTTTATCTATATCTTTAAGCTTTTCTATTATTTTTTTTGCCACTGACATTAAATCATGCGTCTGTTTCTCGTCGTCATCTTCTATCGACACATCATAGTTGATCTTAAGATTCTCTACTACATGATTGACAACCAATTTAAAATCATTAAATAATTGCGATAAATCATGAGTATGTAAACTCTTTTTTGCAGTATTTATATGATACTTATCAAAATAGATAATATTCTTCTTAAAACCCAATTCAAGGCAATGACTCATGTTATAAAGTATAGAACAAGATAATCCGTCAGCGGGATTACCTGTACTCTCCAAATTCTCAAATAATATTTCAACTGTATCCCTATACTGTCCAAAATACTTTGTAAAACTTTTCTCACTTCTAAAATATACGTCGAAATTTGACCTGTAATAATCAGAATCGGATTTTTTCGAATTAGGCATCTTTTTTTTGTTTAAATTTTTTTTGCTTTCAACATTTTAACGGCATGGAAAGCAATATATCCGGGCAAAATTTTCTTTGCAAAGCCTTGGAAATTGAAATTCAAAGGCTAAATTTGCAAGCACAAAAGCACCATGGCTACATCGGGAGACAATCCCTGTAGTTGTTAGACATACCCTCCAAAGTATTTAACAAACATGTGCTATCGGCCAAGTATCATTTGCCACAATGATGCTTGGCTTTTGTTTTTTGTTGTCCGCAGAATAAGTTTAAAATTGTTGACGTATAATTTACAAAGCCACTCTAACTATTCTACAATCCGGTATTCAATGCCAAAAAAGGAGTTCTGTCTTTTCAGACAGAACTCCTTTTTTGTTTACGAGCCGCAGGCTTCGCAGCCTTCGGGGTTGTCGAGCGAGCAGGTCATGTCTTTTGCGTTCTGTTCGTAATCCAGCATGGCGGCGGGTTCGCCGGGTTGCGAGGCCACGGAGGCGGCGTGGGGTTCGTTGGTCACCACGGGTTGCAGGGCCACTTCGGCTTGCTTTTGCAGCGTAAACTGCACGGCATCGGCCGCCGACTTGGTACGCAGGTAGTACATACCCGTTTTCAGGCCGCGTTTCCAGGCGTGGAAGTGCATGGAAGTCAGCTTGCCGAAGTTCGGATCCTGAATGTGGATGTTCAGGCTTTGGCTCTGGCAGATGTACGCGCCCCGATCGGCCGACATGTCAATGATGTTCTTCTGCTTGATTTCCCAAACCGTCTTGTACAAGTCCTTGATGTGCTGCGGAATGTCGGGGATGTGCTGAATCGAGCCTTTGCCGGCAATGATGTTGTCGCGCATCTGGTTGTTCCACAAGCCCAGCCGCACCAAATCCTTGAGCAAGTGCTTGTTCACCACCGCAAATTCGCCCGACAACACGCGGCGCGTGTAGATGTTGGACGTGTACGGCTCAAAACACTCGTTGTTGCCCAAAATCTGCGAAGTCGAGGCCGTGGGCATCGGAGCCACCAGCAGCGAGTTCCGTGCGCCGTGCTTTTTCACGTCGGCCCGCAGCGCGTTCCAGTTCCAGCGTCCCGATTTGGGTTGCACGTTCCACATATCAAACTGGAAAATGCCTTTCGACAGCGGCGAGCCTTTGAACGTCTCGTACGCGCCTTCGGCCTTGGCCAGTTCCATCGAAGCTGTCATG
>JANPIL010000359.1:0-6429 GCA_031424975.1 Sphingobacteriales bacterium
CGGTGGCCCAAGCCAGCAGTTGCGTGCAAACCAGCATGGCCAGAAAAAAAACCACCGGAAACCGCCCGAAAACCAGCATCACCTTACGGAAATCGTGTTTGCGCCGCATATAGGCCATGTACGCGTCAGGAGCGAGCAGCAGGCGGCCTTGCAGGGCAAACCCCGCCAGCCAACCCGACAAAAACGCGAAGCCGCCCGCCGCCAAAACCACGGCTGGCAGGCCGGGCGAAAATAATATCTCCGGAAAAACCAAAACCCCACCCGTCAGGAAAACCCCGAAAGTGGCGGGCACGATGGCGTAATGCCCTGCCGGGAAACGGTGCTTTTTTAACAGAAAAACGTTCATTCCTTCGGCCACCATCAGTCCCAGAAAACCAACGGCAGCCAAGGCCCGCGTCAGTGCCAGCACGAAAAGGTAACCGGAATTGACGAACCGCGCCCGGGTGTGAAAGCACAGCAGCACGTAACCCAGCGCAAGCAGCATCAATGCCGCCCCGCGCAGCATATCCGTTATGGACAATTGCCGCGCAGTCGCGCTGGTATCCGGCTGTTGGACGACGGGTTTGATGGGATTTTCGATTGGATGGTTGCGGAAATCAAAGACGCGGATTGCGATTGAAACGGCGGTTGCGCAATGTGCAGTCGGCGTGCAAAAAATCCCCGACCCTTTTCCAAATCCCAAACCGATAAATTTCCTGTCAACTTCGTGGCAGGGAGGAGTTTGGGCGGCCCGTCACCGGCCCCGTTTGCCCAGTTCCACCACTTCCAACCGGCTGATTTTCTGTTCGTTGATTTCAAAGCGCAACAACGTGCGCATCTGGTGGAAACCTTCCTGTCCGGCAGCTCCCGGATTGAGGTACAGCAGGTTGCCAAGATTCGTGTCGGGCATTACGCGCAGGATGTGCGAATGACCGCAGATGAAAATGCGTGGCGTGTCGGATTTCAATAGCTTCAGCACTTTCGGGTTGTAGCGTGGCGGATAACCGCCGATGTGCGTGATCCAGACATCCAAGCCTTCGCACACAAACCGCTGATTTTCAGGATATTGCTGGCGTATTTCCGGGCCGTCAATGTTGCCGTGTACCGCCCTTACGGGCTTGAGTGCCTCCAAATGGCCGATCACTTCCAGGCTGCCGATATCACCGGCGTGCCATATCTCGTCGCAATCCTTGAAATGTTCCGCAATCCGGCTGTCCCAATGGCTGTGCGTGTCCGAAACCAACCCGATTTTCATCGCGAAAGCAAACAATTATCCGCGAGACAAACAACGGTTTGCCGAAAAAAGAGGGGTTTTGCCTTTTCCGGGGATACTATTTTTGCCAGGGTTCCGGCCAGCAATCCATTCAGGCTTGCTGCCAATGGTTGGTATTTGCCGCCATTTTTCGTAAATCCGGGCGTTATTCACGGATGGCGGCTCCGCTTCCGGAAACCGGTTCGCGGATGCCCGCAAACAGCAATGCCGCCATCAAAACCTTGCTTTATGCAACGCCGTTCTTTCCTTAAAGCCACCGGCTTCCTCACTACCGGAGCCGTATTGACCACACCAGCCAACCTGTATGCCCACGCCGCCCCGTTGGGAAAAAACGAACGGGTAATCATCCTCGGTGCCGGGATTTCGGGGCTGGCGGCCGCGCACTACCTGCACAAGAAAGGTGTGCCATTCACCGTGCTGGAAGCCCGCCGCCGTGCGGGTGGCCGCATATTCACCCACACCATTGACGAACCCTCCGGCCTGCACGTTGAGTTGGGGGCCGAGTGGGTAGGGGCTTCGCACGGGCGGATGATTTCCTTGTGCAAGGAACTGGGCCTGAACCTGGTGGACCATACATTCCAAGGCTCGGTGCTCCAAAAGGAAACATACCATCCGGCCAACACGCTGATTCGAAACGAGGATTGGGAGCACAAATACCAGAGCCTGCTGGAACGTTTCCGCAAGATGGATGAAAAGGAAAAAAAATCGCTGGACAAGATAGATTGGTGGAGGTACTTGGTGAAACACGGGATTCCGCAGCGCGAACTCGAATGGCACGAACTCAACGACAGCACCGATTTTGGCGAAAGCATCCGCAATGTGTCGGCTTGTGCGGGCATTGCCGAATACGCCGAGTCAAGCCCGAACAACGAAATGGATTACAAAATTGAAGGCGGCAACTCGCAAGTAATCAACAGGTTGATCCATACAATTGGCGCGAATGCCATCCAGCTTGACAAGAAAGTAACCCAAGTAAACCAGACGAGCAGACAGGTGGAACTAGTGTGCGAAGACGGGACAAGAATTGCCGGACACCGGGTGGTTTGCACGCTTCCGGCGGTGGCCGTATCGGCCATCCAATGGAATCCGGCCCTGCCCGAAGCCAAAACCGAGGCTTTGCAGCAGTTGCAATACGCCAGAATTATCAAATCGTCGGTGCTTTTCCGCGAACGGTTCTGGAAAGACGAATCGCTCAGCATTATCAGTGACACACTGCCGCATTATTTTTTCCATACCACCAAAAACCAATCCGGCACCAAAGGGGTGCTTACCTCTTACGCGGTCGGCGACAAGGCGTATATTTTTTCAATGCTCAGCAACGGACAGAAAATCAAGCAGATATGCCAGGCCCTGAAGCCTGCCTTCGGCGATGTGGAGGCTTACGCCGAAAAAACGGCCTGCTACTACTGGGGCGACGATGCCCACACGCAGGGGGCGTATGCCAATTATGATGTGGGCCAGTGGTACGGCATCCGCGAGGCCATCGCCGAGCCTTTCCGCAATATCCTGTTTGCGGGCGAGCACATTGCCGACTGGCAGGGGTTCATGGAAGGGGCCGCACAAACCGGCCAAGATGCGGCCAAAGCCTTGGCCGGATAGAAATCGGGCAAAATCGCTTTGGCGGTTCCCAAAAGCGGGTTTGGCCTTTTCCGGGGATACTATTTTTGCCGGAGCCGGGCATTGCTGCCCGTAAATGAAAAGCATCCGGCCCCTTTGCGGGTGCCGGATGCTTTCCGAATCCTCGGTTAAATCTTGTCAGACACCGCCGGTGAACCACCGGCACGGGCCAACACGCATTTTAGCCGCAGTCGTTTCATTTGAAACGTTCAAACGCCGACACCGGAAAAAGGGTGGTTGGTAGTGTTTGACAAAACTCGTTTGGGACTAGACATTTGTACCTCCTTTCTGTAGGGTCGAAAATGAGCCGCAGGAACCCCGGGGAGATGCACGCCACAGGCGTTGTCCGTCAAGATGCACTGCTGCCGGTGGCGGCCGCCACCATTTTCATAAACGAATAAAAGCGCAAATGGTTCAGCCGAAAACGCATTCAATTTCCGAAATTGGTGCTCAGGTTTATGTAGCCCGGATAGGGAACCGAAAAACTGCCAATCATGATTGAAGGCTTGATTTTCAGCGACATCTTGGGCGATGGCTTGCCGTTGTTTCCGGCCAGGCCTAGGCCCAGATTTATGTTGTCGTTCATCGAATTTTGGGCCAGCAGTTTGCGCAAATCCGCATTGATGCGCACCGGAATCACGGCCGTGCCGCCGCCCGGCGCGATAGCCACCCGTTCGTTAAGCACGCCATTCACGATTTCCTTGCCTTCAATGAGCAATATCCACTCCATGCTGTTCATGGCGGCGGCGGCATCGTTGGGGTTTTGCGCGTCCACGTTCACGGTCAGGCTCAGCGGCATGGAACCCGAGGCGTAGGCCGCCGTGATTTTGCCCGCCTGCAAAAAATTCAAATCCGAAAGGCTGCGCACCTGCTGCACATCCACCCCGGCCAGGCTGGTGTTCTGCACCGATGCCATGCGGAACTGGCATTTGGTAAAGTTGGCCATTTGTTTCAACTGCTGGCAGGAAGCTGCCACGAGCAGCACGACAATCCAAAAAGAGGTTTTTTTGAGCATGGGATGAAATATGAAATACGTTTGAATACGAAAAGATAATTGACACCTGCAAAAATAAGACCTTTCTTGTATGGCCGACGCGATTTTTGTAAGTTGGCTTGCCAACGGCTGTTTCCGTCCGTTGAAAATAGTATGTTTCCGAAAGCCCAAAACCCCCGGTTCAAAAGCCCCCTCCTTCGGAGGGGGTTGGGGGAGGCTTTTCTTCCAACCCTTACCATACATGGCCGCACAAACACCCGCGAAAGGCAAGTTACTGATTGCCGAACCCTTCATGGGCGACCCGAATTTTGAACGCAGTGTGGTGCTGCTCTGCGAACACAACGAGCAAGGCTCGTTTGGCCTGGTGCTGAACCAAACCTCCGAACTGACCCTCAAAGACGTGGTTGACGGGGATGTTTATGCCGATGTGCCGCTTGGCGTGGGCGGCCCGGTGGAACAGAACACACTGCATTTCATCCACCGGCTCGGCGGCATGATTGAAGAAAGCACCCGGATTGCCGAGGGTCTTTACTGGAGCGGCGATTTTGACCAAGTGAAAAGCCTGTTGAACCTGGGCAAGATTATGCCCACCGACATCCGCTTCTTTGCCGGATATTCGGGTTGGGGCAGCAGGCAACTGGCCGCCGAACTGGCACAAAACGCTTGGATCGTGTCACAAGCCGACCCGGATTTCATTTTCAACACGCCGCCCGACCAGTTTTGGCGCGGCATCCTGCGCCGCATGGAGGGCAAGTACCGCGCCCTTGCCAACTACCCTACCGACCCGCGTTTGAATTGAAAAAAAGAGCCTCCCCCCAACCCCCTCCGAAAGAGGGGGCTTTTGAACCGGGCGGGTTTGGCGGTTTTGAAAGATACTATTGTAGGACTTACGCAAAAAACGCCCGTGAACTGGGTTTGCGGGTAACCTCTGCCAGAGTTTTGAACTCTGGCAGAGGTTTTGCGTAAGTCTTGTATTGTTTGAAAAACCTTGTTTTGTTTAGTGAGGTTGTGGGTCGTGTCCCACGACCCGCCGTTTGCCCATCCGACGGATGATGGTTTTTCAAACAATAGTGCCAAACGTTGAGGGTATCAGCAGCAGTTTGCCGGTGGTGGCGCGGGCTTCTAAATCACGGTGGGCTTGGGCGGCCTGGGCCAGCGGATACGTATGTTCGATGCGCAGTTTCAGGCTGCCGTCGCCGATCCAATTTAGCACGTCGGTGGCGCGGCGCAGCAGTTCGGCGCGGGTCAGGGTGTAGTGCCCCAAGGTAGGCCGGGTCAGGAACAGCGAGTTTTTGCCCAGCACAATCGGGTCAAACGGCGGCACGGCCCCGCTGGAAGCCCCGAAAAGTACCAGGCAACCGCGCGGACGCAGGCAGTCCAAGCTTTTGGCAAACGTGGTTTTGCCCACCGAGTCGTATACCACCGGCAGCCCCTGCCCGTCGGTGAGCCGCTTCACTTCCGTTTCAAAATCCCGCTCGGTGTACAGGATCACTTCACTGGCACCGGCTTGGCGCGAAAGGGCGGCTTTTTCCAGTGTGGATACCGTGGCAATCACCCGCGCACCCAGTTTTTTGGCTATTTGCGTGAGTAGCAGCCCCACGCCGCCCGCCCCGGCATGAACCAATACGGTATCGCCGGGCTGGATGGCGTAAGAGCCGTGGCTCAGGTAGTGCGCCGTCATACCTTGCAGCAGCGCGGCGGCGGCACTTTTGTCGTCTATCCCGTCGGGTACGGGAACCAGTTTGGCGGCGGGTACGGCGGCATATTCGGCATAGCTGCCGATGTGCGAGGCGTAGGCCACCCGGTCGCCGAGCTGGAAACCAGTCACATTTGCGCCAACAGCCTCGACCACGCCAGCCGCCTCCGAGCCGGGCGTGAAAGGCAGCGCAACCGGATAGCGACCCGTGCGCTGGTACACGTCAATGAAATTGACCCCGATGGCTGTGAGGCGCACCAAGGCTTCGCCCGCTTGGGGCACGGGCTTGGCAACGTCCGTGTATTGCAATGCTTCGGTGCCGCCGTACGCGGCAATCTGGATGACTTTCATGGGTAGGTGGGTTTGGGTGTTTTAAAAGCTGAAAGCCCCGTTTCCGCCTCTGGCGGAACTTTTAGCTTTAGCGGGGATACTATTTTGCCCGGCCAAATCCGGTTTGCGGCCTGCCCTGCGTTTGATTCGCCACGGATTTTCACGAATATGGCGGATTATGCGCAAACCGGAAACATTTGTTTTTCGGAACCTAACCGACCCGTAAGGTTTGCCGCTTTCCGCCGGTGAAACCGCCAAACAATCTGCCCGCAAGTTGAAAACCATACTGATTACCGGGGCGCGTGCCCCCGTGGCCCTCGAACTGGCCCGGAGTTTCAAGCAGCACGGGCACCGGGTGCTGCTCGCCGATTCGCTGCGCCTGACGCTTGGCCGCTGGAGCAATGCCGCTGACAAGTATTGCGTGCTGCCGCCGCCGAGGCAACAGGCCGCCGCATTCGCCGCAAAAATAAAACGCATCATCGCTACTGAAAACGTAACGCACTTGGTGCCGACGTGCAAGGAGGCATTTTATATTTCCCT
>JANPIL010000360.1:0-7396 GCA_031424975.1 Sphingobacteriales bacterium
GGCAACCCGTGATGGCGGAAATAGCTTGGATTTGCGGCCTGTTGGGCGGCGGCTTTATCTCATAAACAAAGCCGAACCGGCAACCGGGTGCGTAAGTCCCTTCCAAACGGTATACGCCGGGCGGCAGGTTGGCAAAAGTCAGGTTTGCGGCATCGGTGTTGAAGTCGACGTTGTTTGGGACAGGGGCGGGCTGCCCGTTTTCCCGCAACAGGTTGTATTGGGTAATCAGCGGCCGCGCACCCGGTGTGCCATCCGTTCTGACAAGCGTGATGGTTCCGGTCGCATCAGTGCAACCCAGCGCGGAAATGGTTTCCTGAAACTTCACCGCATCCGGTGCGTCGTTGATTACCGGAACGGATACCGTGGTATCGCAGCCACCCGGCCCTGTGATGACGACCCGGTAAATGCCGGGCGATACATCGGGCAGGCTGTTAGTGGTGGGGGGCAGAAACGGGATTTCGCCCCCATCGCGGAACCAGCGGTAACTGTACGTGGCAGCGGCTGGGTCTGAACTGGACAGCGAAATGGAACCCGAAGTGCCCGGTGTGGATGCGGGATCGCAACTGGTGGCATTCACAACGGTGGCCACCACTTGTGGCCTTCTGCTCACCTTCACTTCAAGCGTATCCAAATCCACGCATTTAGTCACCGGATCGGTTACCCGCACCCAGTAGAAGGTGTCGGTGGTTGGCGAAACGGTTTGTGTCTGGGCATTGCCCAGTGGTGCGCTGACTTGAAACCATTCGTAGGTGGCTCCCGGATTGCCCGCATTCAGCAGCAGTGTGCCGCCGCTGCAAAGTGTGGTGTCCTTGCCCAAGTTCACGGCCAAGCCCGAAAAACTGACCCGCACCGTACCTCTTTCTTCACAAAATTCATTGAAAATGACGGCGGTGTAAACACCCGGCAGCCGGGCATCAATCCGGCGGTTGCCCACCAAAGTATCTCCGGCTGGTGTAATCCACGCGTAACTCACCCCCGGAGGGTCGGCCAGTCCCGGATATGGATCCAAGGTGATGACCGTGCCGTTGCACGCCGAAGTGTCGCGGGCGGTGGGTTTGGGTGGCTGCACCGGAATCACAATGGTTTGCGGGGCAATGGTGGGCGGCCCTTCGGTAAGGCAGTCGTTGCGGATGGTAAGTTCGGCAGTATAAGTGCCGGGGCCGGGGAAAGTCACCCGCACCGTCATGTTCACGCCAAAACCCGCATCGGCGATGGTCTGTGTGAACGGGTTGCCCACTCCACGGAATACCCACGCATACGCCGACTTGGTGGAGTCGCCACCCGCGCGGTCGGGTTGTGCCCGGAAACTGATGGAAGCTGGCGTATTCAGCGGTGTGCATTGCGGTTCGGTGTACGAAAAACCCTGCCCGTAACCTTGGTTGTTGGGCGGTGTGGTGTTGGGCAGGCCCAATTGCACGGGTGCGGTCAGGTTGGGTACGCCTTGGCGGTTGTATCCGGCGGAGGCCAGATTGGTCGGGTCGGTGATTTCGCCCAGCGCATTCTGTCCTTGCTGTGCCACAAACAATCGCTGACCGTTGGGGTCGGTTTGCAGCGCGCCAATCACAAAATCGAGTGTTTTGAACACTTCACGGCGTGTTTTCTGAATGGAGTCCTGCCTTGCGGTGGGGTCGGCCAGATTGACCGTCAGGTCGAAGCCGTATATTTTGGAACTGTCGGTTGCACTGCCCGACAGCGAAACATACAGCGTGCTGTCGCCCACAATTTCCACGCCGTAGGCTTCGGGCGGCGTGTTGCCCAAGTTCAACGTCAGCGGCGGACCGGTAACGACACCGGTGGCAGCGTTAAAGTTGAACACCTGCACCCGGTTCGGCTGGCCGGTTGCGCCCGGAATCACGACCACTATTTTGGTGGCATACACTTTCATGTAGCCTTCACCGTTTTCGGTGGCCGCCCCGTGCGTTTCGCCCACATTGTACGTTTTGGGTTGCCCCACACCGCTGGCCGTTAGCGGATGCACGCGGAATGTATTGCTGTTGAAATCGTGCGTCACAATCCAAGTGGTTTCGGGGCGGTCTTGGTTGGTGCTGTCGGGTGTGGCCTTGATGGTGGTGAGCCGTTCGGTGCTGGTGCTGAAAAGCGGCACATTTCTTTGTGTCACCTGTCCCAGTCCGCCATTCAGGCGCATATCCACCACGCTGTATTCCAGTTGCGAGCCGCCGGTGGCGATGTCGGTCGTCGTGAATACGTAATATACCGGCTCGCAATCATTGCAGCCCGGTTGCGCCACAATCAGTACGGCTTGCGTGGAATTTGCCCCACCATTGAGTCCATTGCCAGCGGCCACGGTCACCGGGTTTCCATTGCGGTCAAGCATGGGGTTGCCCGCCTTGTCATACACGTTTTTGCCGTCGGTGTAGAACAAAAACGCACCCGACGCGTCGGAGATGCTGGATGTGCCTTCGGGCGTGTTGGCGTTGCCGGAAATGGGCGTGGGCTGCCCGCCCTCGAATTTGATGCCCGAGCCATTGCCGAAATACCAGCGGCTTTCCTCTTTGGGCGGCGGCGGGTTGTTGGGGTCGGGCTTGTACACACGCACATTTACCTTGTTGCTGCGCGAGCAGCCCGTGGCCGGGTCGGTGATGCGTACCGAGTAGCAGCCCGCCGTATCGGTGGTGATGGTAGGCGTGGTGGCTCCGCTCGGCGACCATAAATACTGCGCCCCGGCGGGTGGCCCGTCGGTCTGGAACTTGGCTTCCAAGGTTATTGAAGAGCCCTTGCAGATTTCCTCTTCGGGCGGCCCCAGGTTATTGTCTGGCCCGATGGTGAATTCGTTGAAGCCGCGCACCGTCACGCTGCCCGATGCGCAGGCGGTACGCGCCCCGGCCACCACCAGGTTGAGCCGCACTTGGTAGCTGCCCGTCTGTTTGAAATTGTAGGCCGGCTCCCGTTGCCTCAGCGTGTCGGGCCTGCCGTCTGGTCCGGTAAAAATCCATTCGTATTCCGCTTGGTTGGTGCTTCCGCCCGTAACGGTAATGGGCGTGCCGGCCCCGCAGTTGTCGCCCACGCAAGCGGTGGCGGGAATGTTGACCGTGGTGGGGCATTGTGCCAGAACCGGAGCGGACAAAAGCCACGGCAATGCGGCGGCACACAGCGGAAATAGTATCTTTTTGAAATCGAAAACCCGCATGGAGATTTTTGTGTGAGGTAAGGACAGCAAGTGGCACGGTGCCGGGCCGCTTTCGGGAAGGAGTTGTGTGGGCAATAACGACAAAGTGCGGTCAAACATTTTACAGAAGACTTGAATTCTGTTCCGGAGCCTTATGGTTTGCGTAAGCCTGGGAACTTGCCGGTAAAACCAACGCGCGGAGCCTAAATAGGGCAAAAAAATCCGTTTTCCAAAGCCCGGATTCCCCTGATGGCAGCGGAATCCTTTGTTTTTCGGAACCGGCTCGGGAAGGCAACCCTCCGCAGGACATTCAGGACAATGCCTAAACCGCTGACTGCTAACAGGTTTTGCCTTGGCATTGGATAAGACGCATACGTTTTTTTGAGCAACCCTCAATTTTTCCCTACTTTTAGCGTTGAGATTTCATCCACCGAAAATATTGGTTCATGCGCCGGGTTTCCGCTTTTCTTCTGATACTATTTTGCCACCTTGCCGCTTTCGCGCAGGATCCGCAGTTTTCGCAGTTTTATGCTAACCCGCTGTATCTTAATCCGGCCATGGCTGGCTCATCGCTGGCCACCCGCGTTACGGCCAACTACCGCCAGCAGTGGCCCGCCCTAAACGCCAACTACATCACTTATTCGGCCTCGGTGGATACCTACCTGCCGCGCATCAACAGCGGCATCGGGCTGATTGTGCTGCGTGACCAGCAGGCATTTGCGCGCTATAACTCCATTGACATCGGCGGGCAGTATTCCTACCAACTGCAACTCAGCGAACGGGTAGCGGCGCGGGCGGGCCTCCAGTTTTCGTATGTCAACCGCAGTGTCAATTATTTCGGTCTCACCTTCGGCGACCAATTCGATAATACCGGCCAGGTGCGACCCGTCAGCAGCGACCAGTTTGCCGCCGACCCAAATCCGGCCTCGCTCAATTACCTGAACGTGTCGGCGGGCGGTTTGGTTTTCACCAGCCGGTCGTGGCTGGGTATTTCGGCGCACAACCTTACCCGGCCCGACCAGTCGTTTATCGGCAATGCCAGTCCGCTGCCAGTCCGGTTTACGGTGCACGGCGGCACCAAGATTCCGCTCGACGACAATACCCGCGCCGGACTGGCCGAAAGCAAAACGGCTCCCGAACGCAGTATTTCACCGGCCTTCAACTACAAGGCTCAGGGCAAATTCGACCAGTTGGATGTGGGGCTTTACCTGACCTACGAGCCGGTGGTATTTGGCCTGTGGTATCGCGGCCTACCCATTAAACGCTACGAAGTGGGGATCAACAACAGCGACGCGCTGATTTTTCTGGCGGGTTTCAAGCAGGCGGGCTTATCGGTGGGTTACAGCTATGACTTGACGGTTTCCAATCTGGGGCCGTCTACGGGCGGGTCTCATGAGTTGAGTATGTCCTACGAATTTCCGCCCGCCCGTCCCAAAAAGCGGGTTCCGCGCAGCGTAAAACGCTTGCCATGCCCCAGATTCTGAGCGGAATACTCCGCAAGACCGAATTTGCACAAATTCAAAATAGTATGTTCTAAAAAGGCCAAACCCCCGCTTGTCATTCCGACGCAAGGAGGAATCGGGTTTCCATTTGCAGACAAGTCCGGGCATTGATGCGTGATTGGCACTTGATTCTTTTTTCGCCGGAATGTTAAAACCACTTTCCCTGCCGACCTGAAATAGTATCTTTTGAAAAGGTCAAACCCGCTTGAACAGGATTCGTTTTTCTGTACGTACCAAAGCGTTCTGTTGTTTTTGCGGCAAAAGGCTTTTTTCATGCTAGCACTTCCCTCTTGCGTTTCACTGCCTGCAACGCCGCTTCCACAATGGCGTTGGTTGTGAGGCCGTATTTTTCCATCAGTTCATCGGGCGTGCCGCTTTCGCCGAATGTGTCATGCACGCCCACCATTTCCACCGGGGCCGGATAGTTGCGGCAAAGCACGTGCGCAATGCTGTCGCCAAGGCCGCCGCTGATCTGGTGTTCCTCGGCCGAAACCGCGCAACCTGTTTTCCTGACCGATTGCAAGATGGCGGCCTCGTCAAGCGGCTTAATGGTGTGGATATTGATGATTTCCGCATCAATGCCGCGTTCGGCCAAGATGTGTCCGGCTTCGATGGCTTTCCACACCAAATGCCCCGTTGCAAAAATGCTCACGTCCGTTCCTTCGTTGAGCATCAGGGCTTTACCGATGACGAAAGGCGTATCTTCGGCCAAGAAAACCGGCACTACCGGGCGGCCAAACCGCAGGTAAACCGGCCCCGCGTAATCGGCAATGGCGATGGTGGCGGCTTTGGTCTGGTTATAGTCGCAGGGGTTGATGACGGTCATGCCGGGCAGCATTTTCATCATGCCGAGGTCTTCCAGAATTTGGTGCGTGGCTCCGTCCTCGCCCAGCGTCAAGCCGGCGTGGGAGGCGCAAATCTTCACGTTCTTGCCCGAATACGCGATGGACTGCCGGATCTGGTCATAGACCCGCCCCGTGGAAAAGTTGGCGAACGTGCCCGTAAACGGAATTTTGCCGCCAATGGTGAGTCCGGCGGCCACGCCCATCATGTTGGCTTCGGCAATGCCGACTTGGAAAAACCGTTCGGGAAATTCCTTGATGAACGCATCCATTTTCAGCGAGCCGATCAAGTCGGCGCACAAGGCCACCACGTTCGGGTTGTTGCGTCCGGCTTCGAGCAAACCGGCTCCGAAGCCGCTGCGGGTGTCTTTTTTGTCCAGTATCTCGTATTTTTTCATGTCAAAAGGTGGGGTTCGGGCTTTTAAAAAGATACTATTTTGAATCAGATTTTATCGGATTCGAAGGAAAAACAGGTAAACCGTTCGAGCGAGGTACGGCATATTTCTGAAATATGCCGTACCTCGCTCGACGGATTGCAAACCAAGAATGCTGCGCCTAAACCAAGATTCCGGCCTGACTCCAGAATACTTTGGGAACAGACCTGCATTTGTTCAATAATCCCCCAGCGTTTCGGACAGGTGCGTCAGTTGCGCCAGCGACAGTCCGAGTTGCTCGTCGTTGGGGGCCACGCCGTGCCATTTGTGGCTGCCCATCATGAAATCCACGCCATGGCCCATGCCGGTCTTCATTATATTAATAACTGGCTTGCCTTTGCTTGCCAGTGTTTTGGCGTGTTCAAGCGTGCGGATCACTTCGGCCATGTCGTTGCCGTTTTCCAGCACCAGCACTTCCCAACCAAAGGCGCGGTATTTGGCGGGCAGGTCGCCCAGGTCCATCACGGTCTTGGTCGAGCCGTCAATTTGCTGGCCGTTCCAGTCAATGGTGGCAATCAGGTTGTCGGTTTTGTGGTGCGCCGCGTACATGGCCGCCTCCCAGATTTGGCCTTCGTCCTGCTCGCCATCGCCCATGAGCACATACACCAGCCGGTCGTCGCCGTTCAGTTTTTTGGCCTGCGCCGCCCCAATCGCCACCGACAAGCCTTGGCCCAGCGAGCCGGATGCCACCCGGATGCCAGGCAGGTGTTCGTGCGTGGTCGGGTGGCCTTGCAGCCGCGAATTTATTTTGCGGTGGGTGGCCAGTTCGGAAACCGGAAAGTAGCCGCTGCGAGCCAGCACCGAATACCAGACCGCCGAAATGTGCCCGTTGGAAAGGAAACACAAGTCCTCGTCCGTGCCGTCCATGCTGAACTGCGGGTTGTGCTTGAGGATGTGGAAATACAGGGCCACGAAGTATTCCGTGCAGCCCAGCGCACCGCCCGGATGCCCGCCTTTTGCACCGTGTACCATGCGCACAATATCGCGGCGAACCTGAACGGCAATCTGTTGTAATTCAGCTAATTCCATGAAAAAATGGGTAGATGGGAAAGTGAGAAAAATTAAGAGGCCATGGCAAAAATAGTATCCTTTGAAAAGCCCAAACCTGCGGTTTTCGCACAAGCTAAAGCGTATGCTACCGCCCCAGCGAAATGTCTGTGCCGGCCGGGGCGTTGCGGCGGAATTCGGCCAAGCCATTGTCCAGAAAACTCATGAAGTGGGTAGCATCCAAGTCATAGGCCAGCGGTTCAATGGGAAGTTGCCTGCCATCGGGTCTTAGCAACACGTACAGTGGCTGCGCATTATAATTGAATTGCGTGATCTGGTAATCAAAGTTTTGCGCGCCGATGGTCTTTTTCAACTTGCCGTCGCGGGCGGAAGTGTACCACTCGCTTTGCGGCAGTTCGGTCTTGTCGTCCACATACAGCGACACGATTACATAATCGTTAGCCAGCCGCCGCTGCACCTGCGGCTCAGACCACACGCGGGCTT
>JANPIL010000361.1:0-9177 GCA_031424975.1 Sphingobacteriales bacterium
GTCTTCAACGGGCCGGAAAATGAGGAATCCGAACGCATTATCTTGAAACACAGCGGCTATCCGTTGCTGATGCGCCTTTGGCCGGAGGAATTTTTGACGCGCGAAACCATTAACAAATACGCATGGCAACTGAAGAAAACACTGACTTTATAAGCCAAACCGAAAGCTGGCAGCTCCGCGACCAACAATCCATCTGGCATCCGTTTACGCCGCTGGCCGACGCGCACAAAATAGTATCCCTGAAAAGTGCCAAAGGTGCCTACCTGCACACCACCGACGGACGGAAAATCCTGGATGCCATCGGCTCGTGGTGGGTGAACCTGCATGGCCACGCCAACGAACATATCGCCGCAAAAATCGCCGAACAGGCCCGCACCCTCGAACACGTAATCTTCGCCGGATTCACGCACGAACCGGCCATTACGCTGGCCGAGAGGCTGTTGGCAATCCTGCCCGCCGGAATGTCAAAGGTTTTCTACTCCGACAATGGCAGCACGGCGGTGGAAGTGGCGTTGAAAATGGCGTTCCAATACTGGCACAACCAAGGCATTGCCCGCAAAAAAATCATTACCCTCGACGGCGCGTACCACGGCGACACCTTCGGCGCGATGGCCGTCGGCGAGCGGGGTGCGTTTACCGCGCCGTTCCAGCCGTTCCTGTTTGAAGTGGAATTTATTTCAATTGAGAATTCGGAATTCGGAATTGGGAATTCAAACCAAAAACTGGAAACCGGAGGACGCGAAATAGTATCTTTTGAAAACGCCAAACCCGCCACTGTCAATTCAGAATTCGGAATTCGGAATTCTGAATTAATCCGCTCATTTACTCATTCAATTCAAAGTGGCGATGTGGCGGCGTTCATTTATGAGCCGCTGGTGCAAGGAGCCGCCGGAATGCGGATGTACGCGCCGGAAACGCTGGAAACCCTATTGAAAATCGCCAAGCAACACAACATTCTGTGCATCGCCGATGAGGTGATGACCGGTTTCGGGCGAACGGGCAAACTGTTTGCATCAGATCATTGCGCCACCAAACCCGACATCATTTGCCTGTCCAAAGGACTTACGGGCGGAACCCTGCCGCTGGGCGTGACAGCCTGCACCGCCGAAGTGATGCGCCCTTACCGCTCGGACGATTTGATGAAAACGTTTTTCCACGGCCATTCCTTCACCGGAAACCCGCTGGCCTGCGCGGCGGCCAATGCCAGCCTGGATTTGCTCCTGACGGACGGTTGCCAAAATAGTATCCTTGAAATTGCCCAAACCCACGCCGATTTTGCCGCCAAAATCGCGTCGCACCCGGCGGTGCTGGACGTGCGCCACATGGGCGTGATCCTGGCCTTGGAAATCAAGACCAACGCCGCCACGTCTTATTTCAATGAACTGCGCAACAGCCTGTACGACTATTTTCTGGAACGCAATTTACTGCTGCGGCCTTTGGGAAATGTGATTTATGTGCTGCCGCCGTACATCATCACAAAACAGGAATTGGCGTGGATTTACAGGGAAATAGAGCAATTGCTGGACATCATGTGCGCCGATGAAGCCTTGTGAAGCTGAAAAAACTTGTGCATATTGAAACGCAAGAAACCGCCGCTGTACAGTACAAAAAGTGGCTATGTATTGAAGTACCGCCGCTTGGCTCCGCCGAGTGGCAACTGTCCGGCGGCGAAGCCACGCCGGGCGGCCTCTGGCCGGAGTCGGTCAAATACGCAAAAACCAGTGAATTGAACGGCAACCAGACAAACCTACCCGACCATGATAGCGCAAAAAACAGTGACCAATGAGGAATTCCACCGCTTTGTGGAGCGGGCGGAAGGCCGGTTTGAATGGGTGGATGGCCAGGTCATCGCCTTGTATTCGGGCGAACCGGTGGAAGATTCACTGGTTGAATATGTGTTATCCGATGATTTTGACCGTGCCCAACTACCCGAATTCCCCATGCCCACCCAAAAACATGACGACATTGTTTCCAACCTGCATATTTTGTTGGGAAACGCACTCAAAAAAAAGGACTTCCGCGTCTATTCGCAAGCCACTTTCATCCGTGGCGAGTTGTTCGCAAAATCGCGCCAGCCCGACATCACCATTGTGAAAAAAGACGGCCAGCAACGCACGAAAATACACGAAGTGCTGAACCCGGTGGTGCTGATGGAAGTGCTTTCCAAATCCACGCAAAGCATTGACATGGCCGAAAAACTGGAGGAATACCAGAACGTGCCCAGCGTGCAGGAATACGTGATGGTTTCGCAAAGCCAAGTGCGCGTGGTGGTTTTCCGCCGCATCAGCGAACGAAAGTGGGAAGAGGAGATTTTTACCGGTTTGGGTGAAACGCTCATGCTGACATCGCTGGCTGTGGAAATCAATTTGGCGGATATTTATGAGGATGTGGTGGTTGGCAAAGAATAGGCGGGTTTGGGGTTTTTCCGGGATACTATTTTAAAAATCGGTTTACAAACCGATTTTTGCCTGTCAGAACAGGCGTGTTTAACTTTTCACATGGATTGCGTGTTTGACAGCAGCAAGCGAAGCCGAAATTCGCCTTTGATCCATTCCAAAACCAACCAATGCAATCCCTGTATCAACGATTCCAAGTCAGTTACCGATATCCGGTTCACTTTACACGCGGGCTTTTTTCTTTGAATAATCCGCTGTTTGTCAACACCTTACAAGAAGACGGCAATGCTTCCGTGCGCAAGATTTTATTTGTGATTGACAGCGGCGTGGCGCAGGCGCATCCGCAACTTCCCGCGCAAATCAAGGGTTTAGCCGAAAAAAACCATACTGTTTTCCAAATGGCTGGCGAGCCGTTGGTGGTGGCGGGTGGCGAGGCTTGCAAGAATACCCATGAATGGGTTGAAAAAATAGAGCGGGCCGTAAGCGAACGCGGCATTGACCGCCACGCCTACATTGCGGCCATTGGCGGCGGCGCGGTGCTGGACATGGCGGGTTTTGCGGCGGCGGTGTCGCACCGGGGCGTGCGGCTGATCCGCATCCCGACCACCGTTTTGGCGCAAAACGATTCGGGCGTGGGCGTGAAAAACAGTGTCAATGCTTTCAACAAGAAAAACTTCCTCGGCACGTTTGCGCCGCCATTTGCCGTGCTCAACGACCTTGATTTCCTGACCACCCTCGACGACCGCGACTGGCGCAGCGGCATGGCCGAAGCGGTGAAAGTGGCTTTGATCAAGGACGCTGATTTCTTTGCGTTTCTCTGTGAAAATGCCGCCAAGCTGGCCGCCCGCAACGAAATTGCCATGGAATATCTCATTCACCGGTGCGCCGAATTGCACTTGGCCCATATTTCCAGCGGCGATCCGTTTGAGATGGGTTCGGCGCGGCCCTTGGATTTCGGGCATTGGGCGGCGCACAAACTCGAAGCCCTGACTCACTACCAACTCCGTCATGGTGAGGCGGTTGCAATCGGCATTGCCTTGGATTGCACCTACGCGCACCTGGCCGGAATGCTGGAGGTTTCGGCCTTGGAAAAGATACTATTCTTGCTGCGTCAATTGGGTTTCGACTTGTGCGTTCCCGAGCTTTCAGCGCGGACGGAATCAGGCCAACTTGCTGTGATTCAGGGGCTAACCGAATTCCGGGAACACTTGGGCGGACAATTATCCATCACGCTGCTCACGGGCATTGGCCGGGGCGTGGAAGTACACGAGATTGATGCGGAACTGATGGAAAAAGCCATTGGGAAAATGGACCACTAAAAAGCCTCCCCTAAATCCCCTCCGAAAGAGGGGACTTTTAAACAGGCGGGTTTGGGCTTCTGGAAAGATACTGTTTTGGAACGCAGGTCAGACACTGTGTGTCAGACCGTAACCGGCATCGGCTTTTGAAAGAACAGTCGGGTTTGGGCTTTTTGAAACATACTATTCTCAAGCCTCCTCTTTCGCAGGGGGCTGGGAAAGGCTGAAATGCTTGTAAAACAACGCAATCGTTTCAATGCCCTTCAAATAATTATACACGCCGTAATGCTCGTTGGGCGAGTGGATGGCATCGCTGTCCAAGCCGAAACCCATCAAAACCGTTTTCAAACCCAATTCCTTTTCAAACAAAGCCACAATCGGGATGCTGCCGCCGCCGCGCGTGGGCACGGGTTTGCGGCCCCACGCCTCCTCAAAGGCCGCGCTGGCCGCCCGGAACGCCGCTGAGTCGGTAGGGGTTACGGCGGGGTGGCCGCCGTGGTGCGGGGTCACGCGCACTTTCACGCTTTTCGGCGCGATGGTCTCGAAGTGGTTCTTGAACAATTCCGTGATTTCGTCGGGCGTTTGGTCGGGCACAAGCCGCATACTGATTTTGGCAAACGCCTGTGAGGGCAGCACCGTTTTGGCTCCCTCGCCGGTGTAACCGCCCCAGATGCCGTTGACTTCCAGCGTGGGGCGGATGCCGGTGCGTTCGTTGGTGGTGTAGCCGGTTTCACCAAAAACCTCGTCCACGCCCAAATCTTTTTTGTACGCCTCCAAATCAAACGGAGCGTGCGCGAGTTCGGCGCGTTGTTCGGGCGTAAGTTCGGCTACCTTGTCGTAGAAATGTGGAATGGTGATGTGGCCGTTTTCGTCTTTCAGTGAGGCGATTAGCTGGCACAATGCATTGATCGGGTTATCCACCGCACCGCCGTACACGCCGCTGTGCAGGTCGCGGTTGGGGCCGGTCAGTTCCACTTCCACGTAGCTCAGGCCGCGCAAGCCCACTTCCAGCGAAGGCACATCGTTGGCGATGATGCTCGTGTCGGAAATCAAAATCACGTCGGCTTTCAGCTTTTCCTTGTTGGCGGCCACAAAAACGCCCAAGTTTTTGGAACCCACTTCCTCTTCGCCCTCAATCATGATTTTCACGTTGCAAGGCAGCGAATCGGTGCTCAGCAGCATTTCCAACGCCTTGATGTGCATATACACCTGCCCTTTGTCGTCGCAGGCACCACGCGCAAAAATGGCTCCGTCGGGGTGCAAGGCTGTTTTCTTGACAACCGGCTCAAACGGCGGCGAATGCCACAGGCTCAGCGGATCGGCGGGCTGCACGTCGTAATGGCCGTACACCAAAACCGTTGGCAATGAGTCATTTATGATTTTTTCGGCATACACAATCGGGTTGCCGGGCGTTTCGCAGAGTTCGACAAAATCAACTCCGGCGGCTTCGAGTTGGGTTTTGGCAAATTCGGCGGCGCGGCGCACATCGGCCCTATACTTGGCATCGGCACTGACCGACGGAATGCGCAGCCAATCCAGTAATTCCGACAGAAAGCGGTCTTGGTGTTCGGTGATGTAGGGGTGCATCGGTTGAATGGTTGGGGGTTTCGGCTTTTGGGGAGATACTATTTTGCAAAATTCGGGCGAGAAGTCTGAAGCCTATTTCTACGGTTGAAGCGAAATGACCCCACAACAAAATGCGATGGAGGAACGATTTTAGTTAATGTTCCGATACAAAAATTTTGCTTTAGCGGGGGTTCTTAGACTGAACCAGAATATCTGTATTGGTTCCGATTTTTCTTCGGTTCCGTTGCTATTTTCATCGTATCTGGCAAAAATATACATAAGGTCATTTTTTGAATCATATTGAGAACGGGCGACTGCATAATTGCCCGGAATAAGCTGAGTTTTTGTGGCACAATGCGCGTCAAAATGGTAAAATCTTCTCAAATCCTTTTTATTGATAAGATTGTCCTTGTTAGTATCCTCATCATACACGGACACCAAGTAATAATCCCTGTTGATGGGTTGCTTGTTCAATGTGTCTTGCACAAACGAAGGGTAGTACAGTGTTTTGACTAGGACTGGATGGTTGAAAAGAAGGTTCGTTTTTTCGGTTTTTAAGTCGTAATGGGCAATGTTCAAAAGATTGTATCCGAACAAGATATCCACGCCCGGCATAAAGTGTTCGTTCTGCTCATCTTCCCCCTCGTTGTAGCTGTAAGTGCGATTTGAATTGTCGGCATCTCCTCGCGTTTCTGGAGGTTTTGATTTGTAAATACTAACGAGCCTGTGTTCATCCAGACCCGTTAAGATCACTTTGTTAGGAAAGGTTGGCACTTCTTTCATGGTTAGGTCTTTCGTCACTGAATTTAAAGAGGTGTCCTCTGCAGTTGATATGCCGCTTGCAGTGCTAACAGTTATTTGCTCTTCGCTCGGTTCGCCTTTTTGAGAACACGAGGAAAAACAACACACCGTAAGGCAACTTATTAAGATGATTACTGCAACCAAGTTCTTTCTCATGTTTCTCTTTCTGTTTGTGATATTCGTGATTTTCATTTAGCAGAACGCAAACGCTGCCCAACCGCAAATATACACGCTACAACCGAATGGCATACGCTCCACGCAGGCTATTTGTGCCGGGCGGCACCAAGGTGACCGCCCGTCAAATTAATTCGCGCCAATGCTATGATTTCTCCCGCCAACCCGTCATTTTAGACTCCGTAAAACCGCCGCCCGAAATAGTATCCCCGCTAAAGACGGGGCTTTCAGCTTTTCAAAACCCCAAACCTCCATCCGCTCCGTTTATGGCCAAAGCTAAAAAAGAGAAGAAGATTTTCGTGCTCGACACTTCGGTCATCCTTTACGACCACAATGCGGTCAAGAATTTCCAGGAACACGATGTTGCCATCCCGATCACGGTACTGGAGGAACTGGATAATTTCAAGAAGGGCAACGACACCAAAAACTTCGAAGCCCGCGAGTTCATCCGCTTCATCGACAAGGTTTCGGGCGAACACAGCCTGCAAGACTGGATTCCGCTGGAAGGCACGGGGCGGGGCAAGTTCAAGGTGCAGATGCACAACCGCAGCCAAGTGGATGCCGAAGTGATTTTCGACGACCGCAAGGCCGACCACCGCATCCTGAACGCTGCACTGACCTTGCAGGAAGAAAACCCCGGCAGCAAGGTGGTCATGGTGACCAAAGACATAAACCTGCGCCTGAAAGCCAAAGCCCTGAACCTGCCCGCCGAAGACTACGAAACGGGCAAAATCAAGAATGTGGAAACGCTCTACACCGGCAAAACCACGCTCAACGACGTTGCCTCGGAGGTGATTACCAGACTGCACGAAACGGGAAAGTGCGAAACCGAGGAAGTGATAAAGAAGGGAAAGGGCCGCAAAAATCACTTTTACATCCTGAAAAGCGAACGCAATTCGGTGCTGGCCTGCTACGACCCCGTGGACGACTGCATGACCAAAGTGGAGAAACGCGAGGTGTACGGCATCCGTCCGCGCAATGCCGAGCAGACGTTTGCCATCCACGCCATTCTGGATCCCGACATCAAGCTGATCACGATTCAGGGCGTGGCCGGAACCGGCAAAACGCTGCTTGCGTTGGCCAGTTCGTTGGAAATCCGCAAGAACTACCGCCAGATTTTGCTGGCCCGGCCCATTGTGCCGCTCAGCAACAAGGACATCGGCTATCTGCCCGGCGATGTGAAATCGAAGCTGAACCCGTACATGGAGCCGCTTTGGGACAATTTGAAATTCATCCAGAGCCAGTTTGAGGAAGGCGACCGGTTTTGGAACCAGATTCAGGATATGCTGGTCAAGGAAACGCTGCAAATCATGCCGCTGGCCTACATCCGGGGCCGCAGCCTGTCGAACATCATTTTCATCGTGGACGAGGCGCAAAACCTAACGCCGCACGAGGTGAAAACAATCATTACCCGCGCCGGTGAAAACGCCAAAATCATTTTCACCGGCGACATCTACCAGATTGACACGCCGTACTTGGACACGCAAAGCAACGGCCTGAGCTATTTAATAGACCGCGTGCGCGACCACAAACTATACGCCCACGTGACGCTGGAAAAAGGCGAACGCTCGGAACTGGCCAATCTGGCCAATGAGTTGCTGTGAGATGACTGGAAAATAGTATGTTTTGAAAAGGCAAAACCCCTCCTGTTTCCAACTAAAAACCACCAACCCATGGACGCGCACATTTCACTGCCGCCGCTTACAACAAAGTATGCAGTCACCGAACTTCAGCGGCAGGAATACGCCACCAACGGACACGTTCTGTTGAAGAGCATCTTGGCTGGAAACGAGGTTTCGGCTTATCGCGCCGCCATCAACGAGACGGCTCACCGTTTCAACAACGAAAAGCGCAAAATGGCCGAACGCGACACTTACGGCAAGGCTTTCCTGCAAATCATGAACCTGTGGGAAATGGACGAGACCGTGCGCAACTTCACCCTCGCCCGGCGTTTCGCTGGCATTGCTGCCAGCCTGATGGGCGTGGAAAATGTGCGGCTCTACCACGACCAAGCGTTATACAAAGAGCCGGGCGGCGGCCCCACACCGTGGCACCAAGACCAGTATTATTGGCCGCTTGATACCACGCAAACCATCACCATGTGGATGCCTATGGTAGATATCGGCGTGGATATGGGGATGCTCACGTTTGCGTCCGGTTCGCACTCGGAGGGAGCTGTGGGAAATTCGGCTATTTCCGACGAGTCGGAGGCAGCTTTGGACAAACTGGTCAAAGACCGGAACTACCCCGTGACTCGCGCCACAACCATGAAGGCCGGAGATGCGACTTTCCACGCCGGTTGGACTTTGCACTGCGCCCCAGAAAACGCGTCGCCAACCATGCGCGAGGTAATGACGGTTATTTTCTTTGCCGACGGCGCGAAAGTAACCGAATCCAAAAACAGGCATCAGGAAAACGACCGCAACCGCTGGCTGTCGGGCTACGCACCGGGCCGCGTAGCCGACTCCAAGCTGAACCCGGCGTTGCTTTGAAAAAATAGTATCTTCCAGAAACACCAAACCCCCTCAGCTCCAAAAGCCATACGGGTTTTTACATTGGCAGGAAAATCAAAAGACCTCGGTTATCTTGTAATCGTTACCATTGAAACTGAATTTTTCGCCCGCTTTCCGGCCTCGCATTGCCTCGAAAATCGGGGCGGCAGCCGAAATGCCCACAAAATCCTCGTTGCCCACCTTGAATTGTGCGCTTACGGCCACCAGAAACCGCAGCGAATCGGTGATGACCACCGCGCCCACACCAACTTCCTCATTTCGGGTTTCCGTGTTAACCGCATCCAGCACGACCAGTTCGCGTTGCAAAAATTCCAAGTGCGGCTCCATAATCCGGCTGTCCTCAATCATCTCCTCGTCCTTTGATTCGTATTTGTCGCTGCCGGTTTCCTCATTGCTCTCCGTGGAGTCGGTGAGCAGGTTGCCCATCGT
>JANPIL010000362.1:0-7349 GCA_031424975.1 Sphingobacteriales bacterium
ACCGAAGGCCCCAAAATTGCCGTGGGCGACGTGAATGGCGACGGCCTCGACGACTTTTACGTGGGCGGAGCCAAATGGCAGGCCGGACAACTGTTCATGCAAAATGCCGGGGACGGTTTCGCCCCTCTCAGCAGGAGAGGGGCCGGGGGTGAGGTTTTTATCCGCGATTCTACCTTTGAGGATGTGGACGCGGCATTTTTCGATGCCGACGGCGACAAGGATATGGATTTGTACGTGGTCAGTGGCGGCAACGAATTTTATGGCAAAATGACCGAGCAATTCGACCGGCTGTACCTCAACGACGGCCAAGGTAATTTCACGCGCGGCCTTAACAACCTGCCACCCATGTTCGATAACAAATCATGCGTCAGGCCCTGCGATTTTGACAAGGATGGTGACACGGATTTGTTTGTGGGTGGCCGCGTGGTGGGCTTTGCCTACGGAAAATCGCCGAACTCTTATCTGCTGGTCAACGATGGCAAAGGCAAGTTTACCGACCAGACTAAAATAGTATCTCCCGAAATGCAGAAACCCGGCATGGTCACCGATGCGGTCTGGGCGGATGTTGACAAGGACAACGACCCGGATTTGATTGTGGTCGGCGACTGGATGGAACCGCAATTGTTCGAAAACCGGAAAGGCAGGTTTACCGTTTCACGTTCACCGTTCAGCGTTGGCAACGGAAGCAACGGTGAACGCAAAACGCTGAACGGTTTTTGGCAAACCATCGCCGCCGCCGACTTTGACAAGGACGGCGACGTGGATTTTATGCTCGGCAACTTGGGAACCAACACCAAATTCCGCAAGAGCGGCGATGGCTCAATCCTGAAAATGTACGTCAAGGATGTAGATCACAACGAAAGCCTGGAGCACATACTGGCTTATAACCGCGCCGGAAGCTGGTTTCCGGTGGCAGGCAAGGATGAACTGGGCAAGCAAATGCCGTCGGTCATCAACCGCAAGTTCACCAACTACCATTCATTTGCCGGAAAGCCGCTGGAACAGGTTTTTACCAAGCCGGATTTGGACAGTGCCGACGTGTTGGAAGTGAACAAGTTTGAGTCCGTTTACGTGGAAAACACGGGCAATAAGCAATTCATTGTCAGGCACTTGCCGCTGCAAGCCCAAGTCTCCAAAATCTTCGCCTTCCATGTGCAGGATGCCGACGGCGATGGCAACCTGGATGTATTGCTGGGTGGCAACCTGTACGGAGTCAGCACCTATCAGGGCCGTTACGATGGCGGCTACGGCCTGCTGCTCAAAGGCGATGGCAAAGGCGATTTCAAGCCGGTTTCATCCACTGAATGCGGCTTTTTGCTCAGCGGCGAAGTGCGCGACATCAAGACGCTGCGCACACCGAAAGGCGAAATGTACTTGGTGGCACGCAACGGAACGACCTTGCAAGTGTTCCAAAAAACACCGCGCAAGCCGCTGTGAACCAGTCGTATGCTTCAGGAAAAACCGTCATTGCGGGGAATACAAACAACAACGGCGTGCTTCTCCTTTCGCCATTTCCGGCTACCTTCGTCCCATGAAACAAGCCGACGTTTGCATCATCGGAGCCGGGCCGGGCGGCGCAACGGCGGCCCTGCACCTGGCGAAATCCGGGATTTCATCCCTGTTGCTGGACAAAGCCACATTCCCGCGCGACAAGATTTGCGGCGATGCCCTGAGCGGTAAGGTCATTAATGAACTGAAACGCATTGACGAACGGCTGTTGCCGCAATTGCACGCGCAAGCTACCGCCATCGGTTCGGGCGGCATCCATTTCATCGCACCCAATGAAAAGTGGCTCACCATTCCGTTCCAGCCGGAAAGTGAAAAATCTCCCTCCGAAACCGCCTTCCATCCCGGCTACCTGATGAAGCGGCTGAACTTTGACGGTTTTCTGATCGAAAAAATCAGGGAAAGCAAACTTATTGACCTGCGGGAAGGCGAAGAAGTGGCTGATTACCAGCGCGTTGAAAACGGTTGGACAATAGCAACCAACCGGCAAACTGTCCGTACAAAACTGCTCATCATTGCCAATGGGGCGCAGTCTAACTTTACGCGGCACGTGGCCGGCATCGTGCAGGAACCTGAGCATTTCTGCGCTGGCTTGCGGGCATACTACCAAGGCGTAGCCGGTTTGGATGCGGACGGATTCATTGAATTGCACTTTTTGAAGGATTTTTTGCCTGGCTATTTCTGGATTTTCCCGCTGGCCGGTGGCTACGCCAATGTGGGCGTGGGAATGCTTAGTTCGGCCATCAGCCGCAAGCGGGTGAACCTCAAAAATAGTATGCTGGAAATCATCCAAACCCACCCGGTTCTGCGCAAACGTTTCGCCAATGCCCGCTTGGTGGGCAATATCAAAGGCTACGGCTTGCCGCTCGGTTCCAAGAAACGCCCGCTTTCCGGCGACAATTATATGCTCACCGGCGATGCGGCGCACCTGATTGACCCATTCACGGGCGAAGGCATCAGCAACGCCATGATCAGTGGCCGCTGGGCCGCCGACCAAGCCGTTAAATGCCTGGCTGCCAATGACTTTTCGGCGGCGTTCATGCGGCAATACGATGCTGCCGTTTACCGTCGGCTGGGGCGCGAACTGCAAATCAGCCGACGGATGCAGCAATTGCTCCGCTATCCGTCGCTGTTCAACTTGGTGGTGAGCCGCGCCAACCGTAACCCGGCGTTGCAACAACTGCTGTCGGCAATGTTCATGGACATGGATTTGCGGGCAGCCTTGAAAAAACCGTCGTTTTATGCCAGATTGCTGTTCAGTTAGGCTGCATTTCCTGAAAGCCGCAACGCAGGTCAGACACTGTGTGTCAGACCGCCTACCTGTACGCCACGGCGCACGAATCGGTAGATAGGAAAGTGGAGATCGGCTTTCGGGCAATAAGCGGGTTTGGCTCTTCTGAAAGATACTATTTTCTGAAACCCGATTACGAAACTAAGCAAAACCCCATGAAAAATATCCTTCACCTGACGCTATTTCTCTGCCTGATCCAAGGCGCATCGGCTCAGAAACCCACCGATACCGACCGGAAAATAACCGGCATGGTGGACAATTCGTACGGCCGATTGTTTGAACTGTACAAGTTCCTGCACGCCAACCCGGAAATCTCCTTTCAGGAAAAAAATACGATGGCCAAAATCGCCGCCCAACTCACGGAATCGGGTTTTGAGGTGACCCAGAACTTCGGCGGCTACGGTTTGGTGGGCGTGCTGAAAAACGGCTCCGGCCCCACCATCCTTGTGCGCACCGACTTGGACGCGCTGCCCGTGAAAGAGGAAACCGGACTGCCCTACGCCAGCAAAGCCACCGCCAAAGACGACCAAGGCCGCGACGTGCCAGCCATGCACGCCTGCGGCCACGACCTGCACATGAGCGTGTTTACGGGCACGGCGCAAGTGCTGGCGCAACTGAAATCCACGTGGAAAGGCACGCTGGTTTTCATCGGGCAGCCCGCCGAAGAACGCAGCGGCGGCGCAATTGCCATGCTGAACCAAGGCTTGTATGAGAAGTTTCCGCGCCCCGACTATGCCATTGCCCTGCACGACCATGCCGGTGTGCCCGCCGGAAAAGTAGGCTACACCGAAGGCCCGATGATGGCCAGCGTGGATGCCGTGGACATTTCGGTGCGCGGTGTGGGCGGCCACGGAGCCATGCCGCACACCACCAAAGACCCGGTGGTGCTGGCCTCACAAATTGTGCTGGCCCTGCAAACCATCGTCAGCCGCGGAACGTCGCCGTTCCAGCCGTGCGTGGTCACGGTGGGCAGCATCCACGGCGGCAGCGCGTTCAACATTATTCCCGACGAGGTGAAACTGCAACTTACGCTCCGTTCGTACGACGATTCGGTGCGCAGCCACACCATTGCGGCCGTCAAGCGGATTTGCGAGGGAACCGCCCGCGCCGCCGGTATTCCGCAGGAGCTGCTGCCAGTGGTGAAAGTGCGCGACCAATACACGCCGTCCAATGTGAATGACATTAAACTGACCAAGCGTTTGGCGGCCACCTTCCGGCGGGCGTTGGGCAGCGAAAACGTGCTGGATACGCCGCCCAGCACCGTGGGCGAGGATTTTTCGCGGTTTGCCCGCACTGAACATAAAGTGCCCACGTGTATGTTTTGGCTCGGGGCCGTTGATCCGCAGAAATACGAGGAAAGCCTGAAAACCGGAAAAAACCTGCCGGGTTTGCATTCGTCCACCTTTGCGCCGCTGCCCGAACCGGCCATTAAAACCGGCGTGCGGGCCATGTCGGCGGCGGTGCTGGAGTTGCTGGGTGCGCTGGGGAAATGAGCGGTATTTGACTGACTTTCAAAATAGTATGTTTTCAAAAGCCCAAACCTGCTCGTTCTCCCGGAAGCCGATGCACGATGCCGGTCTGACACGCAGTGTCTGACCTAATTTGCGCTCCATCCCGCCTGCCTGTCGGCAGACAGGAAAATCCCATAATCCTGCAAATCCCTGTCCGCCGACAGGCAGGCTGATTCCAATAAAATAGTATCTTCCGGAAATGCCAAACCCCGGCTGTTCAAAATTCAATGTTGCAACACATGGAAGTCACTTCAAATGTTCAGACCGCTTACGAACGCCAGTACCAGAACCAGCAAAGCGGTTGGCGCGAAACCGGGGCGAAGCAGAAAGCATTGAATATCATGGAGTTGTGTGCCGGTTTGCAGCCGCAAAAAGTGCTGGAAGTGGGCGCGGGCGATGGCAGCATTCTGGTTTGGCTGGGCCGGATGGACTTCGCGCCGGAGTTCCACGCCGTTGAGATTTCCGGCAGTGCCTTGTCGCTAATCCGCGAAAAAGACATCCCACAATTGCGCCAAGCTTTGCCTTTCGATGGCTATTCGCTGCCTTTTGCCGACGATTCATTCGATTTGGTCATCCTTTCGCACGTGCTGGAACACGTGGAGTTTGAGCGGACACTGCTGCGCGAAATCAAGCGGGTGGCCAAACATTGCGTGCTGGAAGTGCCCAAGGATTACCGTTTCGGCGTGGACGAAAAAACCGCGCATTTCCTTTCCTACGGCCATATCAATGTCTATACGCCTTCGCTGCTGCGGTTTTTGCTGCGTTCGGAAGGTTTTGTGGTCGTGAAGCAGAAAATCGGGTTGTATTCCATCGAAACGTACCGCGCCCTGTACGGCAAAAGCTTGAAAACCAGTGTTTTGTATGCTTTCAAGAAACTGATGGTTTCGTTGCCGGTGGCTTTTGTCCGGGATCATTTTGCCAACACCATCACGGTTTTGCTGGCGAAAGACGAACAGGACTTGCGGATTTTTTGAAATGATTTCAGCCGTGCCCGCCTGCCGCCGAGATAGCCTGCCTGCCGGACAGGCAGGGAATCTCGGAACATGGGCGGCACGAGGTAAGAACCTCGCGCCAGCTTGTCCCATTCAGTCATTCCATCATTCAAAACCCGGTATTGAAAAATAGTATCTTTCCGAAAGCCAAAACCCGCCGTGCCGTTTTTTTCCGTAATTTCGCGGTTTGACGCGGCTTTGAAAAACCGACACTATCCGGCAGAAAGGTTTTTTACAACCATTCAACAACCAACCATTTGTTTTCATGTTCGAGAATCTCTCCCAGAATATCAACCAAGCCCTGCGGACGCTGAAAGGCAAAGGGCGCATCACCGACGTGAACGTTGCCGCGACGCTGAAAGAAGTGCGCAAGGCCCTGCTCGATGCCGACGTGAACTTCAAGGTTGCCAAAACCGTGACCGACACGATCAAGGACAAGGCGATGGGCCAGAAAATCCTGATTTCGGTGGAGCCGGGCCAGATGCTCGTGAAAATAGTATCGGATGAACTGACCGAATTGATGGGCGGCCAGAAAGCGGACGTGAACCTGAAAGGCGACCCGGCGGTGATTCTGATGGCGGGCTTGCAGGGTTCGGGCAAAACCACGTTTTCGGGCAAACTGGCCATGTATTTCAAAAAGCAAGGCCGCAATGTGCTGCTGGTGGCCTGCGACGTGTACCGTCCGGCGGCCATTGACCAGTTGAAAGTTTTGGGCCAGCAGGTGGGCGTGGACGTGTATGCCGAGCCGGAAAACAAGAATCCGGTGCAGATCGCGCAGAATGCCATCCGCCATGCCAAGGCCATCGGCAAAAAGCTGGTGATTGTGGATACGGCCGGCCGTTTGGCGGTGGATGAGGAAATGATGCGCGAGATTGAGGCCGTCAAAAAAGCCATCCAGCCATCAGAAACGCTGTTTGTAGTGGATGCGATGACTGGCCAGGACGCGGTGAACACGGCCAAGGCTTTCAACGAACGCATTAATTTTGACGGCGTGATCCTGACCAAACTCGACGGCGACACGCGCGGTGGGGCGGCCATTTCGATAAAAGCCGTGGTGGACAAGCCGATAAAATTCATCGGTACGAGCGAGAAGATGGACGGCATTGACGTGTTCTACCCGGATCGCATGGCGAACCGGATTCTGGGCATGGGCGATGTGATTTCGTTGGTGGAGCGTGCCCAGCAAGTCTATGACGAGGACGAGGCGCGCCGCATCAACCAGCAAATCCGCAAGAACCAGTTCAACTTTGACGATTTCCTGTCGCAGTTGCAGCAAATCAAGAAAATGGGACCGATGAAAGACTTGGTGGGCATGATTCCGGGCATGAGCGGTATGCTCAAGGACGTGGAAATCGGCGACGACTCGTTCACGCCCATCGAGTCCATGATCCATTCCATGACCCCCAAAGAACGCGCCAACCCCGAAATCATTGATTCCAGCCGCCGCCGCCGTATTTCGGCGGGCAGCGGCCGCAGTATCCAGGAAATCAACGGCCTGATGAAGCAGTTTGAGCAGATGAAGAAAATGATGAAATCCATGAGCCAGATGGATCCGCGCACCATGGCCAAGCAAGTGCGCCGCCGGTGACCTGTAGGGGCGGCCCTTGTGGCCGCCCAACCCGTCCAAGCAAAATAGTATCTTTTGGAAAGTCCAAACCCCGCTTGCCATAAAACTTGGAATTCTCGCAAAAAATCACCGCATATTTTAAAATCATAATTCAAACTTTATCTTTGCGCGTCAAAAATTTGGCGGAAGTGGCTCATGTGCCCCGTTTGAGCCTTGGGGAAATAGTATCCCCGCTAAAGACGGTGCTTTCAGCTTTTAAAAAGTGAAAACCTGCGGTTTTGGCACAAGCTGAAGCGTGTGCTACGGCTGGCCGAAAGCATTCAATCAATAAAACAATTTAACCACTTACCCATGTCGAATATTTTTTATCTCATTCCCGCCTTTGGTCTTATCGGACTTTTTTATACCGTCATCCGTTCCGCTTGGGTCACCAAACAGGACGCTGGCGATGCGCGCATGACGGAGATTGCCGGGTACATTTC
>JANPIL010000363.1:0-1631 GCA_031424975.1 Sphingobacteriales bacterium
GTTGCGGGCCAAGTCCACAAGCATCACGTGTTCGGCATTTTCCTTGGGGTCGTCGTGAAGTTTTTGGGCCAGTTCGGCATCGGCCTGGTCGTTGCCGGTGCGCCGGAATGTGCCCGCAATCGGATAAATCGTGGCCTTGTCGCCCTTGATGGCAATCTGGGTTTCGGGCGAGGAGCCGAAGATCTTATAACTGCCAAAATCGAAATAGAACAGGTACGGCGATGGATTAACGGAACGCAAGGCCCGGTACACGTTGAACTCATCGCCTTGAAACTGCTGCTCGAACCGGCGCGAAAGCACAATCTGGAACACATCGCCGATTTGGCAGTGGTACCGCCCGCGTTCCAGGATTTTCAGAAATTCTTCGTCCGTCAGGTTTGATTTCTCGGCTCCTTTCAGTTTGAACTGGTACGTCGGGAAGCTCAGGTTCTGAATCAGCGAAACCAATTCGTCCAGAGAAGAAGCCCCCCCCCCGGCCTCCCCCCAACCCCCTCCTTCGGAGGGGGCTTTTAAGGCTCCCCTTTCGGGGGCGGGGGGGGCCGCCTGTTGGTATTCGTGCTCAAACACGTACATTTCATTCTTGAAATGGTTGATGGCAATCACGTACCGGAAAACCTGGTACACAATGTCGGGAATGCCGTTGGCCGATTTGAGCGTGATATCCTCGAAATACTGCACCGCCGGGTAGGCCATGTAGCCGAAAAGCCCGTTGTGGATGAACGGGAAGGCATCGGTTTCATCCTTTTGGAAGCTTTGGGCAAAGTTTTCGAGTGCGGCCAGCACTTGGGTTTTGGCCTCGATGGCGGCACTGTTTTGCGAGCCATCGGGAAACAGCTCGGTGATCTGGTTGCCGGCCACTTCAAACTTGGCCACGGGCTGGCAGCAGATGTACGACATCGGGTTTTCGTTGCCGTGGTAATCCGAACTTTCGAGCAAAATGGTATTGACAAACTTGTCGCGCAGTTTCAGGTAGATGCTCACCGGCGTAACGGTGTCGGCCAGTAGTTGCCGGTAACGGGTTTTGATGCGGAAAGCCATGGGTCTGGGGTTTTTAAAATTGCTGTACTGGCGGAGAATGGAACCCCGGACTTTTGTTTCGGAGATAACGGTTTTGCCAATTAAACTCCCGGTGCGAAATGAAAAAAGGCTTGCCGTTGCATGAACAGCAAGCCTTTCGGGCTGGTTTATCCTTGTCGCAAATCACAAGGCAGGGCTGTCCGCATTCCGGGCTGAAATGTGCCACCACCAAGTTTTATGTGCGTTGTATCGTATCATGATGAAAAAAACTGTCGGGCAAATATATGAAAGTCCGGTTGGGAAAAGCAAGTTTGCGGAGGCAAAAGTTTGCGGCGCAGTAGCACACGCGTCAGCTTGTGCAAAATCCGCAGGATTTTCATTTTCCCGCCGTTACACGGCTGCAAAAAACACAAGCTAAAGCGTGTGCTACCGCCCATGAAACAGTATCTTTCAAAAACCCCAAACCCACCTTTATGGACAACACGATTTTTACCGAATCCGATTTCCCACGGATGGAAAAGCAATTCCGCACCAACCTGGTCAATGCCTTGAGCGGCTTCAAAAGCGTGAACTTGGTGGGCACGGCCAATGCGCAAGGCCTGACAAACCTGGCG
>JANPIL010000364.1:0-13022 GCA_031424975.1 Sphingobacteriales bacterium
TTCCTTGGACGAAACCATCAAGCACCTGAACGAGATTATCGGCATACGGGCCGGCATGGACTTGCCCCTTGAACTCATCGGTGTGAGGGAAACCGTGGACAACGTGGCGCAGAGCATCCGCCTGCTGCTCGACAATGCGCAGGCATCCATCCGCTGCGATTTTGACCCGAACGCGCAATTACGCGTCAACCACGCCTATTTCGAGAGCATATTGCTGAACCTGCTCACCAATGCCATCAAGTACCGCTCGCCGGAGCGCAACCCGGAGATAGACATCCATCTGCACCGCGAGGGCAGCCGGCGGGTGCTGTCCGTGCGCGACAACGGCTTGGGCATGGACTTGAAAAGGTACGGAAGCAAGGTGTTCGGGCTTTACAAGACCTTCCATGGCAACCCCGATGCCAAGGGCATGGGCCTGTTCATGACCAAGGTGCAGGTGGAGGCCATGGGTGGAACCATTGAATTGGAAAGTGAGTTAAACACAGGTACAGTATTTAAAATATATCTACATGAGCAAAATTAAACTTACGTATCTTGTTGATGACGACGCGATTGTGCTGCTGTTGGGCAGAAAGGTTTTCGCCAGGCACGACAAATTTGACGAATTGCAGACGTTCGAGAACGGAAGGTTGGCGTTGGAGAGCATAACGGCACAAGCCAAAACCAACACCGGCTTGCCCAGCCTTATCCTGCTCGACCTCAATATGCCCGGCATGGACGGCTGGGAGTTTCTGGAGCAATTCAAGCACGTTCCCGAAGCCGCCCACATCCCCGTCGTAATCCTGACCTCTTCCATTGATCCGCAGGACATTGCCAGGTCTAAGACATTCGGCAATGTGAAAGATTACATACCCAAGCCGCTCACCACCGAAAAGCTTGACCAGATACTTGCCAGCGCCCATCCGAACGACTGACCGGCACAAAATAGTATCTTCCGGAAAGCCCAAACCCACCCGCAAATTCGCATGGATTCGCGGGTGGGTTTGGCGTTTTGCAAACATACTATTTTTTAAAATGCTGCTTGCACCAGTTCGGACTGTTCGGCAAAGGGCGCAAAGCGAAGGCATACAACCCAACGAACCGAGAACCTACCTGATGAAATTCAATTCCGAAGCTTTGCGGATCAGTTCGGCGGCGTTGTGTACCGAAAACTTGCGCAGCAGGCTGATGCGGTGGTTGGAAACCGTGTGGCCGCTGAGGTGGAGTTTGTCGGCTATGAGTTTGGTGCTCAGCCCATCGGCAAGCAGTTGCAGCACCTCACGCTCACGCGGCGAAATGCCTACCGGCTGCTCCTCGCTTGCCAGTGCCCGGATGGCTTTAAAAGCCTTGAGGTAAATGGATTTTTCAAAGTACTCTCCTCCTTGCGCAACCTGCAGCACGGCCGCCACAAGTTCGTCGGCAACCGCACTCTTGGAAACAAAACCCGCCACCATGGCCCTCACCCCCATAAGCACGGATTCATTGTCTTCGCACATGGTTAGCAGCAGCGTGCGGGTGGGCAGTTTCAGTCCGCGCACCCGGTCGGCCAGTTCAAAGCCCGACATCAGGGGCATCACAATGTCGGTTACCAGCACCGTGGGTTGGTGGCCGATCACCAAGTCCAAGGCTTGCCGCCCATTGTCGGCCTCGCCCACAATGCGGATGCGGGGGTGTTGTTCAAGGATGAACTTGAAGCCTTGGCGAACCATTGCATGGTCGTCGGCAAGGACAACGGTTATGACTGGTTCCATTCAATGGTTGGTTGTTGTAGAAGTAGCGGTTAAGGTTCTGGTCGCCATGCGACAAGGCAACGGGTTTTTCTCACCGAAACCATAAAGCATTAGTTCCTTGGCCTGCCCCAAGGTAAACATACGGCTCATACGTGACCTGAAAATAGTATCTTTCGGAAAGCCCAAACCCGCCGATTTTTTCAAAAGCCGATGCCGGTTTCGGTCTGACACACAGTGTCTGACCTGGGTTGCGGCCTTCCCGAAATAGTATCTTTTAAAAAGCCCAAACCCGCCAACGGTACCGACCGCCCTTACTGCTGCTTGATGCTTGCGGTCTGTATCTGGTAGCTCACAATCGATTTGTACACCCAGTCGTGTACCCGCTTACGGATTCCGTAGCGGGCCAACTTGTTGTTGTCGGCATCGGGATACACGCGGTTGGAAAGGAAAATGTACACCAAGTCTTCCTCCGGGTCCACCCAGACCATGGTTCCGGTAAAGCCCGTGTGACCAAACGAGCTTTTGGAGGTGTATTCCGACATTTGCCCGCCGCCATCGCTGCGCGGCTTGTCCCAGCCCAGTCCGCGCCGGTTGCCCTTGTTATACGCCTTCGTGAACGTGGGCAGCGTGTTGGGCAGGTGGTAGCGGCGGCCACCGTAAAAGCCCTTTTGCAAGTTCATCTGCATCAGTATCGCCAGGTCGTTGGCCGTGCCAAACAGCCCCGCATGGCCCGCCACACCGCCCATCATGGCCGCGCCCTGGTCGTGTACCGTACCCCGGATCTGGCTGCGGCGGAAAAAAACATCGCGTTCGGTGGGGGCTATGCACTCCTCGCCCACGCTGCACAGCGGGTTGTAGAGCAACTCGTCGGCACCCAGCGGGTCGTAGAAATTCTGTTTCAGAAACACGTCAATCGGCTGGTTCAGCAGCCTTTCCGCAATCTTGTGCAGCAGGTAAAAGCTCACATCGCTGTATTCAAAGTTGTGCTTGTCTTGGAAAGCGGGCTTGTGCAGCCGCCGCGACTCAATGGTCCAGTGCCATATCGAATCGCGGATGTGCGCCAGCCCGTACATTCCGGGCGTGACCTCGACCGAATAATTGTCGTTGCGGACGGGGCTGTAATAGTCAGACCGCCAGCCCTGCCGCGTGATTGTGCGGTCCCAGTGCGACTGGAACGCCACCAGACCGCCTTGGTGCATCAGCACGTCGCTCACCAATATGTGTTCCTTGTTGGTTCCCTTCAGTTCAGGCAGGTACGCCGACACCTCCGCGTTCACGTCGAGCAGACCGCGTTCGTGCAGGAACATGATGGCTTGCAGCGTGCCCGCCACCTTCGTGACCGAGGCCAGGTCGTAGATGGTGTGCGTCGTGACCGGGTTTGCGGTATCGTAGGTGAGGTGGCCGTAAGCCCGGTCAAAAACCACCTTGCCGTTGCGGGCCACCAGCACTTGGCAGCCAGGCATGGTATGATCTTCAATGGCCCGCAGGCAGATGTTGTCAATCGCGCGCAGGCTCTGGCTGCTCATGCCCGCCCGTTCGGGGATGGAGTAAGCCAGGCGGCGCACATTGGCGGTGATGACCCCCGTGCCGGCGGGCATGGTTTCGCTGGCGGTTACGGGCAGGCGGCCCGAAGCCGAAATGGCCCCGAACAACACTTGCGGCACCAGCCGGCGCGTGGTCTCGTTGTCTTCGTAGGCGCAAAACAGGTGGTTTATTTTCTCGAAGTATTTCAGGCTGTACGGATTGCCGAACACGGCCACCACCACCGTGGTTTTGGTGCGCAGCCGGTCAATGAGCAGCCGCGTGGACGACCGGATGCCGTAGGCCCAATTGGCCGAGCTGTTCAGGTCGTGCAGACTCACAATCACCACTTTGTAATAACTCAGCCGCTTGATCATGGCCGCCAATGCCGCCTCCGAAGTGTCCTTGTCGGCAATGGCGTAATTGGCTACCGCCGCGTAGTCGCCGAGTGTTTCCTGAAATGTGTTGCCTTGGGGCAGCCCCACCGACAGGCAGGCGAAAGTGGTGGTGTCCAAGTTTATGAACGGAACCAAGCCCTTGCCGTTTTTTACGGCGGTGATGGCCTGCTCATACAGTTCCTCGTTGAGTGCCTGCGCCTGCGGCTTGTTCAGGTCGGCGGTCAGGTTGGTGGTGTGTATGGGTTGGCGGTGGTGCAGGCCCGCCCAGTATTTGGCCGCCAATATTTTCCTGACGCGGCCGTCAATGTTGCTTTGCAGGGCGGGTTTGCCCTTCAGTCCTTTGCGGATGCGGATCAACGATTCGGGCACGTCTTCCGAATACAGCAGCACGTCATTGCCCGCTTGCAGGGCCAGCCAGTCCACCTCGGCGGGCTTGTAGTTTTTGCTCACGGCCTTCATGTTCAGCGCGTCGGTAAATACCAGTCCCGGAAAGCCGTAGCGTTCCTTCAACAAATCCGTCACGATGGTTTTGGACAGGCTGGCGGCCAGCAGCTTGTTTTTTTCCAGGGCCGGCACCGCCAAATGCCCCACCATTACGCCGCGCAGCGTGTCCTGAATCAGTTTCTGGAACGGGTACAGTTCCAGTTGCTCCAGTTCGCCAGTTGATTTATTTACCGTGGGCAGGGTCTGGTGCGAGTCGGCATCGGTGTCGCCGTGGCCAGGAAAGTGCTTGGCAACGGCCATGATGCTGTTGCTCTGCAAGCCGCGCATATACGCCAGCCCCTTGGAGGTTACATTGAGCCGGTCTTCGCCGAAAGACCGGTAGCCGATCACGGGGTTGCGCGGATTGCTGTTAATATCCAGCACCGGCGCGAAGTTGATGTGTACGCCCAGCCGTTTGCACTGCCTGGCCAAGTCGTCGCCCATTTTATAGACGGTCTCGTTGCTGCGGATTGCGCCCAGCGTCATCTGGTACGGAAAACGCACCGTGCTGTCGAGGCGCATATCCAAGCCCCACTCGGCATCCATGCCAATGAGCAGCGGCGTTTTGGCGATGGCCTGGTATTGGTTGGTCAGCAACGCCTGCCGGTACGGAGTGCCTTGGAAAAAAATCAGTCCGCCGATATTGTAGTTCTCAATCAGGTTGGTGATGCCTTTCACATCGGCCTTGGTACTGTCTGAATAAGCGGCCACCATGAACAGTTGCCCCAGCCGCTGGTCGGGCGTGAGGGCGTTGAACACGCTGTCCACCCATTTGCGCTCCTGCTCGCTGTACGGAATCTGCGGCTTGGGCGATTCCTTTTTCACCGTGGCCGACGAAAGCAGCAGCAACACCGGAAACAGAACGCCCAGCAGGATTCGGATGAGGATTACAGGCCGGCGTGCCTTCACATGGGCAAGGTTTAAGTACGGAAACAGGTGTCGGGGCAGGGCTATCAGCACGATTTATCTGGTGGCTTGTAAACGGTGTGAGACAGGGAAGGTTGCACGCGAGAGAAAAACCGGCATTCCGAGCGGCAACTTTCCAGACCAAAAATAGCACTTTTTGGTGACGTTCCGCGCCGCAGGGCAAACTTTCAACTTCAAAACGCCGTTGCGCCGTGTTGCGCACGTATGTTCCGAGCCGGAAACGCGGGAAAAACCGGCAAAAATAGTATTTCCCGGAAAGCCCAAACCTCCTGTCCGTCCTTTTGTATCGGTTGCGAATAGCCCCACACCCGTAGAGACGTTGCATTGCAACGTCTTCCGCGCAAGGCCAATGTTGGCAGCACCGGAAATGGAAACAAAGACGTTGCGGTGCAACGTCTCTACCCAAGCCGCCTTACCAAAATAGTATCTTTCCAAAAGCCCAAACCCCAGCTTTCGCCTTTTCAAAAGGTACTGTTTCTGCCGTATGATTCCCGCAGGCCGCCGCGTGCGGGCTACCGACTGAAAACCGACAATACTCTCGGAAAATAAACGCATTTTTGCGGTGGATTCCCTTGGAGAGACAAGCCTTATGAACGATATAATCCAGCTATTGCCCGATGCGATTGCCAACCAGATTGCCGCTGGCGAAGTGGTGCAGCGGCCCGCCTCGGTGGTCAAGGAATTATTGGAAAATGCCGTGGATGCCCACGCCAAACACATACAATTGATTGTCAAGGATGCGGGGCGCACGCTGATTCAAGTGATGGACGATGGCGTAGGCATGACCGAAACCGACGCGCGGATGTGCTTTGAACGCCATGCTACTTCCAAGATAAAACAGGCCAACGACTTGTTTTCCATTCGCACCATGGGTTTCCGGGGCGAGGCCATGGCTTCCATTGCGGCGGTGGCGCAAGTGGAGCTGCGCACCCGCCAAGCCACCGACGAGGTGGGCACGCTGATCCGCATGGAAGCCTCCGAAATGAAGGCGCACGAACCGGCCAGCACGGCGGTGGGCACGTGCGTGTGCGTGCGCAATTTGTTTTTCAACGTGCCGGCGCGGCGCAATTTCCTGCGTTCCAACGCCGTCGAGATGCGCCACATCCTCGACGAGTTCCAGCACGTGGCATTGGCGCAGCCCGAAATCGCGTTTTCGCTGTACCAGAACGACTTGGAAACCTACAATTTAACGGGTGGCAAACTGAGCCAGCGCATTGCCGGGATGTTTGGCAAGCACTACCGCGACCAACTGATTCCGTGCCAGGAAGGTACCGATTATGTGTCGCTGACGGGCTACCTATCCAAACCCGAATTTGCCAAAAAGACGCGTGGCGAGCAGTTTTTCTTCGTCAATAAACGCTACGTGCGGCACAATTATTTGCACCACGCCATCATGACGGCCTACGAGGGGCTGCTGCCCGACGAGAGTTTTCCGTTCTACGTGCTGTTCATTGAAATAGACCCGGCGCACATTGACATCAACGTGCACCCGACCAAGACCGAGATAAAGTTTGACGACGAACGCGCCATCTACGCCGTGGTGCAGTCGGCGGTGCGCAAGGCGTTGGGTATGCACCACCTCGTGCCAGCCATGGATTTCGACGTGGGCAACGATTTCATGTTCGCCGCCTCGGCCGGAAACGGCGGCGCGAACACGGGGGGTTTGGCACTTCCGCAAGATACTATTTTGGAAAACCCCGCCCCGGACGGCGACCAACCGCAGCAGACGGTGATTTTGCGCGACAGCCGCATGAACCGCCCCGACCCGGCGTACATTGCCGACGAGCGGCGGCAGGAAAACAACCAAAAGAACTGGAAGGCGCTGTACGAGGATTTCCAACAGGCTTTCCCGAACGACAAGGTGCAGGCAACGGGCAACGAACAGATTGTGCTGACGCTGGAAAGCCGGGTGAACCGGCTGCCGGGCGATGCAATATCGTCGCCCGCCGAACGTCTTGGCAATGACAATGCGGTGTTCCAGATGCACAACAGCTACCTTGTTTCGCAGGTGTCCAACGGGGTGATGCTCATTGACCAACGCGCGGCGCACGAACGGGTGCTGTACGAGAAATTCTTGCAGACGCTGGGCAAACGCAACGGAACCAGCCAGCAGGTGCTGTTTCCGAAAGTGCTGGAACTGAACGCGCCTGACTTTGAACTGCTGGCCGAGATAACCGAGGAAATCAGGAGTTTGGGTTTTGAAATAGGCGTGCTGGGGCGCAACACGGTGGCCGTGCAGGGCATTCCGGCCGACGCACCGGTGGGCAACGAACAGGAACTATTGGAAGGGCTGATTGAGCAGTTCAAGTGGCACCAGGCCGAATTGAACCTGGGCCGCCGCGAAAACATTGCTCGTTCGCTGGCCAAACGTTCGGCCATCAAGCATGGGCACGCACTGGCGCAAGCCGAGATGCAAACGCTTGTGGCCCAGTTATTTGCTTCGTCCAACCCGAACTACGCCCCCGACGGCACACCCACGCTCGTAATCCTGACGCTCGACAAGATTGGCAGTTTCTTTACGAAGTAAAAGCCTCCCCCAACCCCCTCCGAAAGAGGAGGCTTTTAAACGGGCGGGTTTGGCGTTTTCAAAAGATACTATTTCATCCTGTTCCAAACCGCAGATTGCAGCCAGCGGATTTTGGGTTTCCAAAGACGTCTGCTTTGCAAGCACCTATTCTGTCATTCACTCACTCTATCATTCATTCACTGTACGCATGGGATTTTCGTTGACACCGATGGTCAAAAACCTGCTGATTGGCACCATCATCATGTTTTTGCTGCAAAACCTGTTCACTTTCATCAACCCTTACCTGTCGCTGTACCATTTCCTGTCGCCGCATTTTTTGCCGTTCCAATTGGTCACGTACATCTTTTTGCACGGCAGCTTGGGGCACATTTTCAGCAACATGATCGGCTTGGCGATATTCGGCCCGATGCTGGAACGCGTGTGGGGCGGTGGGCGGTTTCTGGTGTTTTACCTGCTCACGGGCATCGGGGCGGGGCTGATCCAAAACGCCATCAACCACTACGAATTTGTGCAGATGCAGGAAGCCGCCAACCAATACCTGACGGCTCCCAGCGCAATCAACTTGGTGGATTATTTCCGCGACCACCTTTCGGGAGCCTACCAGTTCAACCCGCAGTTTCTGGAGGATTTCGAGAAAAACCCTGGCAATGCCGAATACATCCGCGAAAGCAAGCAACTGGTGCTGCGCAGCGTGGACGAGTTCATCAACAACCCCAATATGCGCACAGTCGGGGCTTCGGGTGCCGTTTTCGGCATCATGGCGGCTTTCGCGCTGCTTTTCCCCAATACTGAACTGTTTCTTTTGTTCATTCCGTTTCCCATCAAAGCAAAGTATTTTGTAATTTTGTACGGCGTGATGGAATATTTTTCCGGAATCCAGCGCACCCCCGGCGATAATGTGGCGCACTTCGCGCACTTGGGCGGTATGTTTTTCGGTTTCATCCTGGTGAAAATTTGGGGCACCGACAAAAAACGTTTTTACTGAATAAGCCGTTATGTGTGTGCCAATGCCGAAAATCACCGTCGGCAGCAAACCAGCGGCTGAAGACCATCCACAAGCAAGATGTCAAGTATCGCAGACGATTTCAAGAATGCGTTCCGCAAACGGAACAACGGCTTGGTGCAGCTAATCCTGCTCAATGTCGCTGTTTTCCTGCTGCTCAACACCTGTCTGCTCATCTTCAAGATTTCGCTTGGCAGCGGGCGTGGCACGGCGCAATACAACGAATTCATTGCCAACAACCTGTTTCTGCCGGGCGATGCAATGACGCTGCTTTTCCATCCGTGGACGCTGGTCACGTATTTTTTCAGCCACGAAGGCATTTTCCACATCCTTTCCAATATGCTGTTCCTGTATTGGTTCGGCAAGCTGATTGACGAATACCTGGGCAACCGGCGGTTGCTGAACCTGTACGTGCTGGGCGGCGTAGCTGCCGGTTTGTCGTATCTGCTGCTCTGCAACTTGGTTCCGTATTTTGCCGCCAACAAGGGCATTTACCTGCTTGGTGCGTCGGGTTCGGTGTTTGCGGTGGTGGTGGGTGCGGCCACGCTCATGCCCAACTACACGTTTTTCCTGTTCCTGATCGGGCCGGTCAAAATCAAGTACATCGCCGCGTTCTACCTTGTCATCTCCTACGTGGGTTTGGTTTCCGAAAACAACATTGGCGGCAACATTGCCCACTTGGGCGGCGCACTGATGGGTTTCGTGTTCATCTCGCAACTGAACCGGGGCAACGATTTGGGTCGGCCGCTTACCCGCATGGCCGAATGGACCAACCGGCTTTTTGAGCGGAAACCCAAAATGAAGGTCGCCTACCGCACACCCGTGAACGCGCAAGCCAAAGTGGCGGCCTACAGCGGCACGCCCGACGACGACGAAATAGACGCGATTCTGGACAAGATCAACCGCTCGGGCTATGAAAGCCTCACCAAAGAGGAAAAACAGAAACTTTTCCGCGCCAGCCAGAAGAACTGACAAGGGCGGGTTTGGCGTTTTTGAAAGATACTAATGGTCGAAAAACCATAATCTGACGGATTGGCGGACGGTGGCTCGTGAAGACACGAGCCACGGAACCACCCACGGTTCGTGTCCGCACGAACCGGCTGCGAAACCCTCATCAGACTAAACAGGGTTTTTCAAACACTATTGTGGTCGGATGGTTTAAGTAAAGACGTGGCACCGCAACGTCTTTTGCCGCAACGCATTGGCTTCCAATGGAGAAATTCCCAATCCGTATGTCGCAATCCCGAACACTGCCGACGCGGACATTTCGCCGGAGACTTTGCATTGCAACGTCTCTACGGTTTTAAATGACAAGGGTGGGTTTGGGCTTTTTGAAACATACTATTTCCAAAAGCCGTTTTAACGTTTGCAACGCTAAACTGAAAACGCAAGCGCATGGATTTTGCGGCGGTCAAAGCCTTGGTGAAGCAGGGCGAGGGAATGCACATCGAATTCAAGCTCAAGGCCACGCATCCCGAAAAAATAGTGCGCGAAATCGTGGCTTTCGCCAATACGCAAGGCGGCACACTGCTCATCGGCGTGAGCGACGACCGGCAAATCAAAGGCGTAAAATTTGTGGATGAAGAGGAATTCATGCTCACCAAAGCCATTGCCGCGTACTGCCACCCGCCCATTGCCTACCAACTCCATTATGTACCCGTCACCGACGAACGGCAGTTGTTGGTACTGACGATACTGCCCAGCCGCCAAAAACCGCATTATGTGCTGCACGACGTTGAAAACCGGCTGGGCAAGGCTTACGTCCGCGTGGCCGACAAAAGCATCCAAGCCAGCAAGGAAATGCGCGAAGTGCTGAAAGGCGAACGCAAACAGCGCGACATCCGCTTCCAATACGGTGAGAAGGAAAAACGACTGATTGAATACCTGGCTGAAAACCAACGGATTACCGTGGATCAATTTGCCCAAGTCGCCACCATTTCGCGCCAAACCGCCTCGCGCACGCTGGTATTGCTGGCCTTGGCGCACGTGCTGAAAATAACCCCTCACGAAACCGAAGATTTTTTCACGCTGGCGGCGGCGGAAAAATAGTATCTCTTGAAAAGGCCAAACCCGCCCGGCAAAAAAACCGCTGGCCTGGCAACCACTGGCGCGGGATTCCTATCCCGTGCCGCCCTTGCGGGCAGATTCCTATCTGCCGAAGCTGCAAAGTCGCCGCCGCCGCCGAGATAAGAATCTCGGAACATGGGCGGCACGAGGTAAGAACCTCGCGCCAGTCGAGGTTTTTTAAAGCAGGTTTCGGCTTTCTGAAACATACTATTTTCAGCCCGCCACTTCCAGTTTCACATCCAGCGTGAAGCCGTCCAAATCGAGTGGAACGGTTCCTTGCACTTGCGGCCGCAGGGTCAGTTCCAGGGCTTGCGTTTCAGTGCAGATGTATTCGCGGTTGGTTTCCAGAGCCGCATCGACAAATGCATCCAGATTCTGGAATGTGAGCCTGATTTTGTCCTGCACTTCCAGGCCCGAATCCTTGCGCAGGTTCTGGATGCGGTTCACCACGTCGCGGGCAATGCCTTCGCCGCGCAATTCGTCGGTGAGCGTGGTGTCCAGCGCCACGGTCAGGCCACCTTCGCTGGCCACAATCCAGCCGGGAATGTCTTCGGCGGAAATTTCCACCTCTTCCGGCGTAATCGTGATTTTTTCGCCATCCAGTTCGGTTTCAAAGCGGGAGGTTTGCTCCAATTCGCGGATACTATTCTGGTCCATACCCTGGATCAACGCCGCCACGGCTTGCAGTTTCGGGCCGTATTGCTTGCCGAGTTTCTTGAAATTCGGCTTGATTTTCTTGACCAGCAAACCCGACGCATCGTCAATGTATTCAATGGCCTTGATATTTACTTCTGATAAGATCAACTCCTCCACCGAGCGGATTTGCTGGCGCGTCTGGTTGTTCAATACAGGCAGCAGAATGCGGCTCAGTGGCTGGCGCACGCGCAAATTATGCTTTTTGCGCAGCGAATGCACCAACGACGAATACCGTTGCGCCAAGTCCATGGAAGTTTCCAAGTTCTTGTTAATCAAGCTATTATCAGCCTTGACAAAATCCGTGAGATGCACCGAAACCGGAGCCAGCGGCGTGTTTTTGGCGATGGCTTCGTCGCGGATGTTGTCGGTCATGTTGCGGTAAAGCCAGTCGGCAAAGAACGGGGCGATTGGACCCATCAACTGCGCCAATACCACCAGGCATTGCTGCAAGGTTTCGTAAGCGGCGCGTTTGGCCTCCCCCCCGCCCCCTCCGAAAGAGGGGGAGTCAAAAGCCCCCTCTTTCGGAGGGGGTTGGGGGAGGCCCCAGAAGCGGCGGCGCGACAGCCGCACGTACCAATTGGAAAGCTGTTCGGTGGCAAAATACTGGATGGCGCGTGCCGCCCGCGTGGGGTCGTAGGTGGCGTAGGCTTCGTCGGTTTCCAAAATCAGCGATTGCAGTTTGGAGATGATCCAACGATCCAATTCGGTCAGGTCTTCGTGCGGCACACGGTCAAATTCCGACAGTCTGTAATTGTCAAGATTGGCGTACAGCGCGTAAAAGGCATACGTGTTGAACAGCGTGCCGAAAAACCGCCGCTGCACTTCCACAATGCCATCCGAATATTGGTCGGCCAGTGTCATGTCGGCGTAAAATTCCGGCAGTTTTTTCGGGTCGTAGGTGTGGCGGTTGCCCTTTTCGTCTTCGTAAATTTTGTCCCAACTGAATTTCAGGTCATCCCACGGGTTGGCATTGGCAACCATGTACCAGCGTACCGCATCCGAGCCGTACTTGTCCAGCGCGAAAAACGGATCCACAACATTGCCCTTGCGCTTGGACATTTTTTCGCCGTTCTTATCCAGCACCAAGCCCGTGGAAAGCACGTTTTTATACGCCACGCTGTCGAACAGCAAACCGGCGATGGCGTGCAGCGTGAAAAACCAGCCGCGCGTTTGGTCCACACCTTCCGAAATGAAATCGGCGGGGAAAGGAGCGGCCCCCTGACCCCCGAAGGGGGAATCGTGCCCGAAGCCGTGGAGTTGCCAGAAGTTCTCAGGCGTGATTGCCGTTTCAACTCCTCCTTCGGGGGCAGCCGGAAGACCCCACTGCGCATACGGCATTGCGCCCGAATCGAACCACACGTCAATCAGATCCGGCTCGCGCAGCATGGTTTTGCCGCTGGCCGAAACCAGATAAATCTCATCCACAAACGGGCGGTGTAGATCTTCCTTGCCGTCTTTGAGCAAATCCAAATAGCGTTGGTTTTGCGCAATCTGCTCCGCCGACAAAGGCTGGGGTTTGGCGTTTTGCGAAGATACTATATTGGTTTCCAGTTCTTTGAGCGAACCGATGCAGATTTCCTCCCCGCCGTCTTCGGTCCGCCAAATGGGCAGCGGCGTACCCCAAAAACGGCTGCGGCTCAGGTTCCAGTCCACGAGGTTTTCGAGCCAGTTGCCGAAGCGGCCCGTGCCGG
>JANPIL010000365.1:0-4092 GCA_031424975.1 Sphingobacteriales bacterium
ATCGCCGAATCGTCGTACACCAAGAAATACGATTCGGGTGTGACCACCTTTGAAGTGCTGCACTTTACCGCCGACAACCCCGCCGCCACCATCGTCGGCGACCTGACTGACGTGGCAACCCTGCCCGAAAACCGCGTGGACTGCTTTATCTGCACCCAAACGCTGAACTTCATATACGACGTGCGCAATGCCATCAAAGGCATCCATCATACACTCGACACCAAGGGTGTGGCGTTGGTGACTGTGGCGTGCATCAGCCAGATTTCGCGCTATGATGCCGACCGCTGGGGAGATTACTGGCGGTTTACGCCGCAAAGTGCCCATAACCTATTTGCGGAAGTATTCGGCAAGGAAAACGTGGAAGTGCAGGCGTATGGAAACTGCCTTGCCGCCGTTTGCTTCCTGAAAGGCATGGCCTTGGAGGAAATGACGAAAGACGAACTGAACCATCAGGATGCGGATTTCCCGATGATAATCGGCATCAAGGCGACCAAAAAGTAAAACGGAAGCCTAAAAAATATGCTGGAAAACATTCCGGGGCGCGGGTTTCGAAAACACCGCGCCCCGGAAAATAGTATCTTTTGGAAACGCCAAACCCCCTTTGGCTTCAAAACAGCCCGTCAATGGACAGATACCGCTCACCGGTATCGTAGCAGAAAGTAAGGATACGGGAGCCATCGGGTACATCGGCCAGCTTTTTGGCCACGGCCGCCAGCGAAGCCCCCGACGACACGCCCACCAAAATGCCCTCCTCGCGGGCGGCGCGGAGGGTGTATTCGTAGGCTTCGTCCTTGCTGATCTGGATTACGCCATCCAGCAGTTCCTTGTGCAGGTTTTTGGGGATGAAACCCGCACCGATGCCTTGGATCGGGTGCGGGCCGGGCTGCCCGCCACTAATGACCGGCGAGGCGGACGGCTCCACGGCATACGTCTGCATTTTCGGGAATTGCGCCTTCAAAACCATATCGCAGCCCGTAATGTGGCCCCCCGTGCCCACGCCCGTAATCATGTAGTCAATGCCATCCGGGAAGTCGCGCAGGATTTCTTGGGCGGTGGTTTGCTTGTGTATTTCAATATTGGCTTCGTTGTCGAATTGGCTGGGCATCCATGCCTTGGGATTGGCGGCAAGCATTTCCTGCGCCTTTTCAATGGCTCCCTTCATGCCTTTTTCGCGGGGCGTGAGTTCAAATGCCGCCCCGTAGGCCGACATCAGCCGCCGCCGCTCAACCGACATGGACTCGGGCATTACCAGCACCAGTTTGTAGCCTTTCACGGCGGCCACCATGGCCAGGCCCACGCCCGTGTTGCCCGATGTGGGTTCGATAATCACGCTGCCGGGCTGCAAAACGCCGCGTTGTTCGGCATCTTCAATCATGGCCAGGGCAATGCGATCCTTGATGCTGCCGCCCGGATTGGCACGTTCGAGTTTCATCCAGACTTCAACGTTGCGGTGGGCAAAAAGGCGGTTGATGCGCACGTGCGGTGTGCCGCCAATGATTTCCAAAATACTGTGGGCTTTCATGAGTCGTGGTTTTGTGAAATGATTTGGTGTGGGCCAGAAACGGTTTGCCGGCAATCTCCATTAACCCGATAGGCGGACGCAAAAATACCACATTTTTCCGGTGAAAGATTACCTGACCCGAAAACCGTCCGTAAACCGCCGTTTGACCCCGACAAAAGCCCGGCTGTTGCGCACGACAACTGTTGCAAGGAGCTTACCTGCCTTTTTTGCCGCGAAATATTTGGCGGCTTTTCCTCTGAGTAGCCTCTTGCAGGGCCGTAATCGCCCCGCATCTTACACGTAAGTGTTTCCGGTTCGGGCAGCCGTACTTTCACTTTGCCGCATACGGCAGCATTCAGGACTGTACATCTTCCCGCCAAAAACATGAAACTCCCAAAAACACTTGTGCAACTGCCCGACTGGCGGCGGCTGTTCGATTTCCAACGCCAATTGCTGCCCGTGCCAGTGCGCGTACGGAAACCGGGCTTTTGAAAACAGCCTGCCTGTCGGCAGACAGGTATCTTTTAAAAAGCGGAAACCCGGTTAAACCTTGACGCGAGAAACAATTCAAACCTTCACAAATTCAATTTTCCACAAGTTAAACCTTTTATCAATTTTCAACATTTCAGCAACTATGAAAAAGACCCTGTTCAACGTTACCTTGGCAATGGCCGTTTTCGGCATGACATTCACCGCCTGCAAGAAAGACAGCGAAACACAACCGCAAACCGAGGAGGTGGCTGTAGAAGACAACAACTCCGGCCTGTCCGATTCCGAGGACATTGTGTTTGTTTCTGACAGCGCGATGGTGGACGTAATTGATTTCACCCTGATGGAAGCATCACCCGCCCGTATTTCCAGGGAGCAACCCAAAAGATTCAACGGTGCCACCGTCACTTTCACGGCCAAAGGTGATAATGCCACCGGCAAAGTGGAGGTTGATTTCGGCACGGGCATTGTGTGGCGCGGCAAGACGCACAAAGGCAAAATCGTGGTCACCTACACCGACAGCAGGCGCGTCTCGGGTGCGGTGCGCACCATTACGTTCGATAACTATTCCATCAACGACAACGCGGTAGATGGTACGAAAACGGTCACTTTCACCAGCGTTTCGGGTGAAGGGTCAGCAACTTTCTCGGCATCCGTTGATGCGAAAATCAAGATCAAGACCAAAGCCGGTAAAGACCTTGTGTGGAACAGCCTGCGCATCCGCACTTACGACACCAAAGGCACATTTGACAACTGGAAAGATGATGAAGTGACGCTTTCGGGCAATGCCAACGGTGTAAACCGCAACGGCGTGAAGTACTCGGCGGCAATCACCACGCCACTGACGGTGAAACTTTCGTGTGTGGAAACCAGCGGCTGGCTTCCGTCCAGCGGTGTGCTGGAAGTGACACCCGAGGGAGCCGCCAAACGCAGCGTCAATTACGGATCGGGTTTATGCGACCGCACGGTGACGGTAACCGTGGGCGACCGGAGCTTTGAGTGGACGGCCAAATAAAAATAGTATCCCGGCAAAAGCCCAAACCCGCCCTAAGTGGCAGATTTGCAAGATCCTTCCCCGCACCGGGGAGGGATTTTGCATTTGGTGGCGATGGCAAACCAACGCGGGCTGGCTTTGTCTGGCGGCTCAATATTGTTTACCTTTTGCCAAATCCGCTATTAATGGTTCCATACTAATCCCCTCCCGGCAACCCGCATGAGCAAACAATTGGTCACTATTGGCATACCCATCCACAAGCTTGAGCCTGATGCGCTGGAGCAGATTTCGCTGCGCCAATGCTTTAAAGTACTCGGCAATTATCCGGTCACGTTCATCGTGCGCCACGACTTGGCGGATACGGCCTGGTATGAACGCTTTGCCAAGGAAAACGGCAAAACCGACGTGTATTTCGAGCGTTTTGAGTGGGATGGTTTCCGGGGCTACAGTATGCTCATGCTCGCACCGCATTTCTACGAACGGTTTTTGGGTTACGAATACATCTTGATTTACCATCTGGATGCCTTTGTGTTTGAAGACCGGCTGAAGGAATGGTGCGCATTGAACTACGACTACGCGGGGGCATTGGTGTTCAACAAGACTTGGGAACGAAAAAGTCAGCCGTTGCTGAAACTGCTGGGCCTGCACTTTCCGGACAACTTGGGCAACGGTGGTTTTTCGCTGCGCAAAACCAGCACCATGTACCGGAATGTGCGCCGATTCGGGTTTTTGGTTGGCTTTTTCTCCAAACGAAACCACTTTTTTCTGGAGGATATGTTTATCTGCTACAACCTCAAGAAAGTGAACCCGACGCTGCGCATTCCCAAACGCGCGGAAATGGGAAAGTTCGCGCTGGAATACGTCTATCTGCCCGAAGACAATTTTTCCGCCAGCGGCCAGCTTCCTTTTGGCTGCCACGGCTGGCCACAATACCAGCCCGAATTCTGGAAGCCCTACATCCGCCAATACGGATACGCGGTTTGAAAGACCAGCCCCGCCACCCCCGAAGCGGAAGAGGCCCCACCCCCAACCCCTCCCCGAAAGGGCGGGGAGTTTTTTGAGTCCCACTGTGGGGGCGGGGGACTACGTTTATTTTGCCGCCAGTTTG
>JANPIL010000366.1:0-2205 GCA_031424975.1 Sphingobacteriales bacterium
CGGTTGCGCCAGCCTGTACGTGCAACGGCTCCACGCCCTGAAAAAACGCTACCGGGGCTTGCAATTCGAGGACGAGATGGTGGAATTGTTCAACCATTGCCTCTACAACCCCAAATCGGCCGCGCCCTCCATTGATACGCCACTGCACGGATTGCTGCCGTTCAAGCACATTGACCACCTGCACCCCGATGCCCTCATTGCCATTGCCGCCAGCAAGGACGGCGAGCAGATCATGCGCGACATCTACGGCGACCAACTGGCTTGGGTGGGCTGGCAGCGTCCGGGCTTTGACCTGGGCTTGCAACTGGAGCAGGCACTGCACGACAATCCGGGCATCCGGGGCATAATTCTGGGCGGGCACGGCCTGTTCACGTGGGGCGACACCTCGTACGAGAGCTACGTCAATACACTGGAAGTCATTGAGAAAGCCTCCGTTTACTTGCAGGAAAACTACGGCAAGCGGCGGCCCATTTTCGGTGGTTCCAAATCGGAAAGTCTGCCCAAGGAAACCCGCTTGCACAAGGCCGCCGAACTCATGCCAGTGCTGCGCGGGCTGGCATCCGAAAAAAACCGCATGATCGGGCATTTTTCGGACGATGAGCGGGTGTTGGAATTTGTGAACAGCCACGACTTGGCCCGGCTGGCGCAGCAGGGAACCAGTTGCCCCGACCATTTTTTGCGCACCAAAATCCGTCCGCTGGTGCTGGAAACCCCTGCCCATTCCGATCTGGCTTCGGCGGAAACCAAACAGGAAATACAAGCCCAATTTGAAGCGTACCGCGTTGATTATCAAGCCTATTACGACCGTTGCAAGCACCCTGACAGCCCCGCCGTGCGCGACCCGAATCCGGTGGTGATCCTGTTGCCCGGCGTGGGAATGTTCACGTTTGCCAAAGATAAGCAGACCGCGCGCGTCGCCAGCGAGTTTTATACCAACGCCATCAATGTGATGCGCGGGGCCGAGGCCATTTCCGAATACCAGGGGCTGGCCGAACAGGAAGCCTTCGACATTGAATACTGGCTGCTTGAAGAGGCGAAATTGCAGCGGATGCCCAAACCCAAGCCGCTGTCGGCCAAGGTGGCCTTTGTGACGGGCGGCACGGGCGGCATCGGCAAGGCCATTTGTGAGTTGCTGCTGCAAAACGGAGCCTGCGTGGTAGCCGCCGACCGCGACCTGCTGGAAGAAACCAGGGCGGAACTGGCTGCAAAATCAAGCAAGGATGCCGTGCGCACCGTAAGGATTGACGTGACCGATACCGCCGCCATTGAAACCGCCCTGCGCGAAACCGCCTTGGCTTTTGGCGGCGTGGATATTCTGGTCAATTGCGCCGGACTTTCCATTTCCAAGTCCCTGGAAGACACCACGTTGGATGATTGGGATATTTTGCAAAACGTGTTGGTGAAAGGCCAGTTCCTGCTTTCGCAGCAAGCCGTTTCGGTGATGAGAAAACAACAGATGGGCGGCGACATTGTGAATATTGTGAGCAAAAACGCGCTGGTGGCCGGCCCCAACAACGTGGGCTACGGCACCGCCAAAGCCGCCCAACTGCACATGACGCGCCTGCTGGCCGCCGAACTGGGCAAGGACAAGATACGCGTGAACGCCGTGAACCCCGATGCGGTGCTGCGGGGCAGCAAAATATGGGCTGGCGAGTGGGCCATTGGCCGCGCCGAAGCCTACGGCATCACCGTTGAGGAACTGCCGGCTTTTTATGCCAAACGCACGCTGCTCAACGAGGAAATCACCGCCGAAGACATTGCCAAGGCGGTGCTGGTATTCACGGATGGCAACCTGAAAAAATCCACTGGCAACGTAATCAATGTGGACGGCGGCGTGACGGCGGCCTTTGTGCGCTGATGGCGGCGGTAGCGCACGCTTCAGCTTGCGCCCAAACCGCAGGTTTGGGCTTTTTGAAAGATACTATTTTGGGCAGGCTTCAACGCCGGTCAGACACTGTGTGTCAGACCGGAAATGGAAATCGGCTTCCAAGAGAACAAGCGGGTTTGGGCTTTTTGAAAGATACTATTTTTATTCGCAAAAAAATCGCAATACAAGGCAAGTACAATAACTGAAATACATCCCTAACCAACTGATAATCCATGAGATACGCAGCCATTCAATTTGTACTGTTCTTTTTCTGCTGCCTGAGCCACGCCCAAACGGTGGGTGGCCTGACCTGCGAGCAGCGGCAAAACCCGATGGGC
>JANPIL010000367.1:0-5294 GCA_031424975.1 Sphingobacteriales bacterium
ACCACCGCTTCGGCGGCCTGCGAAAAATCCAGTTGCGGGGCGTTTACATCGGCCACCACTGAGGCTTTACGGTTATAGTCAGCGGCTTTTTCAATGACAATCGTGTTGGCCGCCCCGCCATTGCGGTTGTAGCAGCCGTAGCCACCCATGGTAATTACGCTGCCCAAAGCGGCAGCCAATAAGATTTTGCCAAACTCGGCGTTCCATAGTCCTCTCATGTGCGTTCGTCGGTTTATCGGGTTTTGTGCGTGGATGTTTTGCGTTGACGTATAACTGTGTTCATATCAAAATCCGTGCAAGGCGGGTGGGGCTGTCAGTGCTTTTTAACACTATTTAACCAAACCGGTGTTTTTGGATGCCAAATCTGCCAAAGTTCCGGCTAATGCGATGGCTGGCCACCGAAGAAAGGTTTGCGCGAGCCGGTGAGCCTGCCCACGAACGCCGCCCTCCGTCGGCGATAACATATACCATACGAGTACACTACAAAAATAGTATGTTTTGTGTTTGCCAAACCCGGTTCTTTTTGATGGAAGGCTGAAAAACGGCAATGACAGGCTCGGGAGCCTGTCATTGCCGTTTTTGCCGGATGGCGTTTTACTTGATTTCAATGGCCTTGGGCTTCACTTGCTCGGCCTTGGGTACGGTTACGGACAGGATGCCGTTTTCGTACTTGGCGGCAATCGCATCGGCGTTCACCGCTTCGGGCAGCGTGAAGGAGCGGGCAAAGGAAGCATAACCGAACTCCTTGCGCGTCCACTTGCCTTCGGTTTCGCTGGTGTCCTGCTTGCTCTCGGCGGCTATGGTCAGCAGACGGCCTTCCACGTTCACGCTGAAGTTTTCCTTTTGCAGGCCGGGTGCGGCCACGTACAATTGAAAACCATTGTCGGTTTCCTGCACGTTCACCGCCGGAATGCTGGCGCGAGAATCGGAACCGCTGTGTTGGCTGAAATCACTGAGCATTCCGTTGAGCAGGTTCCGGTAGGGAAACACGCTGCTGGGCTGGTTGAATCTTACGAGTGTCATGGCTTTGTCGTTTAAAGTTGAACAGGATTGTTGGGTTGCCGTGACCACTTGCGGCCACGTCCTGTACAAATCAACTTACATACCAACCGGTGAAACCAAGGATTTTACCTGAGTTTCAATGACAAAAAGTCTTGAATGATTAAATATCTTCAATTTAAGTGACAAAATGTCTTTAAAAACAGTCAAGCCTGAAAAGCTAAACGGAAAGGAGAGGGCTTTTGCCGTTTCCGGACGGACGGGTTTGGACATTTTGAAAGATACTATTTCAGGCAGGCGGGTTTCGCGTTTCAAAAACATACTATTTCCGAAACATGGTTATTCCGGCAGTTTGCCCGCACCATCCACAACCGCTTGCCCCCCAGCGTCCGGCTTTTGCTTCGATAGCTTTTTTGAGCCGTCGTACATATCGAAGCGCATGAAACGGCATTCGAGCGGACCGTTGAACACCGTGATTTTCTTGGAAGGCCGCAGCCCCACGTGCTTCAGCGCCTCCATGTTCGAGCTCACAATCCACGCGCTGTAGCCCTTGTATTTCTTTTTGAACGTGTCGCCCATGCTTTCATACAGCCCGTTGATGTCTTCTTCCTGGTGCATCCGCTCGCCATACGGCGGGTTGATGATGACCACGCCGGGGCCTTCGGGCGGCTCAAACTCCTGGAATGCCGTATTATGGATGGTAATCACATCGTCCAGCTTGGCCAGTTTCACATTCTCGCGCGCCTTGCGTATCACATTGCTCGAAATCTCAATGCCGGTCAGTTGCACGGGCTTCTCATTGATTTTTCCTATCGAGATTTCGTAAATCTTGTCCCACAATTCCGCATCATAATCCTTCCACTGCTGGAAACCATACTGCTCGCGGTAGTAGCCGGGCGGTATCCGGCAGGCAATCATGGCGGCTTCGATTAAAATGGTGCCCGAGCCGCACATGGGGTCAATGAACGTGGAACGGCGGTCCCAGCCGCTGAGCAGCACCAGCCCGGCGGCCAGCACTTCGTTGATGGGCGCGAGGTTGGTCTTGTCGCGGTAGCCGCGCTTGTGCAGCGACTCGCCCGACGAATCGAGCGACACAATGCAGTTGTCGTTTTTGATGTGCAGGTTGATGCGCAGCGACGGATGATCCAAGTCTACGGAAGGCCGCTCCCCGAAAGCCTCGCGGAACTGGTCCACAATGGCATCCTTGGACTTTTGCGACAGGAATTGCGAATGTGAGAACAGATCAGAACCCACCACGCAGTCAATGGCCAGCGTGTCGGTAACGTCCATGTGCGCCGCCCAGTCTATCTTTTTAATCTCGTCATACAAATCCTGCTCGTTTTTGATGGTGAACTCGGCGATGGGCTTGAGTATGCGCAGTGCCGTGCGCAGGTTCAGGTTGGCCTTGTACATGAAACCCAAATCGCCGGTGAAACTCACCGCGCGGTTGTGTTCCTTGATGTCTTTGGCTCCCAGCATGAGCAACTCGCCAGCCAGGGTTTCTTCAAGTCCGAAGATGGTTTTGGCCACCATGCGGAATTCGTGCGTCTGTTTTCTTGCCATTGTGAGGATTCGTGAGGTTTGGGATTTTTGAAAGATACTATTTTTGGAATGCGGAATGCGGATTCGGGAATGCGGAATAATAGTGTACGCGCGGTAGCACACGCTTTAGCTTGTGCCAAAACCGCAGGATTTGCCATGCGCCAGTGTGCCGTCAATCCAACGCCAGAAAGTCAATGGTGCTGCGTTCCGACCAATAATCATTGTGCAGCGACTTGTGCGCAAACCCGCAGTGGCCGCCCGCGCTGGGCACGCGCATCCACACATTGGGCAGGTTTTCGGTCAGGCTTTTGTCCAGGCACTCGGGCGACAGGAACGGATCGTTGCGGGCATTGACAATCAGCGTGGGGATGGCAATGCCGGGCAGGAAATGGCGCGAACTGTTGCGGTCATAATATTCGTCGGCATTGGCGAAACCGTGCAGCGGAGCCGTATAAATATCGTCGAATTCCTTGAGCCTGCGGATTTTCCGGAGCGGGGCCGTATCAATCTGGCCGGGCATGAGTTGGCTTTTGAGCAGTATTTTGCGGCGCAGGCTTCTCAAAAAACGCTGCTCGTAGATGAAATTCTGCGGCCGCGAAATCATGACCGAACTGGTGGCCACATCAATGGGCACCGAAAAGACAACCGCCTTCTTGATTTGCGGAAAAATGCGTGCGCCCTGCTCGCCCAAATATTTAAGCGTGATATTGCCGCCCGCGCTGAAACCCATGAGCATGAGGCGGGTGTAGGGGCGGCTGGCCAGCACGTGCCCGATTACGGTGTGCAGGTCGTCGGTGGCACCGATGTGGTAGAAACGCCGCTGCCGGTTCATTTCGCCGCCGCAACTGCGGTAGTTCCAGGCCAGCGCATCGTAGCCGTGGGCGTTCAGCATCCGCACCATGCCCACCACGTAGCCGCGCTTGCTATCGCCCTCCAAGCCGTGGCTCAGGATCACGAGTGGCGGGGGTATACCGTTGCGGGGCGTTTTTTCGGCCAATGACCAGTCCAAATCCAAAAAATCATCGTCGGGCGTGGCAATCCGTTCGCGCACGTAATCCACGCCCGCAACGCGCCGCATCACCGACGGGACAATGGTTTGCAGGTGCCCGTTGAAGAGATAGAATGGCGGACGGTAATCGGACTCGGTGAGGTAAGGCATGGCGGGGAAATGCGGGTTTCGGCACGTGTAATCCAAGATGCGGATCGGTTTTTCATCCCGGAATCCGAATTTCATTTTCCGAAAACAGTCGGGGTTTGGCAAGTTTCAAAGATACTATTTTAAAACACAACCCGAATGGCGCAAAAAGCATCCATTCCTTACACGTTTTTGCCGGGCCTCCCCGATGTTCCCGCTTACCTTGCAACGCACATGGCGTATACACTCAATTTTCCCGTCCGGGCGGTCACCATTTCACAGCGCGGCGTATATAGGTTTGAACCGATAATCATTGATAAGGCAAACGGATTCCCAAAAAAACAACAAAAATGCTGGCTGGTCTTTCAGGCAAGCCGATTTTTGGGGAGGCTAAACAAAAAACAAACTTACAACGCAACATTTGCGCTGTAAACAAGTTTCGCAACCGCCCGGAATGTGTTAATCTTGTAGCAAGTCAATTGATTCTTTGGAAAAAACAATTTCATTCCTTATCTTTTCTTCAATTTAACACACTTGAAAATCATGACAAACGACAACATGGGAGTACTGGCGGCCAAGCGGGTTGCCAACTCCGCCCTCATTCTGGCTGGCATCACCGGCCTGTTCGTGCTGCTTTCGGTATGGCAGAACAATACGGCCAGCCTGGACTGGCGCACTTGGGCGTTCATTGGTTTCTGGGCGGCTGCCTTAACCGTGGACACATACGCTTTCCTGGCCCGCAACGAGGCAGACCAGACGGCGGTGCACTACGAAAATATTGATTCGGCAAAAGACGCGCTGGAAGCGATAATGACTGCCTTCGGCTATGAGCTGTCGGCCAGCGAATCGGCTACGCGGCTCACGTATGCAGCCACGTACATGGTGGGTGCCATGAACCGCCCCGTCATGATTGACATGAAGAGCCGCCGCGCCACCATTACCGGCCCGGCATTTGCCATCCGGCACATCGAAAACCGTTTGGAAAGCATTAATTATGCTGACTTGCAGGTGGGCGAAGCAATGAGCTTGCCGTTGGGAGGTTCCGCCGCCGACTACGAAACGCAGTCGGGCTTTGGCAACACGGCTTCGGAAGTGTTCAAGCCACGCACGGCCTGAACAATCGGATAGATTGATCTTGAACAGGTGTAAGAAAGCAAAAACCCCGGCTGCGATAGCCGGGGTTTTTGCTTTTGGGGAGATACTATTTTTGGAAGCCTGAAATCCGGGGGCCAAGCCTTCCGGATTTCAGGCCATTTGCCGTTTCGGATTTCAGTTCAGCACTTGGGCCACCATGTCGCCGATAAGGGCGGGCGACTCCACCACGTGCAGGCCGCATTCGCGCATGATGCGCATTTTGGCTTCGGCCGTGTCGTCGGCACCACCGATAATGGCTCCGGCATGGCCCATGCGGCGGCCTTTAGGGGCGGTTTGCCCGGCAATGAAGCCAATCACCGGCTTGCGGTTGCCGTCGGCCTGAATCCAGCGGGCGGCTTCGGGTTCGTAGCTGCCGCCAATCTCGCCAATCATCACGATTGCCTCGGTGTCGGGGTCGTTCATGAGCATTTCCACGGCCTGCTTGGTCGAGGTGCCGATAATCGGATCGCCGCCAATGCCGATA
>JANPIL010000368.1:0-19877 GCA_031424975.1 Sphingobacteriales bacterium
GACCGGCTGGATTTCCGCATCCATTTCGCCCTTAATTGCGGCGCGGCCAGTTGCCCGCCCATCGCCTGTTACGAGCCGGACCGGCTTGATGCGCAACTCGACGTTGCCATGCGCGGCTATCTGGAAGCCGAGTGCCGCTACGATGCCGCCGCCAACACGGTTGCCGTCCCGAAACTGTTCAGTTGGTACCGGGGCGATTTTGGTGGGCGGCGCGGAATCGGGCAATTGCTTGAGGGTCAAAATAGTATCCCGCAGAATGCCCAAACCTCCCTGCGTTTCAAGCCCTACGACTGGACGCTGCGCCCGGACAGCAGAAAATAGCTGGCACGAAAATTTTTGCGCGTTTTCTTGTGGATATGCAGGCAGTTTTTCATAGATTTAATTTTTGCAACTATCAAAACCATTCGGAGCAGTCAGGGTTTACCTTTATGAATGGTCTTTCTTGCGGAAGACTCCCTCAATCATCGAAAACTTTTAACGGTAAGGCGACAAGTGGATATGATGCTCAAATTTCTCGTGCTGTTCCTGCTCTGTTTTGGCACACTCACCTGGGTGCTGTTCCGCACACTGCGCAAAACCCACCTGCCACCCGACAGTGACGATGATGGCGGTACACCCGTGGATGCGGTTTTCCCCACTTTCGACCCGCCCAGCGGCCACGGCTTGGACGACTGGCTCACCGACCGGCCCCCGCGCGACTCCGAAAAGCCGAACCGGCCCGTTCCGCAAGGCCAATAAAACAACACACAAAACCCCGGTTTCCTTGGCGAAACCGGGGTTTTTGATTGCCACGGGTTTGGGCTTTTTGAAACATACTATTTCGAAATGTGGCCGGACTTTCCAAGTCCGGCGGATTGGCGACAGCGGCCTGTGCAATGTTTTGCCGCGTGCGTCAGAAACGCGAATCCATGCCACCCCGGGGTTTGGGCATTCTGGAAGATACTATTTTTCAAGCACGCTGTTTTTTGCGGAAATGCCGGAAACCTTTCTGCCATCCAAACCCGTTCCCATCCGGTAACCCGAATTTTCAACAACCCAGATTTTTCCAAGCCCATGAAACTCGTCAAAGTCGGACTCATCCAAACTTCCTGCGCGGCCGATCCGCAGGAAAATATGCGGAAAACCGCGCAACTCATCCGTCAAGCGGCCGAAAAGGGCGCGCAAATCGTGTGCTTGCAGGAGCTTTTCCGCTCGCTGTATTTCTGCGATGTGGAAGACTACCAAAATTTCCTGCTGGCCGAATCCATTCCTGGCCCGTCCACCGAAACACTGGGCGCATTAGCCAAGGAACTGAACATCGTCATTGTTGCCTCGCTGTTCGAGAAACGTGCCGAAGGCCTGTACCACAACACCGCCGCCGTGCTGGATGCCGACGGCAGCTACTTGGGCAAGTACCGCAAGATGCACATTCCCGACGATCCGGGCTTTTACGAGAAATTCTATTTCACGCCCGGCGACTTGGGCTATAAGGTTTTTGACACGAAATACGCCAAAATCGGGGTGCTGATTTGCTGGGATCAGTGGTATCCCGAGGCGGCACGCATCACCTCGCTCATGGGAGCCGAAATGCTCGTGTACCCCACGGCCATTGGCTGGGCCAGCACCCAAGACAATGCTACCAACGACGAGCAGTACGGCGCGTGGCAGACAATCCAGCGCAGCCACGCCGTTGCCAACGGCATTCCGGTAGTGTCGGTGAACCGTATTGGCGAAGAATCGGGGCTGCACTTCTGGGGCGGCTCATTTGTGGCCAACCCGTTTGGCCGGGTTCTCTACCAAGCCCCGCACGATGCGGAAACCATTCATGTGGAAGAACTTGACTTATCCAAAACCGACCACTACCGCACGCACTGGCCGTTCCTGCGCGACCGGCGCATTGACTCTTATGCGCCCCTGACCAAGCGTTACCTTGACGCGGATTAATTAAAACAGCCTCCCCCCAACCCCCTCCGAAGGAGGGGGCTTTTTGTTTGTGTCGGGTTTGGTGTTTTTGAAGGATACTATTTCGGGGAAGCCGGAACGTCGGTCAGACACTACGTGTCAGACCGGCAGGGGAAATCGGCTTTCGGACAAACAAGCAGGTTTGGACTTTCCGGGAGGTACTATTTTGTACCTGCCGGATACGTTGCAGTGCAACGTCTCTACCGGAAATGGTAAACATCCGGAGGCGGGTTTGGGCTTTTGGAAACCTGCCTGCCGGTTTATCCGCCGTGGCGGAACAGGCAGGGATACTGTTTTGCAGCCATGCCCGCCAATCCTGCAAAAAACCCTTTTATCCCGTTTTTGAGTACACCGGAAATAATAAGCATTGCGATTATCTGGCTGGTTGGTTATTATTGTTACTGAAAAAACACCATCCACCTAAAAAACCAATGACATGAAATCCATGAAAAAATTAAGTCTGCTGGCAATCATCCTGCTTTCGGCCATCGCCGCCCAAGCCCAGACCGCCGACGAGATCATCAACAAGTACATTGCCAACACGGGCGGCAAGGACAAGTGGGCGGCACTGAAATCCGTGAAAATGACCGGAAAGGCCAAGCAGGGCGGCATGGAATTCCCGTTTGTGTCAATCCAGGCCGAGGGCGGCAAGCAGAAAAACTCGTTCACGTTCCAAGGCAAGGAAATGGTGCAGCCCGCCTTCGACGGCAATACCGGCTGGAACACCAATTTCATGACAATGAAGCCCGAAAAGATGGCGGCCGAGGACAGCGAGAACATGAAATTAGATGCCGCCGACTTTCCCGACCCGTTTCTGGATTACCAGAAAAAAGGCTATAAAGTGGCACTTGAAGGCAAGGAAACCGTGGAGGGAACCGAATGCTTCAAACTGAAAGTGACCAAAAAGCCGGTGAAGGTGGAGGGTAAAACCGAAGACAACATTGTCTATTATTTCATTGACACGCAAAATTACGTTCCCATCGTGTCGCGCAGCGTGCTGAAAAAAGGACAGGGCAAAGGTGCCACCATCGAAAGCGTGTACAGCGACTACCAAGAAGTGAATGGTGTGTTTTTCCCGTTTTCCATGGCGCAGAAGATGAACGGACAGACGGCCATCACGATTGTCGTTGAGAAAGTGGAAACCAACATACCCGTGGATGCCAAGGAATTCGCCTTTCCCGAAGGCAAATGATTCTCCCGAACCCGAGACGCGCGTTCGGGCTTTTTGAAACATACTATTTTGCGGAGACCGGAGACGTTGCAATGCAACGTCTCCGGTTTTTCAACGCTTTTCAACGGTAAAGCCGAAAACACGAAACAGCGGGTTTCGCCTTTCCGAAAGATACTATTTCCCTCAACCCTAACCTTCCCGTGTATTCATGAAAAGATACCTGTCATCGATTATGGGGCTGTGCATTGTGACAGTCAGCGCAACCCAGGCCCAGGAAGCAATACCGCTCAAGGGCGATGAATTGTTCGGTTCGCTACGAGCCAGGCAAATCGGGCCCGCCCTGATGAGCGGCCGCATCACCGACGTGGAAGGCCACCCAACCGACCCCAAAATCATGTACATCGGCGCGGCGGGCGGCGGTGTATGGAAATCCAACGACGGCGGCGTGACCTTCAAGCCCGTGTTCGACAAGCACAACCAATCCATCGGCGCCATTGCCGTAGACCCCAAAAGCCCCGACCAAGTGGTGTGGGCGGGCACTGGCGAAGTCTGGACGCGCAACAGCGTTTCCGTCGGCGATGGCATCTACAAGACCGAGGATGGCGGCCAGAACTGGACGAAATCGGGCCTTGAAAAATCAGAGCGTATCAGCAGCATCAGCATTGACCCCACCAACACCGACATCATTTACGTGGGCGTGATGGGAGCCTTGTGGAACCCGAGCAGCGAACGCGGCGTGTACAAAACCACCGACGGCGGAAAAAACTGGAACAAAATCATGTTTGTGGACGACAATACCGGCTGCTCGGACTTGACAATGGATCCCGCCAACCCCAACACGCTGTACGCCGCATTCTGGGAGTTTCGCCGCACGGCGTGGTCTTTCGATTCGGGCGGGTTGAAAAGCGGCCTCTACAAATCCACGGACGGCGGAAAAAACTGGAACAAAATCCACAATGGCTTTCCGGCGGGCAAGCTGGGGCGCATTGCCGTGGCCGTCGCACCGTCCAAGCCGAATCTGCTGTATGCGGTGATAGAATCGGAAAAGCCGGAAACCAAGGGATTGTACCGTTCGGAAGACGGCGGAGCCAGTTGGAAGCAGACCAACGGCGACTTTGAACTCACCGTGCGTCCGTTTTATTTTTCACGGCTGGTGGTTGACCCCAAAAACGCCGACGTGGTGTGCAAGGCCGGTTTGAGCGGCTCGATCAGCCGCGATGGCGGCAAAACGTTTCGCACGTTCGGCAATATGCACTCCGACATCCACGATTTCTGGTTCGACCGCAACAATTCCAACTTCATGTTTGTGGCCACCGACGGCGGCCTGTACCGCAGTTGGGACGGCGGCAACGTGATGGAAATGGTGAAAAACCTGCCCGTTTCGCAGTTCTACCAAGTCAGCGTGGACAATTCGCAGCCTTACAAAATCTACGGCGGCCTGCAAGACAACGGTTCGTGGTACGGCCCGTCGGAAAGTCCGGGCGGCATCGGCAACCGCGACTGGTTTTCGGTGGGTGCGGGCGATGGCTTCCGCGTGTACCGCCACCCGACCAAAGCCAACGTTGTGTATTCGGAAATGCAGGGAGCCGAAAACATCTGGCGTTACGACACCGACCGCAAACAGGCCAAGATTATCAAGCCCTACCCCGAGGCCAACGAACCCAAACTGCGCTTCAACTGGAATACGGCCCTGCAGCTCAGCCCGCACAAGCCCGACCGGCTTTACGTGGGCAGCCAGTTTTTGCACCGTTCGGACGACATGGGTGAAACATGGACAAAAATCTCGCCCGACCTGACCACCAACGACGCAAGCAAGCAGCAGCAGGAAAACTCAGGCGGATTGTCGGCCGATAATTCGGGAGCCGAAAACCACTGCACCGTTTTCAGCGTCGCCGAATCGCCGCTCGATGAGAACATCATCTGGGTTGGCACCGACGACGGCAACGTGCAAGTGACCGCTAACGGCGGCAAAAGCTGGGCCAACGTGGTTGCCAGCGTGCCGGGCCTACCCAAAAATACCTGGGCCTACCACGTGGAGCCGAGTAATTTCGACAAGAACACGTGCTATGTGGTGTTTGAGGGCCACACACGCGGCGACATGAACACGTACGTGTACAAGACCACCGACCTGGGCAAGACGTGGAAATCCACCGTAACGGGCGATGTCAAGGGGTTTGCCAAGAACATCAAGGAAGACCTGGTGAACCCCAACCTGTTGTTCCTCGGAACCGAACTGGGCCTGTTTGTCACCGTGGATGGCGGCCAGAACTGGTCCAAGTTCACCAACAATATGCCTGCCGTGCCGGTGCACTACATTGCCCTGCACCCCGAAACCAGCGATTTGGTGCTGGCCACGCACGGCCGGGGCATCATCATCGTTGACGACATCAGTCCGCTGCGCCAAATCACAAAAGACAACATCGCCAAGGATGTGTACTTTTTCCAAGCCAAACCCACCGTGCTGCGCGACGACACCCCGTTTGCCGAAGGCGGCGATGCCGGCGAATACGTGGGCGACAACCCCAGCCGCACGGCCAAAATCATCTACTTTCTCAAAAACCGGCACACATTCGGAAAGATGTCGCTGGAAATCATGGATCCGGACGGCAAGAAAATTGCCGACTTGGCTCCGGGCAAGTCCAAGGGCATCAACATCGTGGACTGGAACTACAGTCTGAAACTGCCCAAAGTGGCGAAGGCAAAAACGCTTTCGTTTGGCGGTTTCACGGCCCCGCGCCTGCCCGAAGGCACCTACACCGTAAAAATGACCAAAGGCAAAGACATCCACGAAAGCAACATCAAGTTGGTGGCCGACCCGAATTCGATACATTCGGCTGATGACCGCAAGGTTGCCAACGAAGCCACCATGAAACTCTACGGCATGACCGAGCAGCTTGCCTACGTGGTGGACCAGATGGATGCCATGCGCGACGGAGCTACCGAAAGGCTGGCCAAAAACCCGGCCATGAAGAAAGCCATTGACCCGTTTACCGCCAAACTCGACAAGATGAAGGAAACATTGGTGGTGACCAAAGGCGACAACTACGTGGGAGCCGCCGAGCCGCAACTCCGCGAGAAAATGGCCACCCTGTACAGCGAAGTGGCGGGCTACTACGGCCGCCCTTCGGGGGCGCAACTGGCCAGCCTTAAAGTGATGGAAGACAAACTGAAAGAAGCGCAGGCGGCACTGGAAACCGTGAAAGCCAAGCAGTTGGCCGACCTGAACGCCAAACTCGCCAAAGCCAAGGCGGAGGAACTCAAGTTGCGCAGTTTTGACGAATTCAAATTAGCGGACAAATAGTATGTTTTGAAAAGGCAAAAGCCCGCCGGAATGCAAATCCCGGCGGGTTTTTTCTTGCGCATTCCAATCTTATCCAACCAATTTGCCAATTACGTCAAACTTATCAAACACGTTGGCATTGTGGGGCGCGTCGTGCATTTCGGCGGTCAGGTCTTGGCCGGCCCAGTGTTCGTAGTGCTTGCCGTTGCGCCACAGCTTGGAACGATTCACCTCGTAAATCAAGCCTTGGTAGGCCACCCAGATATCGGGTTTGTCCTGCCCGTTGCGCAAGGCCAGTTGCTGGCGCGTGTATTCCTTCATGGGATTTTCGAATGGTTGGTTGCCGAATGGCAGGCGGGTTTGGCGGTTTTCAAAGATACTATTTCGCAAAGCATCCGGCCACCGGAAACCGTTTTATTGTTTGGACATGATGTGCGTGTAGTCCTTGAGAATCGTTTGCAGGAAATCCCAGTCCGCCTGGCCGGATTGCACTTCCAGCAGTGCCTTGAGCTTGGTCGACAGCGAGGCCAGCAGGTTTGAATCCTGCCCGTTGCGCTGGTAGGCTTGCAGCGTTTCCTTCACAATCTCCACGTCGCGGTCGGTGAGGCGGGTCACTTGCGGAAACTGCGGCTCGTAGGTTTCCGGGGTGTCGGGCAGACGCGTCTGTTGCAGCGACACGCGGCGTTTGAGCGTGATCACCGTTGTGTTGGCGGCCATGTCGCCGAGGCGTTGCCCGTTTTTGCTGGAGGCGATGCTGATGATGGCAACGATGCCGTAAAATGCGCTGATATCCACAATCCGCAGCAGCCACCGTATCAGGTACGCCCCCACCGAAGGTTGCGAGCCGTCCAGTTTCACCACTTTCACATTCATGGCCTGTTTGCCGATGGTTTGCCCGTCCATGAAAATTTCCAGTGCCAGGGTGTAGAACATCAGCGGCAGCAGCAGCAGAATGCCAATGACAATGGCGGTGGCACCGGCTTTGTCAAAATTTCCGCTGGCCGAAAGCGCGTAGATGAACAGCATCAAAATCACAAAGCCGTAAGCCACTTTCACCAGGCCGTCAATGAGATAGGCCAGAATGCGGTCGCCGACACCGGCGGGCTGGTATTCGATAAAAACATTCTGGGCCGTTTGGATTTGGATGGTTTGCATGGCGGGCAAAGGGATGGGTGTTGGGGATGTGCCCGGATAAACGGGATAGGTAAGCAAGGTTTCAAAAATACGCGAATCCGGCGGGGTTTCATACACTTGCGGAGCCGCAATTTGGCGCGCACCACGAAAGAAACGGGCGGGTTTCGGTGTTTTCCGGGATACTATTTTGGAAAGGTGCGGTTTACTGCCTACTTTTAATTGGCTTGGCCGCCACCGGCCGGGCGGTTCAAGGGGCAAATGGCTATATTGCTTCCGATTTCAAAAAACCATCCTGCCACCCGGCAGCCAAACCCTGAAAACCTGATGCGCGAAGCCGCCTTTGTGAAGCAAAACACGCCCCGCTGGCAGAAATTTGAGGAAATGCTGCGCAACCGCCAGCTCTACAACCCGGATTTGCTGGCCGACCTGTTTGTGCAACTCACCGACGACCTTTCGTATGCCCGCACGCACTACCCCGCCAGCCAAACCACACTCTACCTAAACAACCTGACGGCCAAAGTCCACCAGTCCATCTACCGCAATAAAAAGGAGGAAAAAGGCCGGATTGCCCGGTTCTGGCTCCACGAACTGCCCGAACTAATGTATGGCGTGCGCAGGCAGTTGCTCTACGCATTCCTGATTTTCGGCGTTGCGGTGCTGATCGGCTGCGTTTCGGCGGCGCACGACGACCGTTTTGTGCGCCTGATCCTGGGCGATGGCTACGTGGAAATGACGCTGGACAACATTGAAAAGGGCGACCCGATGGGCGTGTACAAAAAGCAGGACGAAACGCTGATGTTTCTGGGCATCACGCTCAACAACATTTACGTCTCGTTCATTACGTTTGTGTGGGGCGGTGTCAATGGCGGATTGCCGTGGTTCGTGCTGCTGTCGTTCGGCACCGGATTTTCATTGCTGCAAAACGGTATCATGCTCGGCGCGTTCCAGTACTTTTTCTACCAGAAAGGCTTGCTCTTCGAGTCGGCACTGACCATCTGGATTCACGGCACGCTGGAAATCTCGGCCATCATCATTGCGGGTTGCGCGGGCATTGTCATGGGCAACAGCATCCTGTTTCCCGGCACATATTCGCGCATGGAATCTTTCAGGCAAGGCTCGCGCAAGGGTTTGAAGATCATCATCGGGCTGGTTCCGGTATTCATCACCGCCGGTTTTCTGGAGGGTTTTGTGACGCGCCACACCGAAATGCCGGTTTTTGCCAAACTGGCCATTATTCTTACATCGGCTTTTTTCATCGTATTTTATTTCATCGTATACCCCATGCGGCTGCACCGCAAAAGCACCGTGTCGGTTCACAATCCGGGCAAAACCGTTTGAGCCGGTTCCCGCAAAAGCCGGGTTTAGGCTTTTTGAAACATACTATTTTTCAACACACGCGTTCCATTTCCAGTCATGCACACACAATCCGTCAAGACAGAATTCCGCAAAATCCGTGATTTCGGCGATGTGCTGGGTGTCAGCTTCGGTTTCATCCGCGAAAACTTCAAACCGCTCACCTTGGGGGTGCTTTTCATTGGCGGGCCGTTCATGCTGGTGGGCGGCGCGGTCATGACGCTCATGCTGGTGCGCACCAGCACCATGGGTGCCACCACACAAGGCGGCACCAGTTTTATCGCAGATTTTGGCATCTCCTATTTCGTAAACATTCTGTCGCTGCTGGCCGGGGCGGTAATGGTGGTGGGCGTGGTAAACAGCTACATACGGCTGTACATGGCAAGCCCGGACAACAAGCCGGAAATCCAGTTAAACGAGCTTTGGCAGGAAGTGAAGAAGGATTTTCTCTGGTTGGCGGGGCGTTTGTTGCTGCTCACGCTGCTGGTGTTTGTGTACATGGCAGCGGTGGGCGGACTTGCCTACCTGGTTTTCAATTCGGGAATACAAAGTACGGGGCTTAAGGTTTTTCTGGGCATCATCGGCTTTTTGGGCTTCATGGCACTGACCATGTACCTGGCGGTGCCCGTGTACGGCCTGTTCCCGACGCAGAGCTATTTTGAACGCACCGGTTTTGCGGCCAGCATTTCGCGTTCGTTTTACCTTGTCAAACACCAGTGGTGGCAGAGTTTCGCCATCATTTTTGTGGGTGGCATGGTGCAGGGCATTGTGGCAAGCGTGCTGTATATGCCTTTTTATTTCATCCTCATCATCGGCGGCCTGTTCAGCACCATGCAGCCGGGCGGCGGCACGCCCAACACCTCGCTGATGACGTTTGCGGGCGTGGGCATGAGCATCGGACTGGCCTTGGGCTACAGCCTGTCGTACATCATCCATTTTGTGATCCAGGCTTTCCAGTACTACAACCTGCTCGAACGCAAGGAATCGGTGGGCTTGCTGGATAAGATACAGTCATTGGGAACCGTGCAGGCCACTCCCGCCGGTGCCGACGATTTTTACGGTGAGGAGGAAAAATATTAGAATGCCGGATGTTCGGGCTATTTTTGCAATTTTGCTCTCAATAATTCATCAAGTTAAAGGAGAATGGCTGAAAAGGTAAAGAACAGCCCAACTGTACGAAATCAAATCCGTCTTTGCCGCAAAATCCGATTTGCTGATTAGAATACTCCGGGATTTGAAAAAGCAAAGCCAACCATTGTCTCCGCCAATAACTCTTTGAAAACCCATATCCAAAATAGTATCTTTCAAAACCCCCAAACCCACCCTGTTCGCAACCGGCTTTCGGCCGGTTCGGTGCGGCGGGTTTTGGCTTTTGCGGGGATACTATTTTCCTTGGGTCTGAGTGCCCAAACACCGGAACCGGTGGCCATTGACACATCGGTGGTGGCCGATGGTGCGGTGCAACGTGAACTCCTGAAGAAAATTTCGCAGCAGCAGTGGCGGTCGGCCAAATCAGATCCGGGGCTGAACCAACGCCAGCGCGTTTTCGACGCGCAAAAACTGGCCGGCTACCGCGCCGACAGCGATTACCAATACGACCGTTTGTCGCCGCCCGAAACGCTTTCGTGGTGGCAGCGGCTCAAAAACTGGCTCCGCGAGCTACTGGGCAGCACACTGTTCCGCCAAGGTTCGGGCAATTTCTGGGAAACATTCGCCTGGATTGCGGCGGGCATACTGATTGTCTATGCCATCCTCAAGTTTGTCGGGGCCGATCCGCGCAGTCTGTTCGCCCGCAAACCCCAATCCGACAACCTGTCGCTCGACGAAGCGGAGGCCAATATCCACGCCATCAGCTTTGACGACATGATTGCCGAAGCCATTGCCAAACAGCAATACAAACGCGCCGTGCGGCTGTTTTACCTCAAAAGCCTCAAGCAACTCAGCGACCGCGAATGGATTGACTGGCGGCCTTACAAAACCAACTACGAATACGTGCGCGAATTGAAAAAAAACGAACTGGACACGGATTTCAAGCAAGTCACGTATCTGTTTGAAAACGTTTGGTACGGCGATTTCCAACTGAACCAAGCCTCGTTCCAAGAAACCGAAAGGCAGTTCAAGGATTTTGAAAGGCGTATCAACACTTTTTAAATTCAAGGTTCGCGCAAAAAACCAAAATCCCGGACAGACAAACACACACGAATGAAGCAATACCTGACCCCCGTGCTGATTCTGCTGGCCGCCATTGTGTTGGTGGTAGTGGTGCAGTGGGGTGCGCCGAAGCAGACGGACTGGACGGAAAACTATTACTCGCGCGATGCCCGCCCGTATGGTTGCAAACTGCTGGTGGACCGGCTGCCGGATATTTTCCCGAACCAACAGATCAATACGCCAAAAATCTCGCTCTACAAACGCAAAGACCAGGTTCGGCCGGGCAACTACCTGTTCGTGAACAACGATTTCTTTCTTGACAACTTGGATCTGGATGTATTGCTGAAACTTGTTTCGGAGGGCAGCAACGCGTTCATCGCCACCGCCCAATTGTCGTCCGCCCTGCGCGACACGCTGCAAATCGAATCGGAATCCGTTTTCAACGCTTCTCCATCGGTCAAAATCGGTTTTGCGCCGCCAACGCCCCGCAAAACCAAACTCTACGCATACAAACACATTGATTACCTGCACGGCCTGCTGCCCGACTCGGCCACTACCTTGCGGCCCGTTCGGCTGGGCATTATTGTGGCCGACAATCTGAAAGGCAAAGCCGACAGCGCCACCAATTTTGTGGCAATCCGGTGGGGAAAGGGGCGTTTTTTCATCCACACCATGCCGCAGGTATTTTCCAACTACAATATGGTGGATCCCGAAAATGCGCGTTACATTGCCAAAGCACTCTCGTATATGCCTGTGGGTGAGGTGTTTTGGGAGGAATATTATACCGATGCCACGTATGCCAGCAGCCGCGCCAACGATTACGGCGACGATTTGCCGGAAACCGACTCCCTGCAAACCGGCGAAAAGCAAACCAGCGAAACCTGGGACGAAAGCCGGGCCTATCCGATGCGCAAAAACGATCAGGCACGCGAAAACGACTCCATTTTCCGGTTCCTGCTTTCCGAAGCCGCGTTGCGTTGGGCACTGTACCTGACGCTGGCCGGGCTGGTGCTGTTCGTATTTTTCGAGGCCAAACGCCGGCAGCGCATTGTGCCCGTAATTCCGCCACTGGCAAATGCCTCGCTGGAATTTACCGAAACCGTGGGAAGATTATACTACCAGCACCGCGACCACAAGAACATTGCCGAAAAGAAAATCACGTATTTCCTGGAAACAATCCGCAACCGCTTTTATCTGAATACCAATAAAATGGACAATGATTTTTACGCGGCGTTGTCCCGTAAAAGCGGCTTTGAACACGCCGAAACAGAGTCCACGTTCCGGTTTATCGCCTATATCCAAAAGCAAGGCGTAATCACCGAAGAACAATTGTTGGACTTGAACCGGCGCATCGGGCAATTTGAGCGAAAAACAGTCTGAACCGCTGGTGTACAGTGATTGAAACCGGAAGTCAAAAATAGTATCCCCGCTAAAGACGGGGCTTTCAGCTTTCAAAATGGCAAAACCTGCCACCATATAAAAAACCGAAAACATGAACGAATTTGAAACACGCATTGATTTGACCCAATTGCAGGAAGCCGTCGGGCGGGTGAAAGACGAAATCCGCAAGGTGATTGTGGGTCAGGAGGAAATGGTGGATTTGTTGCTGGCCGCCATCCTTGCCGACGGCCACGCGCTGATTGAAGGCGTGCCGGGCGTGGCCAAAACACTGACGGCCAAGCTGTTGTCCAAGACAATATCCGTTGCCTTTTCGCGCATCCAGTTCACGCCCGACCTTATGCCGTCGGATGTACTGGGTACGCAGATTTACAACCTCAAAACGTCCGAGTTCCAGTTCAGGCAAGGCCCGATTTTCTCCAACATCGTGCTCATTGACGAAATCAACCGCTCGCCCGCCAAAACGCAGGCCGCCTTGTTCGAGGTGATGGAAGAACGCCAGATTACGGTGGACGGCCACACGTACATCATGGATGCGCCTTTTTTGGTGCTTGCCACGCAAAACCCGATTGAACAGGAAGGCACTTACCGGTTGCCCGAAGCCCAACTGGACCGGTTCCTGTTCAAGATTGAAGTGAAATACCCCAATCTGGAAGACGAAACAAAAATACTGACCCAAGCCCACCAACGCAAAGCAAACGTGACGCTGGCCGATGTGAACGCCGTGCTGACCGCCGAGCAGATAACGCATTACCGCCAGAAAGTGCGCGAAATACACGTGGACGATGCTTTGCTGCGGTACATTGCCCAGATTGTGAACAACACCCGCAACAATTTGTCGCTGTATCTGGGCGCATCGCCGAGGGCTTCGCTGGCCATCATGAACACCGCTAAGGCCATTGCCGCCATGCGCGGCCGTGATTTTGTTACGCCCGAAGATGTCAAGATGGTGGCCACCCCCGTGCTGCGCCACCGCGTGATGCTCACGCCCGAACGCGAAATGGAGGGCCTCACCGCCGAAGACGTAATCAAGCAAATACTGGACGGCATCGAAGTGCCACGGTAGGTTTTCAGTTGCACATACCAGTCCCGGCGGGACGCAATCTTTATAGCCCCAGCGGGACGGAATCTTTATAGCTCCAGCGGGGCGGAATCTTTATAACCGAACAAATAAAACCACAGCCCCGGAGGGGCGGCATCTTTTTGAAACAGCGTCATTTAACATAAGACCGCCACCGCAAAAGGCAGGTTTCGGGTTTTTAAAAGATACTATTTCCAAACATTCGCCTTTTCGCAAAAACAGTCTGTGCGGACAATCACATCAAAACCGGAACCGCACGAAATTTTGAAACATGGCAAATACCTATTCACAGCTATACGTGCAGATTGTTTTCGCGGTCAAAGGCAGGGAAAGTGTAATCAGGGAAAATTTCAGGGATGAGTTGGAAAAATACATGGCTGGCATCATCAACAATAAAAAACAAAAACTATTGGCGATTTACTGTATGCCCGACCACACGCATATTCTGGTAAATTTCAAGCCCGATATTTCCATATCCGATTTGGTCAGGGATATCAAAGCCAGTTCGTCGGGATTCATTAACGAGAAAAAGTTTTTGCAATACAGATTTAACTGGCAGGAAGGATTCGGGGCGTTTTCATATTCCAAATCACAGTTAAGCAATGTGATTCAATACATTCTTGGCCAACCGGATCATCATAAAAAGAAAACTTTCAAGGAAGAATACTTGGATTTTCTGGAGAAATTCGGGGTGGATTATGAGGAGAAATATCTTTTCGACTGGCCCGATTGAGATGCCGCTCCTACGGAGCTATTCGTATCTGGCTGGCTTGCCCTCTATAAGGATTTCGTCCCGCCGGGACTGGCGGATTTGACTTTCGCCTCCAATGCAGTTACACCGTTTCCCATGCTGAAATCCCTTTACCTCAACAATCGTTTTTTTACGGCACTGGGCATCATCATCGCCCTTTGCTGCCTGGGTTTTGCCTATCCGGTGCTGTTTGCCGTGGGGCGGGCGGGTTTGCTGGCATTGGGTTTGCTGTTTTTTGCGGATACTATTTTGCTTTTCCGACAAAAAAACGGCCTGCAAGCCCAACGCGACACGCCCGAAAAACTCTCCAACGGCGACGATAACCCGATTGGCATCGCGCTGCAAAACGAGTACCCGTTTCCGCTGCGGCTGCGTATCATTGACGAAGTGCCGCTGCAATTCCAAGTGCGCAACATGGATTTGCGCGTGAACCTGTCCGTCCGCGAAAGCAAGCACATCCGCTACACGCTGCGGCCCGTCAAGCGCGGCGAGTACAGTTTCGGCGCGCTGAACATTTATGTTTCGGGCATTTTCGGGCTGGTGCGGCGGCGGTATGTTTTCAACCAGGGGCAGGCGGTTCCGGTATATCCGTCTTACTTGCAAATGCGGCAGTACGAATTGCTGGCCATTTCAGACCGGCTGACGGAAATGGGCATCAAGAAAATCCGCAAGATCGGGCAGAACCGCGAGTTTGAGCAGATCAAGGAATACGTGCAGGGCGACGATATCCGCACCATTAACTGGCAGGCCACGGCGCGGCGCAACAACCTGATGGTGAACCACTACCAGGACGAAAAATCGCAGAATGTGTATTCGGTGATTGACAAGGGACGGGTGATGAAAACGCCGTTTGAAGGCATGAGCCTTGTGGACTACGCCATCAATGCCAGCCTGGTGATTTCCAATATTGCGATTATCAAGGAAGACAAGGCGGGCATCATCACCTTCAACCACAAAATCGGGACGGTATTGCCCGCCAGCCGGAGCAACTTGCAGATGAAAAGCATTTTGGAAGTGCTTTACAACCAGCGCACTAACTTCAAGGAATCGGATTACGAACTGCTGTATGCCCGCATCCGGCGTGCAATCAGCCAGCGAAGCCTGATTCTGCTTTACACCAACTTCGAGACGCTTTCGGGCTTGGAACGGCAGTTGCCCTATCTGGTCCGAATCGCCAAAAACCACTTGCTGGTGGTGGTTTTCTTTGAGAATACGGAATTGAAGGAATTGCTTGAAAAACCGGCGACCAACACCGAAGATGTGTATTTGCAGACGGTGGCCCAGAAATTCGCCCACGAAAAGCGCCAGATTGTCAAGGTGTTGCAGCAGCACGGCATCCACGCCATCCTGACCGCGCCGCAAAAACTGACGGTAAACACGATCAACAAATACTTGGAACTGAAAGCGCGGGGATTGTTTTGACCCGTAAGCACCAACCCGAACCGTTGGTGCGCACCGGTTTTGTTGTCTGGAACGACAAAAAGCCGAAAACCTTTTCCAATACAGGTTTTCGGCTTTTTCCAGTCCGCCCAAATAGTATCTTTCCAAAACGCGAAACCTACCCGAACCCGATTCCCGCGTACAGGTCGTTCATGCTCAAATCCATCCCGACCGTTTCCAGATGCACCGGTTCGGCCAGCGATTGCGATTCGCTTGCCAGCAGCCAAAATCCGTCCGCATTTTTCCGGTGCACTTCGGCACTGACTTTCTTGGTATCAACCAATAAATATTCCTGCAACGAGCCGATGCCACGGTACAGCCGGAATTTGTCGCCCCGGTCGTAGGCTTCGGTGCTCTTGGACAGCACTTCCACAATCAGCACCGGGTTCAGCAGCGTGTCCGACTCATCGTCCAGAAAATATTCCTTGCCGCAAACCACCGTCAGGTCGGGATACGTGTACAAGCCGTTTTCGGGAATGTGCAACCGCATATCGCTGGGATAAACCGTGCAGGGTTTGCGTTTCAAATGATGGCCGATGTTAATTATCAGCCTCGCAACCAGCACATTATGCGCACGACTGGCTCCCACCATCGCAAAAACTTCCCCGCGAAAAAACTCGCTTTTGTATTCGGCAAGGCGTTCCTGGATCAGATAATCCTCGGCGGCGAGTTGGTTTTTGGGCAGTGCGGACATGGCAACCAAAGTTAGACTGTGCAAAATAGTATGTCTGGAAAACGCGAAACCTGCCTGATTGTCCCGACACTTTCCGAGCAAAAACCTACTTGAAAGCCGGGATCCCCGTGATTTCCGCGCCCAAAATCAGCAAGTGGATGTCGTGCGTGCCCTCATACGTCACCACCGATTCCAGGTTCATCATGTGGCGCATGATCGGGTATTCGCCCGTGATGCCCATGCCGCCGTGAATCTGGCGGGCTTCGCGGGCAATGGTCAGCGCCATGTCCACGTTGTTGCGCTTGGCCAGCGAAATCTGCGCGGTAGTTGCCTTGCCTTCATTTTTGAGCATTCCCAGCCGCCAGCAAAGCAATTGCGCCTTGGTGATTTCGGTCAGCATTTCGGCGAGTTTCTTCTGTATCAATTGGAAGGAGGCAATCGGCTTATCGAACTGGATGCGTTCCAGGGCGTAGCGTTTGGCCGAATCGTAGCAGTCCATGGCGGCTCCGAGGGCACCCCACGCAATGCCGTACCGCGCCGAATCCAGGCACGACATGGGGGCACGCAGGCCGTCGGCACCGGGCAGCAGGTTGGCTTTGGGCACTTTCACATTGTCAAACACCAGTTCGCCCGTGGAAGAAGCCCGCAATGACCATTTGTTATGGATTTCGGGCGTGCTGAAACCTTCCATGCCCCGCTCCACAATCAGTCCGCGAATGCGTCCGGTTTCGCTTTTGGCCCACACCACGGCCATGTCGGCGTAGGGCGAGTTGGAAATCCACATTTTGGAGCCGTTGAGCAAATAATAATCGCCTTCGTCGGTGAAGTGCGTCTGCATTCCCGACGGATTGGAGCCGAAATCGGCTTCGGTCAGGCCGAAACAGCCCAGCAACTCGCCGGAGGCCAAGCCGGGCAAAAACCTCTGTTTCTGCTCTTCGCTGCCATACGCGAAAACCGGATACATGACCAGCGAACTCTGCACCGAAACCACGGAACGCATTCCCGAATCGCCCCGCTCAATTTCCTGCATAATCAGGCCGTAGGCAATATAATCAAGTCCACCGCCGCCGTATTCGGCCGGAATGGTGGGGCCAAACGCACCCACTTCGCCAAACTTGCGCAGCAACTGTTTGGGAAACTCGGCGCGCTGGGCGTAATCTTCAATAATCGGCGAAACCTCCTTTTTGATGAAACTGCGCACCGCACTGCGGATGAGTTTGTGTTCGTCGGTGAGCAGGTCGTCTATCTGGTAAAAGTCCGGCGATTCAAAGCGGTCCTGGCTTTGGCGGACGTGGTGCGTGGGTTCAATCAATGTCGTTTGCATATTAGAAATTTGTTTATAATTGCGGAATACCGTTAAAAATAGTATCTTTTGAAAAGCCAGAACCTATCATAAATAACGGATTGGCCGGTTTCAAATCTACATTCTTTCACGATATTTTCCATGTTAGCCAGAAACACTTTTCGATGCCAAAAAGTTAGTTTCAAGGAAATCATTTTTCTCCTTCACACAACCCACATTTCACGAACATTATTCTGACAATGGAGGACACAATAATTAAAGTGCAGGGAAAATACGAGTTCACACTCCCCTACCTTATTTCGCTGCTGCTTTCAGTAACCGGAATCCATTTTTTAATCGAGAGCCGCGAAATAGCCGCAAGAACATTGTTCCCTGACTTGAACATGTTTTTGATTGGACTTTCAGGCACACTCCTACTGGTTGTTTTCGGTTTGCTTTCCATTCTTTTTTATTCCCAAACAATGAGGGGGTCAGAATATATCCACTTCAATCGGCGGGGTTTTTATAGTACCAGCTCTTTCCCGCACGCCGTTTTCATACCTTGGAAAGAATTGACAGACGTAAAGAAAGCCGGTTTTTTTGGTGTCAAGTTTATTAAAGTTAAAATAAGGCATCCCAAGCAACGCGGACGGCCAAAAAATAACATTATCGCATTGTGCGCATCTAAATTTACACAACGATTAACGGATTCTTCGATAATTTTCGGAATCAGCTTATCAGGCAAAAATCACGTAAAAATTCAAGAAACAATAATTGATTTCCGACAGCACCATCAGAAAAATTAGTCAATCCCCCTCACTTAAAATAGTATCTTTTCAACATGGCAAACCTCCGCGCATTTTACCCGGTTGCATTTCCGTTGGCCATGCTTTTTGCCTGCCAATCCGAAAAAAACGCCGAACAAGCCCAAACTGCCGATTCAACGCAAACCACCATGGCCACCCAAAATAACACCGTTGAAAAAACGGTTTTCGGAACACTGCCCGACGGCACTGCCGCCGACATTTACACGCTCACCAACGCCAGCGGCATGACCGTAAAAATCACCACGTACGGCGGCATTGTCACTTCCATGCGGGTTCCCGACAAAAACGGCGAGCTTGGCGAAGTGGTGCTGGGTTTCGATACGCTGGCTCCGTATCTCGATTCGCTTTACAAGGCCGGATGTCCGTATTTCGGTGCGCTGATTGGGCGGTACGGCAACCGGATTGCCAAGGGGAAGTTCACGCTGGATGGCAAAACGTACACGCTGGCCACCAACAATAAGGAAAACCACTTGCACGGCGGCAATATTGGCTTCGACAAGGTGGTTTGGCAGGCTGAACCGATGGATGGCAAAGAACCCGGCCTTAAACTGACGTATGCCAGCAGGGATGGCGAAGAAGGCTATCCGGGCAACCTGAATGTGACGGTAATTTACACGCTGACCAATGCCAACGAGCTGAAAATCAGTTACGAAGCTACCACCGACAAGCCCACGCCCGTCAACCTGACCAACCATTCGTATTTCAACCTGTCGGGCGGCTTGGCCAAGGATATTCTCGGCCACGAACTGACCATGCAATCCGACCAGTACGTGGCCGTAAACGCCGGCCTGATACCGACCGGCCAACTGCTGCCGGTAAAAAACACGCCGATGGACTTTACTACGCCGCACAAAATCGGTGAACGCAGCGAACAGGTTTTTTCGGGCAAGGGCGCGCCGGGCAAGGGTTACGACCATTGTTTTGTGTTCAGGCGGCAAGGCGGCGGTTTGGAATTGCTGGTGCGCGTGCACGAGCCGCAATCGGGCCGGGTGCTGGAAGTGCTGACCACCGAGCCGGGAGTGCAGTTTTATACGGGCAATTTTCTGGAAGGCAACCTGACCGGCCACGGCGGGGCGGTTTACGGAAACCACGGCGGCTTCTGCCTTGAAACCCAGCATCTGCCCGATTCGCCCAACCAGCCTAAATTCCCGGACACAATTCTGCAGCCGGGAGAAACGTTCAGAAGCGAAACGGTTTACCGGTTTTCAACGCAGTAGCACACGCTTTAGCTTGTGCAAAACCGCAGGTTTTTAAAATGGACTTGTTTAGTTGAATTTCAGCTATATTTGTCCAAACCCACAGATATGAACAAGCTGCCAGTTTACATTTCAGATAGTGATTTTACTGAATATGTTTTGCCTCATTTGAGCCACAAACTGAATCATAACCGCTCGA
>JANPIL010000369.1:0-4367 GCA_031424975.1 Sphingobacteriales bacterium
GGAGTTTTTCCGGTTCTGCCAGGACAACCCCGAACTCAAATTTGAACGCACCAAAAACGGCGACATTATCTTTATGGCACTCACAGGCGGAGAAACCGGCAGGCTCAACACAAGCCTCAATTTTGAGATTGAATTATGGAACCGCCAAGCCAGATTCGGTGTCGTTTTTGACTCGTCCACTGGTTTCCGCCTGCCCGACTCGTCCGTCAAGTCGCCCGATGTGGCGGTGGTTGCCGCGCACCGCTGGGAAAGCCTTGCGCCGGAACAGCGCAAAAAATTCGTGCCGATCTGCCCCGATTTCGTGCTTGAACTCAAATCGCCGTCCGATTCACTGAAAGAGGCCAAACAGAAAATGACCGAATGGATTGAAAACGGCTGCCGCCTGGCGTGGCTGCTCGACCCCGAAAACCAGACCGCCCACGTGTACCGCCCGGCAAGCGAACCGGAGGAAACCACCGGATTCACGGGCCGCAAACTATCGGGCCAAGATGTGCTGCCGGGCCTTGAATTGGATTTAGGGTTTTTGGTGTAGCCATGCCACCAAAAACAACTTCCGTTTCCCCGAAAAACGCGGCCGCGCCTTACCGGCTCCGATGGTCGCCCGAAGTGGTTTTGTCACTGCTTTCGCTGCTCATCAGCTTGTGTTCGGTCGCGTTTACCATTGTCCAGACGGAGATCATGCAAAGCCAGCAAAAAGCTTCGGTATGGCCTTACTTGGAAATACGCCCCCGAATCGTGCAAAACGTGTTTTTTCTGGAAGTGCAAAACAAAGGCGTTGGCCCGGCAATTGTGCGCAAGGTGGAATTTGGCTACCGAGGAAAAATATACGACAACTTTGAACAAGTGGCCCAACGCATCGTCAACGACTCCACGATGGATTATTCGAACACGCTCAGAAATCCGATTCGGAAGTATGTTTTTTCGGCCTCCGAGAAAGTCAACGTGTTTGAGGCCAACGATGTCCGGCACGCTACCAAACTGATTTACAGCACTGCCGACATAAAAATAAACATCCGTTATGCTTCCATTTACGGTGATGAATGGGAGACCAACGAGAAAAACGAACTGGCGGAAATCAAAAAATAGTATCCCCGCAAACCCCCAAACCTACCGCCGCCCGTACACCACAAATGCGTAGCCGTACGGGTTTTCAGCATCGGCGGCGTGTGCTTCGCGGCTGGTTTCCACAAAGTCCGCTTCCGGGAATTCCGGGAAAAACGCATCGGCTTCAAACGTGCCTTCCACAATTGTCAGGTGAATGCGGTGCGCAATGGGCAGGCTCTGCCGGAAAATATCCTCGCCGCCCAGAATAAAAACCTCGTCCACGCTGCCCACCAGCCGCAAGGCTTCTTCCAGGCTATCGGCCACCAGAAAACCAGCGTCCGTTTGGTAATCCGGCTGCCGGGTAATCACCACGTTGCCCGCCTCCGACCAAATCCGATGCGGCGATTCGTAGCTTTTGCGGCCCATGATCATCTTTTTCCCGGCGGTAACGCGTTTCAGGTTATCCCAGTCGGCGGGTATGGGCGGCCATGGCAGTTTGTTTTCAAGGCCGATGGCGCGGTTCAGGCCCATGGCGGCAATCAGGGAAATAATCATGGGCGGGTGGTTAGAAGCCCCACCCCCGGCCCCTCCCCGAAAGGGAGGGGAGTTTAAAAGCCCCCTCCTTCGGAGGGGGTTGGGGGAGGCTTTTTTTAATACTCGAAACTCGGGTCGGTTCCGGCGGTGTTGGCTGCCGAAATCTCCGCAACATTGATGTAAGTGGTTTCAACGGGCAGGCCGAACAACCGTTTTTCCTTGATAATCTGCGCCACCCGCCCAGGCACCAGCACTTCCCAGCCCGGCGTGCCAACCTTGATCATGGCCAGTACATTATCGGAAATGATATGCAGCAGCGACAGGTCATAATCGCGGATGTCTTCGAGCTTGTTGTTGGCAACCAGGTATTGGTACAGGTCTATTTGGGTAGGCGGCAGCGTGAAATCCTGACAAGTATAGACCGTACCGTCGGGGCGCAGCATCGGGTAGAGGTACAGTTTCACTTTGCGGCTGAAAAGTGTGGCAAAGGCTTCAAGGATGCCGCCGGGCAGGAATTCGTAGTGTTTCTCGTCGAAAATGTATTCCAGGTTGCTCATGCCCAGGATCAGGCCTATTTTCTGCTTGGTGATCTGCGACAGGTGCGCCACCAGTTTGTAGTATTCCCGGTAGTTGGAAATCATCACGGTCTGCCCCAGCGAGCAGAGAATGTCCACGCGGTCCAGAAAATCCTTTTCGTCAATCTCCTTGTTGTGCTGCAGGTTGTGCAGCGTCAGTTCGGAGAGTATCACCACCTTTTGGGGATTCACTTCCGGATCCTGCAAAAACTGCTTCACGCCATTGTCGAGCATATCCAGGTTTACGTGCGTTACCGGGCGGAAACGCCCCCGGATGCAGACAATGTTTTTCTTGTACAACGCCTCCGATGGCTGCAACGCCTGCCCGTCGGGCCCGAACAGGGCCACGTTGGTAAAGCCGTTCTTGACCAAGTGCAGGCTCATCAGGCGGTTGTCCACACCGGCAAAATCCGGCCCGCTGAAGCGCACCATGTCAATCTCAATGCGTTCGGGCGAGAGGTCGTCCATGAGCGACAGCAGCAGTGTTTCCGGCGATTTGTGGTAATAAAAGCAGCCGTAAATCAGGTTTACGCCCACTACGCCCAAGGCTTGCTGTTGCAGCAGGTTTTCGTTGTCCAGCATCCGTATGTGCAGCACCACGTCGTTGTGGGGCGCGTCGGGCTGCAACTGGAAGCGCAACCCGATCCAGCCATGGCCGTCATTGGTTTTCTGGTAATTGAGTGCCACCACGGTGTTGGCAAAGGCAAAGAACGTGGATTCGGCACCGCGTTTCTCATCCAGCCGCACATGAATCAGGTTATACTCGCGGTTGAGCATCTTGATCAGCCGCGACTCGCACACGTAGCGACCACTTTCCTCGACACCGTAAATGGCATCGCTGAATGTCATGTCATACGCTGAAATAGTCTTGGCAATGGTGCCCGACGAGCCGCCCGCCTTGAAAAACTGGGCGGCCACTTCCTGCCCGGCCCCGATTTCGGCAAACGAGCCGTAGATGCGCCGGTCCAGGTTTATTTTTAGGGCTTTCTGCCGCGTTCCGAGAAGTTTGTCGTGAGGCATATTTTTAGTCGGCGGTCAATGGTCCATAGTCCACGGAGAAACGGGGCGGGTTTGGGCTTTCTGAAACATACTGTTTTGCGGCACCGCTTCGCCCTCCGAAGTAAGCACAAGTAATCTGTTATTGCAAGTTCCGCTTGAAACCGGAGGCAATAAAGGCCGGGTTATCCGGGTTGCCGTTGCTGTGCTTCGTCCACCGGTTTTTCGGTGTTGCCGCCGGAACCCGTTTTTTCCAGCGTGTAAAAAACCGCTGCAAGCGGAACGCTTACCTGATGGTGGACACAAGGACGGCCGACCGAAAAAATAGTATCTCCGCTAAAGACGGGGCTTTCAGCTTTCAAAAACCCCGAACCCCCTCCTGTTCAGGCCGTTACCAGAATTTCTTCCTGCTATTTTATTCATAGACAGTTTGTTTTTGTCTGAAAGCCAGAAACATTTACCCGAAGTCAGGCTATTAGGATATCATAATAACCGGACAATCAACGAAATATAGTATGTTTGGAGAAGTACGAACCTGCCACAAGTTACCTTATGAACAGAGAAGAAGCCCTTGAATTATTGCAGCATCATAGCTTTACACATCCTGATTGCAAACACGCCAAATCAGAAAAAGGATATTTGGGCATGCTACGCCCTTTTACAGGTCTTTATGAAGAGAATTTTCATGAACTAATGTACATCTTAAAAGTATTGGCGCATGATTTTCAGCAGGAAAAACTGGAACGGGAAATAATTTCCAACTTTTGGGGGATTTGTCAACTTAGCAGGGCATGGGGCGTGGAAGAAGGTGGAATGTTACGAAGGAATAAACTCATCACACCAGAACAAATGAATAAACTGTCTGACTGGACAGATTGTATCTCGTATACTATCCTTTGTTTGCTTGATAACCAAGGACAAGAAGAAAGCTTTTCTTTATACCGTCTTGAATACCCAAAAGAATGATTTGCAAACGTAAAAATGCGATTTTCTATTTCTATCATAAAGGTAGAGTCTTACTCCAGAAATAGTATCTTCTAATACGGCAAAAACCTGCTTTTTTGCTTTTAGGCCGCCACCAGAATCTCTTCCAGCGATTCGTAGTTGGCCCGCACAATCGTTTCGATATGCTCGTCGGTCAGTGCCGTGGACACAAACAGGCTTTCGTATTGCGACGGGGCTAAGTAAATGCCGCGCCGCAGCATGGCTTGGAAATAC
>JANPIL010000370.1:0-5975 GCA_031424975.1 Sphingobacteriales bacterium
CGAAAACCGCGAAATGGCTGCCGTTGCGGTCGTTTACTACGGGCTGCGTACGGCCATCAAGCAAATGAATCTGCTGGCCTTGGCCGATGTTGAACCACGCCCGGATGGCTTTCAGGTTTTCGGGTACGGCCACCGGCTCCAGACCCAAGGTTTCGCCATAAAATCTGGCACTGGCTTGGATATCCTTTACTTGCAGTGCAATATGGTTGTGCCGCACAATGCCGATTTTATCGGGTTTGCCGGTCGGTTGTGCAACTGCTGGCGGCAAGGCAAACGCGCAAACGAGGCCCAGCAGCAGGGCAGACGGGAGGTTTTTCATTTTTGGGAGATCCTGTTTTTAAAACGGGATTGGATTTTTTGGCTAATTTAAGGTTCATTTACGTGAAATCGCCGGGACGAACCGCTCCACGGGCCAAATCCGTTGCGGACGAAACCTTAAACGCACGGACAGCGATTGCAGGAAGCACTCCTTAAATCTGACCGAATATCATGAAAAAAATCCGTTTTGTTTTTATTTTGCTGGGGCTGGTGTGTTTCCGGCAGGTTTTTGCGCAACACATTTCCCCGCACATCCTCGACAAACCCTGGAAAGCAACTTGGATTTCGCAAGGCGCGCAGCCCAACCGCGGGTACGGCGTGTACCATTTCCGCAAGACGCTTGCCCTGACTGAAAAACCGGCTTCGTTTACCGTACACGTTTCGGCCGACAACCGGTACAAGCTGTTTGTCAACGGCCAGTGGGTTTCGCACGGCCCAGCAAGAAGCGACCTGTACCATTGGAATTTTGACACCGTGGACATTGCCCCGTTTTTGCTGGCCGGAACCAACGTGCTTGCCGCCACTGTCTGGAATTTCGGGGAGCAAAGGCCGGAATACCAGATTTCGCACCGAACCGCTTTCATTCTGCAAGGCGATACCGAAAAAGAGCAAACCGCCGACACCGACAAGTCGTGGAAGGTGCTGAAAGACGAAAGCTACCAGCCTTTGCCACCCGACCTGATCTATACCTACTATGCTGCTGGCCCCGGCGAAAAAATCGACCTTAACAAATCCCCCGGCAACTGGCAGTCGGCCGGGTACAGCGATGCGGCGTGGGAACCAGCCGTGACACTTGGCAATGGCGTTCCGAAAGGGGTTTTCGAATGGTCGGAAGGCTATTACTGGATGCTGGTTCCGAGAAGCATACCGCAGATGGAATTGAAAGTGGAGAAGGCCGCTTTTCTCATTGACAAGGCTGCCAAAACCGCCATTTCAGGCAATTTCAAGAAAAACATTCCGCCAAACACCACCACCACCTTTCTGCTCGACCATGGCCAGCTCACCAACGCGTATCCGGTCTTGAAATTTGGCCAAGGCAGGAACGCCAAAATTTCCATGGGCTACGCCGAAGCCCTCTACCTGCGCGAGGCTGATGAGAAAAACTGGAAAGCCCACAGCCAAAAAGGCAACCGCAACCATATTCCGGGCAAGCGGTTTGTGGGCGTAACGGATGAAATGACCTCAAACGGCAGTGAAAACCAACTGTTTACCCCGCTCATGTTCCGCACGTACCGCTACTTGCAACTGACTGTCGAGACAAAAGGCGAACCTTTGGTCATTGAAGACTTGCACAGTGTTTTTACGGGTTATCCTTTTGAAAGGAAGGCGAAATTTGATGCTAAGAATGCCGAACTGGACAAGATGCTGGAGGTAGGCTGGCGTACGGCACGGCTTTGCGCCTACGAAACCTACGTGGATTGTCCGTATTACGAGCAATTGCAGTACGGCGGCGACACCCGCATCCAGGCCTTGGTTTCGATGTTCACCACCGGAGACGACCGCTTGGTTAGGCAGGCCATCAATCAATTGGACAATTCCCGCATCGCCGAAGGCATCACCCTGAGCCGCTTCCCGACCGCGAGTGCCCAACAGATACCGACTTTTTCCCTATTGTGGATTGGCATGGTGCATGATTTTTGGCGGTATAGCGATGACCCCGCGTTTGTGCAAGGCAAACTGCCCGGCATCCGGCAGGTGCTGGGCTGGTTTCAAAAATTCCAGCAGGATGACGCGACCCTGAAAAATGTACCTTACTGGAATTTTACGGATTGGGCCGATTATGGCAAAGGCTGGGACCGGGGCGTGGCTCCGGTTGGCTCGGATGGCAGGTCTTCTACCCTGGATTTGCAACTGCTTTGGGCCTACCAGTTGGCCGCCGAACTGGAGAATGCCCTGGGAAGCAAGGAAAATGCCCGGAGCCACGAAGCCCAAACCCAAACCCTCAAAAACTACATCAGAAAACTGTACTGGGAGCCAAGCCGCCAGCTTTTCGCCGAAACCTCCGAAAAAACAACGTTCTCCCAACACGCCAACACCCTCGCACTATTGACCGGAATGCTTGCCAACGATGATACCGAACGGCTGCTGGCAGACAAAATCCTGACCGATACAACGCTGGTACAAGCCACCATTTATTTCAAGTATTACGTGCACCAAGCGGTTGCCAAGGCCGGACTCGGAGAACGGTATCTGGATTTGTTGGCCGATTGGCGGAGCCAACTGGCCAACGGCCTGACAACGTGGGCGGAAATCTCGGATTTCAACCGCAGCCGCAGCGACTGCCACGCCTGGGGAAGCAGCCCCAACATTGAGTTTTTCAGGATTGTGCTGGGCATTGACTCTGAAAGCCCCGGCTTCCAAAAAATCAGGATTGCGCCGCACCTGGGCAAACTCAAAAATGTTTCCGGAACCATGCCGCACCCGAAAGGCGAGATTTCCGTCAGTATCCAAACCGATAGAAAAGGCAGGCAAACCGCCGAAATCCTCATCCCCCAAGGCACTTCCGGCCATTTTAACTGGAAAGGCAAAGACTTTGAGCTAAAGGGCGGCGAGAAAATGCGGTTTGAGGGGTGAAGGCGTGGGGTTTGGCCATTTCCAAACATACTATTTTGCCTTGGCCGGAAGAACTCTGCCGCAAGGGCACGCAAACGCGAAATGTCCATACAATCCCTTTAACTATCCACGTAACCCCTACACGCCAAAAATAAAAACCCATGCGCATGAAACAGTTCATTTTTTTGCTCATTGCCAGTGGCAGCCTTAGCACCCAAGCCCAGACACGCGGTGCAAAACCGGCACGCCCCGCCCACGCACCAGTCGCGCTGGCCAGTGCTTTCCTGTCCGTGCTGGACGAAAGCCAGCGCCAAAAAACGATTTTCAAGTTCAATGATGCCGAGCGGCACAACTGGCATTTTGTGCCCAAATCCCGGAACGGCATTCCGTTGAAAGAACTGGATCCCAAACAGCGGGAGGCCGCGTTTTCCTTGCTCAAAGGTTCGCTCAGCCAGCAAGGCTACGAAAAAGCGACGGGCATCATCCAACTCGAAAATGTGCTGCGCGAAGTGGAAAACCGCCCCGCCAATGATGATTACCGCGATGCAGGCAAGTATTTCCTGACCATATTCGGCACACCCACCGACACGGCCGTGTGGGGCTGGCGGCTGGAAGGCCACCATCTGGCGTTGAATTTTTCGTCGGCCAGCGGCCGCATTGTTTCGGGCACGCCTTCGTTCATGGGCAGCAATCCGGCCATTGTGCCGCTGGGCAAGGAAAAAGGCAAGCAAGTGTTGAAAGCCGAAACCGAACTGGGGTTTGCGCTGCTGCACGCCTTATCGCCGCCGCAACTGGCCAAAGCCGTTATTGCCGAAACGGCTCCCGCCGATATCATCACGGGCAACGACCGGAAGGCCAAGCTCGAAAAAACGGAAGGCATTGCCTACGCCGCCCTGAATGCCGCCCAACAAAAAACCTTTATGGACTTGCTGGATGTGTACGTCCATAAATACCCGTTCGGCTTTGCGGATGCGCTGATGGCGAAAATAAAAAAATCGGGCATCGGGAAACTGCATTTTGCGTGGGCGGGCAGCCAGCAGCCGGGAAGCGGGCATTATTACCGCATCCACGGGCCTATGCTGCTCATTGAATACGACAACACCCAAACCAACGCCAACCACGTACACACCGTAATCCGCGATTTGGACAATGATTTTGCCGAGGATTTCTTCAGGCAGCATTACGCCAAGGAACACGGGAAGTGAAAAGCCTCCCCCAACCCCCTCCGAAGGAGGGGGCTTAAAAAAATAGTATCTTTCAAAAGTGCCAAACCCACCCGGCCCGAAAGTACCCTCCCTCGGAGGGGATTTAGGGGAGGCTCCCAAACCCACACGACTATCCATAACCATGCTTGGACTCAAACTCGCCACCGACCCGCGCTGGGTGGACATCGCCGAAAAAAACATCGGGGAAATTTTGGTAGATCACGCCTATTGCGAGCAAAAAGCAGCCTCTAATGGCATTTCGCTGATTGTCCAGTTTCCCGAACGCACCAAATTGGTGGCCATGATGGTAGAACTGGTGGCCGAGGAGTGGCAGCATTTTGAACGCGTGCTGGCCGAACTCGCCAAACGCGGCTACGGCCTCGGCCCCAAGCGCACCGATGCGTATGCCGTTCAACTGAACAAACTTGAACGCAAGGGCGGCCCGATTGAGCGGCAACTCATGGACAAGCTGCTCATCAGTGCGCTGATCGAGGCCCGCAGTTGCGAGCGGTTCCGGCTGTTGTCGCTGCACGTGGCCGACGAAAACCTGCGCGGCTTCTACCACGAACTCATGGTTTCTGAAGCGGGACACTACCGCACGTTTCTTGAGTTGGCCAAGGAATACATGCCCGCCGAAACCGTGCGCCAACGCTGGGAAGAACTCTTGGAGGCAGAAGCCGACATCATTGCCTCGCTCGAAATCCGCGCCGACCGGATGCACTGACCGGTGGGTTTGGCTCCCGCTCAATGCGGGACTTTCAGCTTTTTGAAACATACTATTTTGGGTTTGCTGTTTCAAATTACTTGGCAATGACGCTATGAATACACCCAGAGTAACCATTCTCATGACGGTTTACAACGGTGACGAATACCTGCCGCAAACGCTCGAATGCGTATTTGCACAGACTTTCCGGGATTTTGAAATCCTGATCATTGACGATGCCTCCACCGACCGGACGGTGAAAATCATCCAATCGTTTAACGATGCCAGGATACGGCTGCTGCGCAACCAAACGAACTTGGGCATTTACAGGAGCCGCAATTTGGGAATGGAAGAGGCGCGGGGCGAATACGTGTGCCTCCTTGACCACGACGATTTGTGCACGCCCGACCGATTGGCGGTGCAGGTAACATTCATGGACGACCACCCCGACATCGGTTTGTGCGGTTCTTTTGCCGGGGAAGTGGACGCGAAGGGAAAAGTAATGAAAGGCCGTATCCGATCCTACCCCATTGATCCTGAAGAAGTTGCCGGTAAGTTATGGTCTGGCTACACCATCCTGAACCCGACCGTAATCCTGCGTCGCAACGATTTTATCAGGCACGGCATCTGGCACGACACCACATTCAAGGTGGCCGGGGATTATGATTTTTACGTGCGGGCGGCCAAGAAACTCAAACTGGCCAACATACCGCAAGTGCTGCTTTACTACCGGCAACACCCGAAACAGGCAAGCATTACCAATGAACTGAAACTGTCGCGTGCGCTGCTGTCCGTGCAACTGGAAACCTTCCGGGAGTTCTTTCCCGGCTGGCCCGAAGCCGACTTCGAGATACACCGCAGGCTCAGCCGCCGCGAATGCGATTATTCAAGTGCCGAAGTGCTGTCAGTGGCGCGCTACTTCACGGCCATTGCCAAGGCAAACAAGCGGAAAGCCGTTTTGGCAAGCGAAGATTTGGCTGGCTACATCCAAGTGTTCTGGAATATGTACCTGAGGCACATCACGCGCCACAGCCCGCAAATATTCTTTAACCTGAGCCGTTCGCCTTATTTCGGTTTCCTTAAAAAAAGGCAGAAGCTGAAATTGCTCGCCAAGTCATTGGTATTCTGGCACAGCAACCCAGATTCGGAATGAAATGAGGCGGGTTTGTGGTTTCCAGAAGATACTATTTTGCCGA
>JANPIL010000371.1:0-21298 GCA_031424975.1 Sphingobacteriales bacterium
ATTTCAATCAGTTTTTTTTCTTTATCTTCGCCGGGCATAAGGGTTCAAGGTTTAGCATCGGTGGTTTGATCACTACAAAGTTGCTAAAACTTTGGCCCTTTTGCTCTTTTTAGGCCATACCCCATAGCTCACGTTATTTTAGCAAATGCCTTTGGCGGTGGGCAATCATGCGTGATGGCCGCAAATGCATGGTGGAAAACCGGTGCCATTAATTTAGTCAGTTTCCAAATTACGCGCCACCGTTGAAACAGACCGAATTTTCGTTGTGCTTTGCGGGATATTAAAGCACCGATGAAATCAATTGCCGCGCTGTTTCTGGGGGTTTTCCTGTTGGCCGGTGCGGTTTTGCCGCATACCGACGTGCGGGAACTGGGCAAGATCCCCGGTTTGATCGGCCACTACCAACAACACCGGCGCGAGTCGGGCGGCAGCCTCGGGTTCCTCGCGTTTCTGCACCTGCACTACGGCCAAGGTTCGGCACACGCCAAAAGCCACCGCGGCGACCACTGCCTGCCCGCCTTCCATGCACACTGCGCCGCGATGTCTTTCATCATCCCCGCCGCCACTGTTTTCCTTTCGCGCCGGGTTTGCATCCTTGCCAGCCGCCGGGCGTGCGTTTACCGAAACGCCTACGTTTACCTGTTCTCCGATTCCCTGCTCCGCCCGCCACGGGTTTGAGCCGCCCCTGCCGCCGGTTTGCCTTTCCTGAAGGGTACTGTTTTGCAACCCTACTGTTTGGTGATTCGGGGCGTTTCCAAGCCACTCCGCCATTGCCGCCAGTCCTGCACCGCAAATCTCCAGCCGGGGATGATGCCGTTCCGCGTATGCAGGCAATCCTTGCGCAAGCAATCCTGCCTGATGGCAGGTTTGCGCCTGCCCACCCGAAATTCCCGCCCATCCGTTTCACCCCCAAGCCACGGTTATGTTAGACAAAATCATTTATTTTTCCATCCACAACAAGCTCATCATCGGCTTGGCCGTGCTTGCGCTGGTGGCGTGGGGCAGCTGGTCGGTGACGCAACTGCCCATTGATGCCGTGCCAGACATCACCAACAACCAAGTGCAGGTGATTACGGTTGCGCCTTCATTGGCGGCTCAGGAAACGGAACGGCTCATTACGTTTCCCGTTGAACAAACCATGGCTACCATTCCCGATCTGGAAGAAATACGGTCGTTTTCGCGGTTCGGCTTGTCGGTGGTCACCATCGTTTTCAAGGAGAATGCGGATGTTTATTGGGCGCGGCAGCAGGTTTTCGAGCGGCTCCAACAGGCCAAAAGCCAGATTCCGGCGGGCATCGGCTCGCCCGAACTCGGGCCGGTCACCACCGGCCTGGGCGAGATATACCAGTACATCATTAAGCCGAAAAAAGGGTATGAGAAAAAATACCCGCCCATGGAATTGCGCACCATCCAGGATTGGACGGTACGGCGGCAATTGCTGGGAACGGAAGGCGTGGCCGAAGTGGCCAGCTTTGGCGGCTACCTGAAGCAATACGAAATCGCGCTTGACCCCGACAAGCTGCGCAGCTACAACTTGGGCATCAACGATGTGTTTGTGGCACTGGAAAAGAACAACCAGAATACCGGCGGGGCTTACATTGACAAGAAACCCGATGCCTATTTCATCCGCAGCGAAGGCTTGATCGGCGACTCGGCCGACATCCAGAAAATAGTGGTCAAACGCAATGCGAACGGCATTCCGGTGCTGGTGCGCAACATTGGAACCGTGCAGACCGGCCACGCCGTGCGTTACGGAGCCATGACGCGCAACGCCGAGGGCGAAGTGGTGGGGGCGGTTGTGATGATGCTCAAGGGCGAAAACTCGTCCAAAGTGATTCGCAACATCAAGGAACGTATCAGCAGGATTCGGAAAACCCTGCCCGAAGGCGTAGAAATAGAAGCTTACTTGGATCGTACCAAATTAGTCAACAATGCCATCAGCACCGTTACGCGCAACCTGGCCGAAGGTGCGCTGATTGTGGTTTTTGTGCTGGTGCTGCTGCTCGGCAACTTCCGGGCGGGCTTGATTGTGGCTTCGGTTATTCCGCTGGCCATGCTTTTTGCCGTGGCACTGATGAACCTGTTCGGCGTTTCGGGCAACCTGATGAGCCTCGGAGCCATTGATTTCGGACTGATTGTGGACGGTGCGGTCATCATCGTCGAGGCGACGCTGCACCATTTGGCAGTCCGGCGGCCTCCCCGCCTCCCCTCCGAAAGAGGGGGCTTTTTGGCTCTGGGGGCGGGGGGGGCTGTTTTGTCGCAAGCCCAGATGGACAGTGAAGTGCACCAAGCCGCTTCCGGCATCCGCAACTCGGCGGCCTTTGGCGAAATCATCATCCTGATTGTGTACCTGCCGCTGCTCACACTGGTCGGTGTGGAAGGCAAGATGTTCCGGCCCATGGCGCAGGTAGTCTCGTTTGCGATCATGGGCGCATTCATCCTGAGCCTGACTTGGGTCCCGATGGCCTCAGCCTTGTTTCTGAGCAGAAAGACCGACCACGGCAAACGCACCTTTGCCGACCGCATCATGGCCTTTGCGCAGCGGGCATACACACCGGCCATTCATTTCGCCCTGCGCCGCAAAGTGCTGGTAATCAGTGTTTCGGTGGTTGCATTTGCCGTGTCGTTGCTGCTGTTTGCGAACATGGGCGGCGAATTTATCCCGACGCTGGAAGAAGGCGATTTTGCCGTTGAGACGCGGGTGGCCACGGGAAGTTCGCTTTCGCAAACCATTGAGGTAGCCCAGAAGGCGGCGGCTATCTTGCAAAAGCGGTTTCCCGAAGTAAAGGAAGTGGTTGGCAAAATCGGTTCATCCGAAGTGCCTACCGACCCGATGCCCGTGGAAGCCTGCGATTTGATAGTGATCCTGAAAGACAAGTCTGAATGGACCAGTGCCGGTAGCCGTGAGGAACTGGCCGGAAAGATGGCCGAAGCCTTGGAGGTGCTGCCTGGGGTCAGCTTCAGTTTCCAGCAGCCCATCCAGATGCGGTTCAACGAACTGATGACGGGGGCGCGGCAGGATGTGGTGATGAAAATATACGGCGACGACTTGGACGTGCTGGCCGAACAAGCCAAACGGGTGGGCAAGGTAGTCGGGAAAGTGACAGGCACCGCCGACCTGTATGTTGAGCAGGTAACCGGGCTGCCGCAGATTGTGGTGCGTTATGACCGCGACAGAATCGCCGCTTTCGGGCTGAACATCGAAGACATCAACCGCACCATCCGCGCCGCGTTTGCCGGTGAAGCGGCGGGTTTGGTGTTTGAGGGCGAAAAGCGGTTTGATTTGGTGGTGCGGCTGGCCGACCAAGACCGGCAAGGCATTGAAGACGTGCGCAACCTGTACATTACCGCTCCCGACGGCAACCAGGTTCCGCTGTCGCAGGTGGCGGATGTTTCTTTCAAGGTTGGCCCCAACCAGATCCAGCGCGACGGTGCCCGCCGCCGCGTTGTGGTCGGCTTCAATGTGCACGGACGCGACGTGGAAAGCGTGGTCAATGAAATCCAAGCCCGGATGGGCAGCAAAATCAAGCTGCCCGCCGGTTATTACGTCACTTATGGCGGCACGTTTGAAAACCTGGTGCAAGCCCGCCAGCGGCTTACGGTGGCCGTTCCGGTGTCGTTGCTGCTGATCTTCGTGCTGCTCTATTTCACGTTCCAATCCGTGCGGCAAAGCATCCTGGTCTTTACGGCCATTCCGCTGTCGGCCATTGGCGGCGTGCTGGCGTTGTGGCTGCGCGCAATGCCGTTCAGCATTTCGGCGGGCGTGGGTTTCATCGCGCTGTTCGGTGTTTCGGTACTTAATGGCATTGTGCTGGTTGCCGAGTTCAACCGGCTCCGAAAGGCGGGTTTGGCTAATCTGGAAGATACTATTTTGCAAGGCACCCAAACGCGCCTCCGCCCGGTGCTGCTCACAGCGATGGTGGCTTCGCTGGGTTTTTTGCCGATGGCCTTGTCAACGGGGGCGGGAGGCGAAGTGCAGAAACCGCTGGCAACGGTGGTCATTGGCGGGCTGGTTTCGTCCACGTTGCTCACGCTGCTTGTGCTGCCGGTGCTGTACGTCCTGTTTGAACGGAAAGGGAAAAAGGGCAAAAGAGCAGCCAACCGACAAACCGCCCACAATCCATCCGCGGATGAACCGGATTTCATCACGAAAATCACATCGCTGGATTTCCTGGCAAGGCTGCAAGGCCGGATTTTTGCAAAATCCGGCCTTGCAAAAAGGGGGTTTCGCCTTTTTAAAACATATCTATGCGCCCCTGCCCGTCCGGCAGGCGGGGTGGCGTACTATTTTGGAAGCACTCCGCAACCGCCGCTTGGCTGTCATTTGTCCCGCTTGCCTCTCTTTTTGCCTGTTTTCTTTTTGCTTTTTCAACCGACGGGTTTTGCCCAACAGAAAGATACTATTTCGGAGCGGCTCACTGTGGAACAGGCTGTATCGCTGGCGTTGAAAAACAACCTGAACGTGCGGACGGGAACTTACGAGCTGGACGTGCAGAAAGCCCTGCGCAAAACCGCCACCGCCGACATTGGCAAGACCAACGTGCAGTGGACGGGCGGACAGTATAACAGCATCAATTTTGACAACAGTTTCACGGTTACGCAAAGCCTGCCATTTCCGTTGTTGTGGCAGCGGCAGGCGGCTTGGTTGCAGGCGCAGGTGCGGGGCAGCGAACTGCGCCTCACCGTGACCCAGCATGAGTTGGCGAGCCAAGTGCGTTCGGTGTATGAGCAACTGGTTCTGGTGCAAGCCCAACAGCGGTTGCTGTTGGAACAGGACAGCATCGTCGGCCAGTTTTCCAAGGCAACGCAACTGCGCTACCGCACGGGCGAAGGAACGCTGCTGGAACAAGCCTCCGCCGAGAGCCAGTTGCAGGAAATTGCGTTGCTGCTGGTCCAGAATGAGGCGGATGTGCGCATTCAGCAAGTGCAGTTGCAAACGTTGCTCAACCATCCGCAACCCGTGGCCACCACCGAAAATACGCTTAAACAAAGGGTCTTGACCATTTCACTGACCGATACGGCGGTGCTGGCGCAAAACCCGGCATTGCGGTACTGGCAGCAGCAAACAGTGGTTTCGCAAACACTCACCCAAGTGGAAAAAGCCCGTCTGCTGCCCGATTTCACGCTCGGCTACCTTAACCAGTCGCTGACGGGCACGCAGATTATAAACGGGCAGGAGCGTTTTTTTGACGGCGGCAAGCGGTTTCAGGCGGCACAAGTCGGCGTGGCCGTTCCGCTGTGGCTCAGGCCGCAACGGAACCGCATTTCGGCGGCCAGGATCAACGAAAAGGTCGTTGCCACGCAGGCCGATCTTTACCGAAACCAGCTCCGGCAGCAGTGGCAGCAAGCCGTGCAGGAATACGGCAAACACCAGAACAGCCTTGCCTATTATGACCAAACCGCGTTGCCCACCGCCCGCCTGATTCTGGAAAATGCCCGGAAGGCATACCGCGCGGGCGAAATCGGTTATCTGGAATATTCGCAGGGACTGAGCCGTGCGTTGAATATCCGGAACCGGTATTTGGACACCCTGCACCGCTTCAACCAAACGGTAATCCGGCTGGAATTTCTGTCGGGCCAGCAACGGCAGTAGCGCACGCTCCGGCTTGCGCAAAAACCGCAGGTTTTGCCTTTTTGAAAGATACTATTTTGGAAAATTGGCCATTGCCAAACCAACAATACCAAACACGACAAATCACATGGACAAGCGCATCATTCCTTTTTGGATAACAATACTTTGCCTGGCAATGCCGTTTGCCGCCTGCCGCCCGGAAAAACCGCCGGAAACGCCCGAAAAGCAACTGGCATCTGCGGAGAACGCAGTTTCGCTGACTGTGGCACAATACCAAATGGCAGGCATCCGGTTGGGCGGCGCTGAGCTGCACAACCTGGGCAATACACTCAAGGTGAACGGCAAACTGGACGTGCCGCCGCAAAACACGGTCAGTATTTCGCCGCCGATGGGCGGCTTCCTGAAAAACACGTCGCTGCTGCCCGGGATGCGCGTAAAAAAAGGGCAAGTGGTGGCCGTGCTGGAAAACCCGGATTTCATTCAATTGCAGCAGGATTATTTGGAAAACAAGAGCCAGTTGGAGTTTTTGGCCGCCGAATACACGCGCCAACAGGAACTGAGCAAGGAAAACGTGAATGCCCTGAAAACCCTGCAACAGGCCAAGGCACAATATTACAGCACCTTGGCAAGGGTCAGCGGACTGAAAGCCCGGCTGCGGCTGCTGCACCTGAATCCTGCCCAATTGGAGAATGGCACCATCCGGAGCACCATTAATCTGTACGCTCCCATCAACGGCTACGTGACGCAGGTAAATGCCACCATCGGCTCGTTTGTCAATCCGACTGATGTGTTGTTCCAGATTGTGAATCCCGATCACATTCATGCCGAACTATCCGTTTTTGAGAAAGACATTGCGAGCATCAGGGTCGGGCAGAAAGTGCGGTTCATGTTGGCCAGCGAAACCCGCGAACGCACGGCCACCGTGTATCTAATCCATAAGGAAATCGCTCCTGACCGCAGCGTGGGCATCCACTGCCACCTGGATCGGGAAGACCCGAATTTGCTGCCCGGCACATACCTGAAAGCATGGATTGAGATGAACCGGCAAAGTGTGTCCGCTTTGCCGGAAACGGCGGTCATCAACGCTGGCGAGGAAAATTACATTTTCGCGCTTAAAGACAAGAGCAGTCAACGCATGGTTTTCGAGCGGATCGCCATCAAAACCGGTCTGCGCGGCAATGGCTTTGTGCAGGTGGATTTGCCCGGCAACATCCCCGCCAATACCATTGTGACCAAGGGCGCGTATGACTTGCGGGCAAAGATGGCCAACGCGGGTGAGGAGTGATGCTGACAACTCCGGCCATGGCTCAAACCATAGGCTTCGGGGGCTAAATAGTATCTTTTGAAAACCCCAAACCCGCCCCCTTTCAGAACGGGTAGCCGATGCCGAAGTTGAGGCTGCTCTGTCCGCGGCCAAACACCGAGCGGCCGCGCAGCAGGTTTTGCGCCGCCCAGCGGTCTTCGGGGCGGCGGCCGGGGTCGTAGAGTTTGGTGCCCGCATCAAGTCGCAGCAGTAAAAACGAGAAATCAAGCCTCAGGCCCACGCCCGCCCCCAACGCGATTTCGCGGTAAAACCGGTCGAGCCGGAACTCGCCGTCGGGCACGGTGGGGTTCTTGCGGATGAGCCAGACATTGCCCGCATCGGCAAAGAAGGCCAGTTGCAGGTTCACGCTGCTGAACTTGATGAAACTGGTGCGGTATTCGGCACTGCCTTCCAGCACCACATCGCCGGGCTGCTCAATGCGGTAGGTGTAGTTGCCGTTTCCGTCCAGGCTGTCGCGGAACGAACCCAAGCCCAGCCGCCTCGGCAGCCATGCCCGCACACTGTTGCTGCCCCCGGCAAAGAAAAACTTCTCGTAGGGCAGCGTGCCCGATGGCCCGTACGGGTTGCCAACGCCCGCATTGACGCGGAACGCCCATGAGTTGCGGGCATTGCGCGGCAGGTAGTAGCGGTAGTCCACGTTGAATTTCACGAACCGGTAGAATTGCAGGCCGTCGCGGGTGCTGTCGCTGGCAATGTTCCAGCTTCCGGGCAGGGGCAGGTTCAGGAACGAGCCGCCGCTTTCGGCAAACAGCCGCAGGTAGCGGGCCCGCTGCACTTGGCCGGTGATGTTGCTGTTGTACACGTATGAGGCGTTGACACTTGACACAAAAGCCTTCTGGAAAGCCCGCCACAAGGTACTGCCATTGGCCCGCAGGTCGTTGATTTCCTTGCGGAAGGCATTGCCCGCCGCACTATTGGCGTAGCTAGACGAGATGCGGCTGAGTTCAAGGGGCGTGATGTTGAAGCGGCGCAGCAGATCGGGCTGCCAAGCGTAGGTGAGCGAACCTTGGAAACCAAACCGCCTGAATTCAGGCCGGTTGGTGAGGTTGTAGCCCACTTGCAGGCGCGTTTGCGGCGAAAACCGACTGAACAGGTATTTTACGGCGGTCGGGAACAGGATCTGCGGGAATATTAGCGAGGCCGATATGTTGGCTTGCTGGCTCGGGTAAATGGCCGGGTCGCTTTCGCTGCGGAAGCCGGCCACCCCCTCCACGCCGCCCGTGGCCCGCAGTTCGAGTATCTCCAAGCCGCCAAACACGTTGCGGATCTTGAAATCCGCGCTGCCAAACGGGCCGGGATAGCCGTTGGCCAGTGTCACCGTGCCGCCGCCCTCCACCGAGTACGTGTATTTTTCAACGGGGCTGGTGTAGATTTTGGCGGTGAATTTGCCGCCCGTGGTATCGTAGAGTATGTTGGCGAACTTGAACATATCCAGGCTGCCCAGCAGCCGCTGCGTTTCCAGCGAGGTTTGCAGACTGTAACGCGCCTGCGGACGTATCAGCACTTTGGTGTCGAGTATCTTGTGCGAGAAGCGGTAGTTGCGGGCCAAGTACCGGATGTTGCGAAACACCAGCGTGTCGCGGCGCACCCGGCCCGAAATGCCCGCGTCCTCGGTCACGAAAACCCCGTCCACGGCAAATACGCGGTGCGGCTTACCGTCGGGCGGGTCGTTGATGATTGTCCGGATACTTACGCGGCCGCCCCGCGCCAGCGTATCGCGCACGGTGGTGTCGCGCAGGGTGGTGTCCACGTCGAAGGTAACGTAGCGGCGGCTAAAATCGTAGTAGCCGTTGTTTTTGAGCAGCTTGTCAATCCGGTCTTGTTCGGCATTGATCCGGTCGTTGTCGTAGCCGTCGCCCACGCGCAACAGCGATTTTTCGCGCGTTGTATTCAATAGGCTGTCAATGAGGCGGTTGTCGGTCTGCCAATCGGCCCGCACAATCCGGTAGCGTTGGTCTTCCGTAACCAAATACGTGACACGGACAGTCCTGAACAGCGAATCCTTTTTGTATTCATACGCGACATTGGCGCGGAAAAAGCCTTTTGCCTGCAGGTATTGCCGCATACTTTCCGCCGACTTCCGGGCCAAAGCCGTGTCGAAGGCCACGGGCGGTTCGCCCACGCGCATCAGCCAGTTGCCTTCGCTCAGGCGGCGGTTCAGGCGGTTGAGTGCCTTTTCGCGTTTCCTTTCAATGCGCGACACCTTGAGCGAGTCGTTGTCGGCGGCCACAATCCGGCGGTTGTATTTTTCGGTAGTTTCGGCTATTTCCTGCTCCACCCTGGCTTGGCTGTAGGTGCGTGAGCCGAGATAATACAGCGTGAGGTAAAGCGAAAATGGCGTGCCGGCAAAGCGGCGGTTGGCTTTCTGCTTGTAAAAGGGCGCAAATTCGTCGGCGGCCACTTTTTGGTTACCTTTGATACGCTGCCCGGTAAGCAGCGACTGGTCGGGTTGCAGGAGCCGCTGCTGGCTCAGGCAACCCGAGAACAAAAGCATGGCGGCCAGCAAGACACTGTAAAAGAAGATCCGTAGCAAGTTGGTCCTTGTGGTGTGCGTTTACCGCCGGTGCGAAAATAGTATCTTTCAAAAAAGCCAAACCCAAAGCCTCCCCCCTGTCTGCCGACAGGCAGGCAACCCCCTCCGAAAGAGGGAGCTAAATAGTATCCCTGCCTGTCCGGCAGGCAGGTTTTAAAAAGCCCAAACCCCGCCTACCCGTCGGGTTTGCCCACGGAAAACTCGTTGAACCATGATTTCGCAAAAGTGGCTGAAACTGATCAAATCGCTGCAAGTAAAGAAATACCGCAAAATGGAGCAATCTTTTGTGGTGGAAGGCGGTAAGAACGTGCTGGAACTGCTGCAATCCGGTTACGAAATCCGCCTGCTGCTGGCCACCGCCGATTTCCAGCGGCAGTACGAGGCGATGATCCTGAACCGCAAAAATGCTGCCACGCAGGCAGCCGTCGAAATTGTTTCCGAAGCCGATTTGGCCAGGGCGGGCGGCCTGCAAACCAATAATGCGGCACTGGCCGTCGCCGTCATGCAACCCAATTTGGCAATAATGCCCTCTGCCAGCAGTCTGCTTTTGGCCATGGACGGCATTCAGGATCCCGGCAATCTGGGCACGATTATACGCATTGCCGACTGGTACGGCATTGCGGGCATCATCTGCTCAGACGATACCGTGGACTTGCACAACCCCAAAACCATTGCCGCAAGCATGGGGTCGTTTACGCGGATGCCGCTGTATTACACCTGTCTGGTGGAATATTTGAAAGAGTCTGCCACGCTAACAACGGTGTACGGCGCGTTTCTGGAAGGCGATGATGTGCATTCGGCGGGGTTTGCGCAAGCGGGCATCGTGGTCATGGGCAACGAGGCGCACGGCATCCGCGAGGAAATCGTGCCGTATGTGGGCCGCAAAATACACATCCCGCGTTACGGTGGGGCCGAATCGCTGAATGTGGGCGTTGCCACGGCCATCATCTGCGACAATTGGCGGCGCACAAATGGCCCCCCGGCCCCCGAAGGGGGAGAAGCCCCACCCCCGACCCCTCCCCGAAAGGGAGGGGAGTTTTAAAGCCCCCTCCTTCGGAGGGGGTTGCCTGCCTGTCGGCAGACAGGGGGGAGGCCTTTTCTATTCAGCCGCCAGGTATTTGTCAATCACATGGTGCACAAGGTAGAGCAGCGGCGTGAGCAGCAGGGCCATGGCCACTTTGTAGAGGTAGCTGTTCACACCCGTCGAAAGCACTTGTTCCAGCGTCCAGTTACCGAAAACATAAAACGCGACGAAGATAACCACGTAGCTGTCAATCAGTTGTGACACCACCGTGGAGCCGGTGGCCCGCAGCCAGAGCATTTTGCTGCCGGTAATGCCGCGCACGTACTGGAATACGTAGGCATCAAGCAACTGCCCCAGCAGGAATGCGATGATGGAGCCGGTGATGATGTTGAGTCCCTGCCGGAATATCTTGCCGAACGCAAAGTTGATGTCAAAGTTATTGTCGCCCCGGTTGATGTCCTGCCAGAATTGTGCCGGAGGCAGGTGCGTGGCCGCAAAAATGATCAGGAATCCGTAGCAAATCAGTATCGCCCCCATGAAACTGACGCGCCGCACGCCCTTGGGCCCGAAATACTCGTTGATGATGTCGGAAGTGATGAACACGATGGGCCAAGGCAACGCCCCGGCGGGCAGGTTGAAATCCTGTTTGAAGCTGCCGATGGGAATCTGCGCCGGGGGCAGGCCGAAAACCGCTTCGAGCGAAAATATTTTGGCTCCGATGATTTCGGAAATGATGGCGTTGGTTAAAAACACGCCGCTCAGAACCATGAACAGGCTTTGCTTTTTCCGGAGGTCGGGTTGCAGTAATGTTTTCAAGGGCAGAAAGAGGATGGCTTGCGAAAAGCGAAATGTGTGACCCTAACTGTTTGTTGCGGCAAATGGTTTGGCGTGTGCGGGCCAAGTGGCGGGACTTTCCAAATTCCGGTGCAGCCCGCCAGCCATAACCGGGACTTGGAAAGTCCCGCTACCGCAACCCAAGATACTTCGCTTTCCCGGAAATGCAAACAAGCCATCAGCCCGAAATGGATGAATCCGGCATCCGGTTTTCCGTATGCCAGCCCATGCAAGTGCCATGGATTTTTAAACCCGGTCCGACAGCGAGACCGTCAGCCCTTCCACCGCCAGTTCGGTATTGGCAAACACGCTTCGCGCTTCGTCGAGCAGGGGTGTGAGTTCACGGTACCGCGCCGAGAAATGCCCGATGAGCAACTGTTTCACGCCGGCCAGCCGTGCCACCGTGGCTGCCTGGTGCGCGGTGCTGTGCCGCGTGTGGGCCGCCCGCGCGGCTTCTGATGTCAGGAAGGTGGCTTCGTGGTAAAGCAAGTCCACGCCGGTGACTTGTTCGATAACCGGCTCGTGGTAAGCAGTGTCCGAGCAGTAGGCGTAGCTGAACGAGGGTCGGGGTGGCAGCGTGAGTTGGGCGTTGGCGTGGAGCAGGTTGCCGTGTTCGTCGTGTATGTCCTTGCCTTCCTTGAGCCGCTTGATTTGGTGCGCGGCAACGCCGCCGGGCAGCGCATCGGCGTTGATGCGGCGTTTGTGCGGCTTTTCGCGAAACAAAAATCCGGTGCAGGCAATGCCGTGATGCAGCGGTATCGTGCTCACGGTCAGTTGCTCGTCTTCCAAGATCACGCCGGTACACGGATCCAGCGGATGGAAGGTTATCTTGTATTCCAGCCGTGTATCCGAACAGCGGAACTGCGTGGTGATGATTTCGAGCAGGTCGGGCGGGCCGTAAAGGTTCAGGTCGTTGGTGCGGCCGCTAAGGTTCATGGTGGCCAGCAAGCCCACCAGCCCGTAGAAATGGTCGCCGTGCAGGTGGCTGATCAGGATGTGGTTGATGCGGTTGAGCTTGCAGTGATACCTGAGCAACTGGAACTGCGTGCCTTCGCCGCAATCAATCAGGAAATGGTGCTGCTCCACTTGCAGCAGTTGCGACGTGGGAAACCGTCCGTGGGCCGGGGTGGCCGAACTGCTGCCCAGTATCTTGAGGGTGAAGGACAAGTGCGTTGCGCGTTTACCGTGTTGCGTTTGCAGCCCCCAACCCCAAAGGGGAGCATAAGGAATTAGGTTCGGGGGTTTTCAAAAGATGTTCATGCGCCGTGGCGTACTGTTTTCCCGGTGCTTGAATGCTGGCTCGGCCATCAAAACACTGGTCAGGTTGCACTTGTTTTTTTGCTTGCCATTTTCTCTCCTTCGGGGTTGGGGGCGGCAAACGCTATTCGGTGCCTTCGCGGCCAAATTCGCTTTCCAGTTCGTGGAAAAAAACCGCGTCAATGGCTTCGGGCAGGGTGGGCACGATGTGCAGCACACTTTCGAGTTGCGATATCCTGATGAGCTTCTGCACGTGATCCGAGAGTCCGGTCATTACAAAAAGCCCTTCCGCTTCCTTGCACAGGCGGTTTCCGGTCAGCACGGCACTCAGGCCCGACGAATCCATGTATTTGGTTTCCGACAGGTCGAGGATTACATTGCGGAAGCCCTCGGCATTCAGTGTCAGCAGTTCGGTTTTCAGCAGCGGAGTCAGCGTTGCGTCCAGCTTGCTTTCGTGCAACTGGAATATGACGTGTTTTTCCTGTTTGTCAATCGTGAATTTCATTGCCGGTTTTGTTTGTGATGGATGCTTTCCGGAATGTCGTCGCACTCCGTCGCCAAAAGAACATTACGCAAAAGTAGCGTTTTCCGGGTCAATATAAAAACCGGGCGCAACGCGGGCGGAAGGCAGGTTTGGCGTTTTTGAAAGATACTATTTTGTGCGGCGCGGTTTTTTGGCGTTCCGCCAAGCGCGGTGCAAACGCGGAGCGAGCCGTCACGTATGATAGCGGATTTTGTCTTTGAACTGCGAACGCAGGCAGGGCCCGCAAACGCCACAACTCAGGCGAATGCGGCGCGGATGGCGGCCTCAATGCGCGGTTCCGTTGCCCCGGAGCCGGTGTCCACGAAAGCCCCGCCGGTCATTTGCTCGTACAGTTCCACGTACCGGTTTGTGATGGTGCGCACCCAATCGTCGGTCATGGGCGGCACTTGCTGGCCATCTTTGCCTTGGAAACCGTTGGCAATCAGCCATTCGCGCACAAATTCCTTGGAAAGCTGGCGTTGCGGCTGTCCGGCCTGCTGCCTTTTCTGATAGCCATCCGCATGGAAATAGCGCGACGAATCGGGCGTGTGCGCCTCGTCTATCAGGTATATTTTGCCATCGCGTTTGCCAAACTCATATTTGGTGTCCACCAGTATCAGTCCGCGCCGGGCGGCCAGTTCGGTGCCGCGCGCAAACAGGGCCAGCGCGTAAGCTTCCAGTTGCGCATAGTCGGTTTCGGCCACGATTCCCTGCGCAATAATGCCGTCCCGCGAAATGTCCTCGTCGTGGCCTTCCCTGGCTTTGGTGGTGGGCGTGAGGATTGGGTGCGGCAGCAGGTCGCTTTCGCGCAGGCCGTCGGGCAAGGGCACGCCGCAAACGGTGCGTTTGCCCGACCGGTACTCGCGCCACGCGTGGCCCGCCAGGTAGCCGCGCACCACCATTTCCACGGCAAACGGCTCGCAGCGCAGCCCGATGCTCACGCTGGGGTCGGGCACGGAAAGCAGCCAGTTGGGCAGGATATCGGCGGTGGCTTGCAGCGACAGTGCGGCCAACTGGTTGAGCACCTGGCCCTTGCAGGGGATGGCACGCGGCAACACCACATCAAACGCCGAAATGCGGTCGGTGGCGACAATGGCCATCCGGTCATCGAAATAGTACACGTCGCGCACTTTGCCCCGGTAAAAGCCGGTCTGGCGGTCGAAGTGGAAGTGGGTTTCCTTGAGGGCGTTCAAAGTCGTTTTTCGTTAAAAGGGCGGGTTTGAGGTTTTTAAAAGATACTGTTTTGGGAATGCGGGATTTTGTAGAGACGTTGCATTGCAACGTCTCCTGCGCATGGTCTGCTGAGGTGCAACACCGGACAAGAAAACGCCCGCATACTGGAAACAAAGACGTTGCGGTGCAACGTCTCTACCGGTTTTCAAAATTTTTAAACGGAAAACGTCAAACCCGCTCCATGACCAACGCCGATGCGCCGCCGCCGCCGTTGCAGATGCCCGCCACACCGATGGTGCCGCCGTTTTGCCCGAGCACGTTGGCCAGCGTGACCAGTATCCGCGCACCGGAGCAGCCCAGCGGATGCCCCAGGGCCACCGCCCCGCCAAACGCATTGACGCGGGCATGATTCAGGCCGAGTTGCTGCATATTGACCAGCGCCACCGCTGAAAACGCCTCATTTATCTCGTAGTAATCCACGTTTTGGGCGGTGATGCCCGCCATTTTCATCGCCTTCGGAATGGCCAGCGACGGCGAGGTGGTGAACCATTCAGGAGCCTGTTCGGCATCGGCAAAACCCAAAATGCGGGCAATGGGCTTGAGGCCGAGTTCGGCGGCTTTTTCCTTGCTCACCAGCACCAGCGCGGCGGCCCCGTCGTTGAGGGTGCTGGCGTTGGCGGCGGTAACGGTTCCTTCGGGTGCGAAAGCGGGTTTTAGGCCGGGAATCTTGTCGAAATTCACGTTCTTGTATTCCTCGTCCTCGGCCACCATCAGCGGATCCCGGCCTTTCTGCGGCACGGCCACCGGCACGATTTCCTCCTTGAAAAAACCCTTTTGCGTGGCTTCGGCGGCGCGGCGGTACGATTCCATGGCGTAGGCATCCTGGCTTTCGCGGCTGATGTGTTTTTCGCGGGCCATCATGTCGGCGGCGTTGCCCATCGCGTAGTCGTTGTACACGTCCCAGAGGGCATCCTTGCGCAAGCCGTCAACCAGCTTGCCGTCGCCGTACTTGTAGCCGAAACGGGCTTTTTCAACGTAATACGGAATGTTGGTCATGCTTTCCATGCCGCCCGCCACCACTACGTCGTTAAGGCCGAGCATGATGCTCTGGGCGGCAAACATCACCGCCTTGGTGCCCGATGCGCAAACCTTGTTTACGGTGGTGCAGACCGTTTCGGGCGGCAAACCGGCAAAAATGGCGGCCTGCCGGGCGGGAGCCTGCCCCAGATTGGCCGACACCACGTTGCCCATGAACACTTCCTGCACCTGCGCGGGCTGGATTCCGGCCTTCTCCAATGCGCCCCGGATGGCCAGCGAACCCAACTGGGTGGCCGAAAAACCGGCCAACACGCCGCCAAAACTGCCAATCGGCGTGCGGACGGCGGCCACAACATATACTTCTTTCATGAGAGCGAAAATCAAGTGGGGAAACGGAAATGCAAAGCTAAACGGGTTTGGTCTTTTTGAAAGGTACTATTTTCCGGCACATCCGTCCTGACAAAAAAGCCCGTCAGTGTAAGTAAAACCGTCATTGCGAGGCACGAAGCAATCCGTTCACGGGCAGACGCGCCAAAAGCCGCCCCGCAAGGCTGTTTCCCGGCCGCACACGCCCCAACGGGAACGGTCCGGGCCGACGGAACCGAGCAGATTGCTTCGTGCCTTGCAATGACGAAAAACACGGGCAGGTTTGGGCTTTTTGAAAGGTACTATTTTTTCGCTTCCTGCCTTACCAGTCCGGGCTGTCGGGCGGTGGCTTTTTGCCGCCTTTTTTCTTTTGCTGCCTGATGTATTGCTTTTCGGTGTCTTTCATGGCTTCCAGCAGCATTTCCGCCCGCTCTTCCGAAAGGTTCATCTCACCGTACTGCTCCGGCGATGGCTCGTCGTCGGTGCGGGTGCTGTCGCTGGCCTCCGGTTCGGGCGGCGGTTCAGTGGGCGGCGGGGGCAAAGCGGCCGGTTTTTGGCGGGCAGGCGATGCCATCTTGCGCACCAGTTCGTAGTTGTAGCGGGCATCGTCGTTGGCAGGGTTGCTTTTAAGAGCGTTTTTAAAGCACATACCCGCCCATTCGTAGCGGCGTTTGCGGTAGGCCAGCACGCCCAGTTGCTGCCATGCCAGCGACCGGACACCGGACTTCGGCGACCGGCACGCAATCTGGTAGAGTGCCGTGGCCTGCTTGTTGTTGCGCTGCGTGAAATAGCAATGCGCCAGGTTTACCATCACTTCCTCCTCGCCGATGTTCAGCTTGTCGTACAGGTGGCGGTAGAAAACCAACGCCTCGTCGTATTTCCCTTTCCTGAATGCTTCGGAAGCCTGTTCCTTGAACCGCCGTATCTCCCCCGACCGGCTGACGGTGTTCCAGTCGGGCAGCCAGGCAAGGGCAACTATGAGAAACAGGGTTTTGAGCGGCATTTTTCCGGATTACGCGTGCGTAAAGATACGGCGGGTTTGGGCTTTTCAAAACATACCTGTCTGCCGATTCGTGCGCCGTGGCGTACAGGCAGGCTGTTTTGTGTGCCAGCCGCAAAAACACCGGTTTGCGGGTTGCCGCTGGCGCGTACGGTTTTTGCAAGTCGGGCGGGATATGAGCTACCTCTACGCATTTTCCGGCATTGCCATCTTGGTGGTTGTTTTCACGGATTTGATTTACACCACGCTTTCCACCAACGGCGACGGGTTTATGTCCGGTTACTTGTCGCGGCAGTTGTGGCGGACGATATTTTTTCTGGGGGGCAAGCGGGGGCGCAACCCGCTGATGAACCACGCCGGGGTCACCATCACCGTATTCACGCTCACGGTTTGGATACTGCTTGCCTGGATTGGCAACGGGCTGCTTTTCTGCGCCGATCCGTACTCTGTCATCAACGTGCAAAGCCATTTGCCAGCCACCACCGGCGAGAAATTCTACTATGCGGGCTACACGCTTTCCACGTTGGGCATGGGCGATTTCTATGCCCGCACCACCTTTTGGAAATTGCTGACGGCGGCCATCTCGCTTTCGGGCCTGACCATGCTCACCATCGCTATCACGTACTTGCTGCAAGTGGTGTCGTCCGAGATAGCCAAGCGGCAACTGGCACTCTACATCGCCGCATTGGGCGGAACCCCGCACGACATTTTGCTCAATGCCTGGAACGGGCGTGATTTCAGGCAGTTGGAAACCGATACCGTTGGGCTGGCCTCGCTGATACTCTCGCACAGCCAGCACCACCTGGCCTACCCGATCATCCATTATTTCCACAGTTCTCGCCTGCGCGAAGCCGCCTCGGTAAACCTGGCCGCCTTAGACGAGGCACTGACCATCCTGATGGTGTGCGTGGATGCCCAAGCCCAACCCAGCCCGCTGAGTTTGGGAACTCTGCGCAAGGCATTGACCGAGTACATGCTCACCTTTGAGGATGATTTCATTGTTTCGTCCGAGCAATCGCCACCCTTGCCCGACATGGACGCGCTGCGCAAGCGGGGCGTGCCGCTGGTGGCCGATGCCGGGCAAACCGGCCGGTACTACGACCAGCTATCCGAACGCCGCCGCCTGCTGCTGGCCGGCGTGGAATTTGGCGGCTGGACTTGGAACGACGTGCTGCGTTCCAAATTCCGGGCCGAACTGGACATTGAACGTTAGTCCACAGTCCAAGGAAAAAATACGTATTGTGAGGTTTGGCCTTTTTGAAAGATACTATTGTCGGGAAGACGAGCAAATGGCCGCCCGGCAAAAATTCTCCAAATCGGTTTACATCACCGGCACCGGTTTCAGCACGTTTGCCAGCAGGTATTCCGCAATCTGGACGGCGTTGGTAGCGGCTCCCTTGCGCAGGTTGTCGGCCACAATCCACATATTCAACGTGTTGGGTTGTGATTCGTCGCGCCGGAGGCGGCCCACAAACACTTCGTCGCGGCCGTGCGCATCCTTGGGCATCGGGTATTTGAAATTCGCCACATCGTCCACGACCACCACGCCGGGGGCGTTTTCGAGCAGTTGGCGCACCTCGGCCAAGTCAAAATCGCGCGCGAATTCCACGTTTACCGCCTCCGAATGCCCGCCAATGACCGGAATGCGCACCGTCGTGGCCGTGACGCGGATCGAGTCGTCGCCCATGATTTTGCGGGTTTCGTGTACCATCTTCATCTCCTCCTTGGTGTAGCCGTTTTCCAGGAACACGTCAATGTGCGGCAGCACGTTCAGGTCAATCGGGTGAGGATACACTTTCGGCGCGTCGGTGCGGCCTTCGCGTTCGGCAAACAGTTGGTCCACGGCGTTCTTGCCGGTTCCGGTCACGGATTGGTACGTGGAAACCACCACGCGTTTGACCGTATATTTGTCGTGTAACGGCTTGAGGGCCACCACCATCTGGATTGTGGAGCAATTGGGGTTGGCAATGATCTTGTCGTCGGCGGTGAGTACGTGGGCGTTCACTTCGGGCACCACCAGCTTCTTGGCCGGATCCATGCGCCACGCCGACGAGTTGTCGATGACCACCGTGCCGACCTCGGCAAACCGTGGAGCCAACGCCAGCGATGTGCCGCCGCCCGCCGAAAACAGCGCGATGTCGGGCCGCAGGGCAATGGCCGTTTCCACGCCCACCACCTTGACCGGCTTACCCCGAAACATGATTTCTTTGCCCACCGATTTTTCGGAAGCGGTAAGGATCATTTCGGTTACGGGGAAGTTCCGTTCCTCCAACACTTTGAGTATTTCACTGCCCACCAGCCCGGTGGCTCCGACAACGGCGATTTTCATTTTGAAACGGTTTATGGTTAAGATTAAAAGTGCGAAACGGCTTTGGCATTTTGGAAACTGTTATTCCACACCGGATTCTTCCAGATAGCTGCGGTATGTTTTCTCATTGTGCCGCCAAATCCAGTGGCTGTATGCCAGCGACAGCAAGAATGCGACCGTCCAGTGAAGCAAGATTTTTGCCCATTCGAAGGGTTCGCCAATCCATAATAACGGTATGACTGTAACCAAAAGACTATAAGGGATTGCGTTTTTAAGCAAGAAACGCCGTTTATTTTGGCGGCGCGGTTCCCAATGTTTCAGGAAACGGGCTTTGCGTTCGCTTAGTCTGGTTTGCATCGGCTTAATAGAAGTAAGATTCAGGTGGTCGCGTCAAAAACCGTAAGGCAAGTTATCCGGGATTTGCCTGTCCGCCGACAGGCGGGCAATCCCGGATTTGGGAGCCGCCGGATTTGCAAGCCAGCAAACGCAAAAGTAGAAAGGTAATCGCAAATCCGGCACACGCGGAAACGGATTAATTTTACGTGGAAGGGGGGATTTGACTACACTGTTGGTTTCCAGCCGAAATAGTATGTTTACAAGGGGCAAAAACCCCGTATTTTTGATGTTTCCACCGGCATTCCCATGCAAAGACCGTCATTTTCTTGTCCCCTGTTTTTCTGCCTGCTGGTTTTTGCAACCGCCCAAGCCCAACTTACCGATGATTTTTCGGATGGGAATTTCACGCAAAACCCGGTTTGGACGGGCGACACGACCCTGTTCCGCATCACGCCCGACGGGAAACTGCAGTCGGCCGGGCCGAATGCCACCTCGGTCATTTCGCTTTTAACGCCCTGTGTATCAAAGGATAGCACGGTGTGGGAGTTTTCCGTGACACTCAGTTTCGCGCCCAGCAGCAGCAACTACCTGCGCGTGTACCTGGCCAGCAACCAAGCCAACCTGAAAACCTCGCTGAACGGCTATTACGTCCGCATCGGCGAGACCGGCAGCAACGACGGCGTGGATTTGTACCGGCAAAACGGCACGGCCAGCACCAAAATCATTGATGGCATTGCCGGACGTGCCGCCGCCAATCCGGTTGCGCTGCGCATCCGGGTGGTGCGCGGCAGTGCCGGAAACTGGCGGCTTTTCTCGCGCAAAACCACTGAAAGCGAATGGGTTGGCGAAGCGCCGGTGACCGACGACACATTTGCTGCCGGTGCGTATTTTGGCGTTTCGTGTTATTTCACGGCTGCCAACCGCCAGCGGTTCGCGCTGGACGATTTCAAAATAGTATCTTTTGAAACGCCCAAACCCCCTGCCATCGGCTTTCGCGAATTGGTGATCAACGAGATTTTTGCCGACGAGTCGCCACGCGTGGAACTGCCCCCGGCAGAGTTTGTGGAACTCTACAACTCCACCGACCGCGTGATTAACCTGAAAAACTGCACCCTCGGCGACCCTGGCACCAAAGCCGTTTTGCCGGATGCGAACGTGCCGCCCAAAGGTTACATCATCCTGTGCGCCAATGCGTTTGTGGCCGATTTCCAGCCGCTCGGATTCACCGTCGGCCTCAGCAATTTCCCATCGCTCAACAATGCCGGTGATGAAATCACGCTCCGCAATCTGGCCGGCCAAGTGATAGATCAAGTGGCGTACTCGGACAAGTGGTACCGGGATGCCGATAAAACCGACGGCGGCTGGTCTTTGGAGCAGATTGATGCAACCAACGCCTGCGGTGAGGAAGGCAATTGGGCGGCTGCCGTGGCCGGTGCGGGTGGCACGCCGGGCAAACCCAATTCGGTAGCGGCTTCCAAACCCGACCAAACGCCGCCCGTGTTGCTGGCCGCCGAAGTGCTGGGATTGAACCGGGTAAAAGTGATTTTCAATGAGAAAATGGATACGGTTTCTTTGGCCAATCCGCTGAATTACAGTGCCGAACCGGCCCTGGAAATAGTATCTTTTGAAATCGCCAAACCCGCCCGCCGCGAAGTGCTGTTGACCTTGGCGGCCAGTGTGCAACCCAAAACCGTGTACACGCTGACGGTTCAGAACATCAGGGATTGCAACCAGAACGTGGCCGCAACGCAGCAAACCCGGTTTGCGCTGCCCGAACCCGCCGACTTGATGGATGTGGTCATCAACGAAGTGCTGTTCAACCCGAGGGTGGGCGGCGTGGATTTTGTGGAGGTGCACAACCGGTCGGACAAGTACATCAACCTGAAAGACTGGCAGTTGGCGAATGTGGAAAACAGCCTCGTGGCAAACCGCAAAACCTGCATTGCCGCCAACCGGCTGATGCCACCCAACACCTACGCCGTATTCACCACGGATGCGAAACTGCTGGCC
>JANPIL010000372.1:0-7876 GCA_031424975.1 Sphingobacteriales bacterium
ACCCTGCCAGCCAAAATAATGGATAATGAACCTCACAGGTTGCACTGTGTTGAAACCGAAAAAGGCTTTCCCCATGGGAAAGCCTTTTTTATACCTTTGAACCCTACCAATCCCCACAAGTCCATGCCAAACAAGACAAGCCAATGCCTGGCACTGCTGGTTTCCGTACTCCTTTCCTGCCGCCCAAACGGCACAGGCCAGCAACCAAATGCCCTTTTTGAACTGTTGCCCGCCACCCAAACAGGCGTGGACTTTGAAAACAGCCTCAAGCCAGATTTCAACAACAACATCTTTGAATACGATTATTTCTACAATGGCGGTGGCGTGGCCGCCGCCGACTTCAACAACGACGGCCTCACCGACCTGTTTTTTTCAGGCAACCAGACACCCGGCAAACTGTACCTGAACCAAGGCGGCTTCAAATTCACAGACCAAACCGCCCAAGCGGGCATTGCCACGCGCGGCTGGTGTACGGGCGTGAGCGTGGCCGATGTGAACGCCGATGGCTGGCCCGACATCTACGTATGCCATGCCGGCCTTGAACAGTCGCCAAACCAGCTTTTCATCAACTCGGGCAAGCAGGCCGACGGGAAAATAAAATTCACCGAAAAAGCAAAGGAATACAAACTTGACTACCAGGGCTTTTCCACCCAGGCCGCCTTTTTTGACTATGACCGCGACGGTGACTTGGACATATACCTGCTCAACCATTTCCACGAAAAGAAAAACCCGAACTACCCCAAAGACAAAGTGCTGGACGGCTCCTCGCCGAGCAACGACAAACTCTTTAAAAACAATGGCAACGGTACTTTTTCGGAAGTGAGCCAGGTCAGCGGCATCACCACCGAGGGCTATGGGCTGGGCATCGCCATTGCCGACCTGAACCAAGATGGCTGGCCCGACATCTACGTGGCCAACGATTTTGCCTACGACGACCTGATTTACATCAACAACCGCAACGGCACGTTCACCGAAAACGCCAAACGGTATTTGCGGCACACCTCCCGGTTTTCGATGGGCTGCGACATCGCCGATTTCAACAATGACCTGCTGCCCGACATTTTCGTGGCCGATATGCTGCCCGACGATAACCAACGCCAGAAAACCATGAGCATCGGCGTGACCAACGATGTGTTCGAGTTTTCGCTCCGGCAAGGCTACCTGCCCCAATATTCGCGCAATATGCTGCAACTCAACAATGGCGTGATGCCGGACGGGGAAATGTCTTTTTCGGAAATAGGCCAGTTGGCGGGCGTGTACAAGACCGATTGGAGCTGGTCGGCGTTGTTTGCCGATGTGGACGACGACGGCTGGAAAGACCTTTTCGTTTCCAACGGCATCCCGAAAGATATTACCAATCTGGATTTCACCACGTACCGGAGCCAGGAATCGGGCAGGGAAGGCTACGACTATAATACCGTAAAAAAGCGTCTGCTGGAAAAATCCGAATCGCTTGAAAACGTGGACAAACCCAATTTTGTGTTCAAAAACAACCGAAACCTGACTTTTTCGGACGAGAGCCAGCCGTGGGGGCTTGCCGAAAAAGGCTTCTCCAACGGGGCGGTCTTTACCGACCTTGACAACGATGGCGACTTGGACTTGGTCAACAACAACCTCAATGCCAAGGCTTTCGTATTCCGAAACAAGGGCAATGCGCTACTGAAAAACCACTACCTGAACCTGAAACTGACCGGGCGTTTCTCGCAAGGGGCGATGGTGACAATCTCTCACAACGGCAAACGGCAGTTCATCGAACACAGCCTGTACCGTGGCTTCCAATCCACGCAGGAAGACTTAGTGCATTTCGGTTTGGGGAAAGACACGCTGGTTGAGGCACTGGAAATCCGGTGGCAGGATGGCAGATACCAGAAACTCACCAACATCCGCGCCAACCAACGGCTGGTTATTGACTACAAAAACGCGTTGGAAAAAACCGGGGGTTTGGCCTTTTTGAAAGCTGAAAGCCCCGTTTCCGCCTCTGGCGGAACTTTTAGCTTTAGCGGGGATACTATTTCAAAAGCACCCGTTTTCACGGATATTAGTGCCAAATCGGGCATTGATTTTACGCACCAAGAAGATGCTTTTGAAGATTTCAATCTCGAACCGCTGCTTCCGCACCGCTTCTCGCGCAACGGCCCGTATCTGGCCAGCGGCGATGTGGACGGCAATGGCTTGGAAGACTTTTGGGTGGGCGGCCCCGCCCGGATTGCCGGAAAAATGTTTTTCCAGCAGAAAGGCGGCAGGTTTACCGCTAAGGATATGCCCGATCCGGGTTTTGAGGATGCGGAAGGGCTGCTGTTTGATGCCGACGGCGACCGCGACTTGGATTTGTACGTGGTGTCGGGCGGCAATGAATACAACCCCCTGACGGCCACCTACCAAGACCGCCTGTATTTCAACGACGGCAAGGGCAATTTTGAACTGAACCCAACGGCCCTGCCCGTGGAATACGCCAGCGGAAGCTGCGTGAAAGCCTGCGATTTTGATTGCGACGGCGACTTGGACTTGTTCGTGGGTGGCCGCGTGGTTCCCACCCAGTACCCGCTTACCGCCCAAAGTTTCGTTTTGCAGAACAATGGCAAAGGCCAATTCACCGACATTACCGAAATAGTATCTCCCGGATTGGCCAAACCCGGCATGGTCACCACCGCCCTCTGGTCTGATTTTGATGCCGACGGCTGGCCCGACTTAATCGTTACGGGAGAATTTATGCCCATTGCGTTCTTTAAAAACGACAAGGGCAAAAGCCTGGTTTCAACCGCATCCAGCACCCAAACCGGATTTTACTTCAGCCTCGCGGAAGGCGATTTTGACCGTGATGGCGACACCGACTACCTTGCCGGCAATCTCGGGCTGAACTCCAAGTTCAAGGTTTCCGAAAAGGAGCCGCTCAGCGTGTATGCCAAAGACTTGGACAACAATGGCCGTCTGGAAACAATCATGAGCTACTTCGTGAATGGCAGCGAATGCACCGTTGCCAGCCGCGACGCGCTGGCCATGCAATACCCGGCCATCAAGGGCAAATTCAACGATTACACATCCTTTGCCAACGCCAGTTTCGACCAAGTGCTGCCCCTTGCCCAACGCACCGACGCGCTGGTGCTCAAGGCAACCGGTTTTGCCTCGGTGTACATGGAAAACCAGGGCAACGGCAAATTCATGACCCGGCAACTGCCCGTGCAGGCCCAATTCTCCACAATTCAGGCAATGGCCGTTCGCGATTTTGACCGCGACGGTAACCTGGATGTGTTGGCGGCGGGCAATTTTTACAGTCCCGATTTCATGACCGGCCGTTACGATGCCTCCATCGGCCTGCTGCTGAAGGGCGATGGCAAAGGCGGTTTCCAACCGCTTCCGGCTCGGCAGAGCGGCGTTTTCCTGCCCGGCGATGTCCGTTCGCTGGCTCCCTTGAAACTCAGCGGGCAGCCAGTGTGGTTGGTGGGCAGCAACTCGGCCAAGTTGCGCGTGCTTGCACCCCGGTAAGCGGCCAGACTGCTGTCTGAGGCAAGGGTGGGCGGACTTTCCAAGTCCGGCGAACCGGGGCGGTTTGACCCTTTTGAAAGCTGAAAGCCCCGTTTCCGCCTCTGGCGGAACTTTTAGCTTTAGCGGGGATACTGTCTGCCGCTTCGTGCGCCCCGACGCGTACGCCACCCCGCCTGCCGGTTCATCCGCCGTGGCGTACAGGCGGGCTGTTTTTCCGGGGAAGGTCAATGGTGCGCCAAGGCTGGCCAAAAAATCGGGCAAATCCGGCGCATTTTTCCTAACCTTGTCGGCACGCCCGGAAACGAGAAAATGCCGCTGGCAAAACAGTATCCCCGCTAAAGACGGGGCTTTCAGCTTTCGAAAGGGTCAAACCCGCGCCTTTGCACCCGCAGACACGCATGAAACGTGGCAATGCAACGTCTCTGCAAGAACCAGTCGCCACAAAATAGTATCGTCCCGAAACCCCAAACCCCCGCCAATTGCGCAGAAACCATGAGAAACGTTGCCATATTCCTGTTTGATGAAGTGGAAGTGCTTGACTTTGCCGGGCCGTTCGAGATTTTTTCGGTGTGCGGGCGGCGCGGCGGCGGCCAGCCGCCGTTCAACGTGTTCACCGTTGCCGAGAAACCCTCCATTGCGGCGCGTGGCGGCCTAACGGTGGTGCCCGCGCATTTGCTCACCGACTGCCCGCCCACCGACATCCTGCTCATTCCGGGCGGCGGCGGGCAGCACCCGGATGGCACGCCTTTCGGTTCGCGGCGCGAAATGCATAACCCCGTGCTGCTGGATTGGATCAGGCAGCGCAACCAAACCGCCGAACTGGTGCTGTCGGTGTGTACCGGCTCGCTGATCCTAGCCAAAGCGGGTTTGCTGGAAGGCTTGGCCGCCACTACGCACTGGAAAGCCGTGGATGCCATGCGCCAAGCTGCGCCCAACACAACCGTATTGCCCGAAAAACGCTGGGTGGACAATGGCCGCATCATCCTGTCGGCGGGTATTTCGGCGGGCCTTGATATGTCGTTTCATGTCATCAGCAAGCTGTTGGGCAAGGAAGCCGCCGACGAAACGGCGCGTTACATGCAGTATGACCATTGGCAGTGAAAGCCCCACCCCAGCCCTCCCCGAAGGAGAGGGAGTGAAAAAATAGTATCTTTTCAAAACGCCAAACCCGCTTGTCTGAAAGTCCCCTCCTTCGGAGGGGATTTAGGGGAGGCCGCCCTTAAACTTTACTCCTATGCTTGATATTTCTGCCCTCCGCCAAGACACGCCAGCCGTGCAAAACCTGATCCATTTCAACAATGCCGGAGCCTCGCTCATGCCACAGCCGGTGCTGGAAGCCATCCAGAAACACTTGGTTCTGGAATCGGAAATCGGCGGGTATGAGGCGGCGGAGGCTGCCCAAGCCCAAACCCGGCGGTTTCATTCGTCGCTGGCGCAACTACTCAACACCTCGGCCGGCAATATTGCGGGCACTGCCAGCGCAACCGATGCCTACGCCCGCGCATTATCGTCCATTCCCTTTCAGGCGGGCGATGTGATCCTGACCACCGACAATGATTACGTTTCCAACCAACTTGCTTTCCTGTCGCTCAAAAACCGCTACGGAATCCGGGTTGTCCGTGCCGAAGATTGCGCCGAAGGCGGCGTGGACGTAGCGGATATGGAACTGAAAATCAAGCGGTTGCAGCCCAGATTAGTGGCCGTGACGCACGTACCCACCAATTCGGGCCTGGTGCAGCCCGTGGCGGCTATCGGTGAAATATGCCGTGCGCACGGAATCATTTATTTGGTGGATGCCTGCCAGTCGGTGGGGCAGTTGCCGGTGTATGTGACCGAAATAAACTGCGATTTTCTGACCGCCACGTGCCGCAAATTCCTGCGCGGCCCGCGCGGAACGGGCTTCCTGTACGTTTCCGACCGGATGCTGGAAGCGGGTTACGCGCCGCTTTTCGTGGATTTGCACAGCGCGGTTTGGCAAGCCGAAGACCGTTTTGAAGTGGTGCCGACGGCTAAGCGGTTTGAGGATTGGGAGTTTCCGGTGGCCCTGCTCATCGGGGCGGCGGTTGCCACAGAATACGCGCTGCAAGTCGGCATGGCCACCATTGAGAAACGGAACAGTGAATTGCGCCATTACCTGCGGCAGAAACTCGCGGAAATTCCATTGGTGAGAATTTTGGACGAAGGCAAGAAACTGTCGAATATTATTACGGTTGAGGCGGCGGACACAACCGCGACCGAACTGAAAAAAGCCCTTTCCTCTGTAAAAATCAATACGTCCGTCAGTCCGCGCGGCGGCGCACTGATTGATTTCACGCGCAAGGGCGTACAGGAAGCCTTGCGTATTTCACCGCATTACTACAATACAACGGATGAAATAGATGTTTTTGCGGATGCGCTGAAAAAACTGGTCTCGAAATAGTATCTTCCAAAAAGGCCAAACCCACCGCTCATCCCGATTTTGAATCGGGGTGGCATGGCTTCGCGTCTCTGACGCGCGGGCAGGACAGCATTGCCGGAAAGGCTTTTGTTGCTTCGCAAAGAATAACTTGTATTTTTGCCAGTCACGGTTTTCCATCCAACCTTCCTTTCCATGAAAGCATCCGTACGCTTGGGTTTGTGCCTTGTTTTTTATACTATTTTCCAAATTGCCGTTGCGCAAAAAATCACGCTCACGCACGTGGAACCCGCTTTCTGGTGGACGGGCATGAAAAACCCGGCGGTGCAAGTGCTGGTTCACGGCCCCAACATCGCCTCATCCGAAGTCAGCATTGCCTATCCGGGCGTGACGCTCACGGAAAGCCGGAAAGTGGAAAACCCGAACTACCTTTTCCTGACGCTGCAACTCAGCGCCAACGCCCAAGCCGGTAAAGTGCCGCTTGTGTTCAAGCGCGGCAAAAGCAAACTCACGCACCTGTACGAACTCAAAAACAAGTCTACGGCCAGCAACCGCATCCAGGGCTTTAGCCCCGCCGATGCGATTTACTTGGTCATGCCCGACCGGTTTGCCAACGGAAACGTGAAAAACGACACCATTGCCGGGATGTTTCAGGGCACGCACCGCGACCAGCCTTTCGGGCGGCACGGCGGCGACTTGAAAGGTATTGCCGACCATCTGGATTACGTCAAAGACTTGGGAATGACCGCCTTATGGCTGAATCCGGTGCTGGAAAACAACCAGCGCAGTGAGAGCTACCACGGCTACGCCATCACCGATTTGTACCGCGTGGACCGGCGTTTCGGCAACAACGACGAATACGTGGCCATGATTGACAAGTGCCATCAAATGGGTATGAAAGTGATTCAGGATATGGTGGCCAACCACATCGGCATTGAGCATTGGCTGATGAAGGACTTGCCCGAAAAAAGCTGGATTCACGATTCCCAGGCCAAGGAACCGATGCTGACCAACTACCGCACCGGCACGCCCTCCGATCCGTACGCATCGGAATCGGACTTGAAGAAAATGACCGACGGTTGGTTTGTGCCGTGGATGCCCGACGTGAACCAGAAAAACGAACTGTTTGCCAACTACCTGATCCAGAACAGCTTGTGGTGGATTGAATACGCCGGGCTGGACGGCATCCGCATGGATACGTACCCGTATCCCGACAAGGATTTCATGGCGCGTTACGCCAAAACGTTGCTGGGCGAATATCCGAAATTCAACCTCGTGGGCGAATCGTGGATTAATTCGGTACCCATGACGGCTTACTGGCAGAAAGGTTTCGCGGGCAAGGATGGCTACGCCACGCAACTGCCTTCGGTCACGGATTTTCCGTTTTATTTCACCGCGTTGCAGGCGTTGAACGAAGAAGCCGGTTGGGACACCGGCCTTTCGCGGCTGTATATGCTGCTGGGCCAGGATTTCATCTATCCCGATGCCAACGCCAACCTGACTTTTCTGGACAACCACGACCTGACGCGTTTTTACCGCAGTGTGAACCGCGACCTGGCCAAATTCAAGCTCGGCCTCGCGCTGCTGCTCACCAGTCGGGGCACGCCGCAGATATACTACGGCACCGAACTGCTCATGGATGGCGACGGGTCCGTGCACCCGGACGTGCGGCGCGATATGCCCGGCGGCTGGCCCGGCGATGCCACCAGCATCTTCACCCGCCAAGGCCGCACCAAGGAGCAAAACGAAGCCTACGATTTTATGAAAACCCTGCTTGACTGGCGCAAAACCAAGCCGTTTGTGTACAACGGCAAGCTGATGCACTACCTGCCCGAAGACAACGTGTACGTTTATTTTCGGTACGACAGCACCGGCACGGCGATGGTAATCTTGAACGGCAAGAACGAAGCCAAAACACTGGACACCAAGCGTTTCTCGGAGCGGATGGCGGGATTTTCCCAAGCCAAGGATATCGTTTCCGGACAGACGCTTTCCGAT
>JANPIL010000373.1:0-16723 GCA_031424975.1 Sphingobacteriales bacterium
CAGCACGGCCAGCAGCAAAAAAACATTGATGGTTCGCGTATGTATGTTCATGTGAAACGGTTTGATCGTTTCTTGGAAACGGGAAATCATTGTTTTCATTTTCATACGGAAGCGGTTTTTCTCCGAAACTACACCTTTTCCGCCCGGAAAATCCGCAAACCAAATGTTGTGCCGTGTAAGGAAACGCACGTTTTGAAAACCAATGGCATCCGCCGCGAAACAAAACCCGCCTTGCATCCGCAAAAAGCCACCCCGGAAAGGTTTGTAAACCACCCGCAAAACGCCAAACCCCGGCTGCTCACACAGCGGGGGTTTGGTGTTTTTGGAAGATACTATTTCCTAAAAGCTTACCGGAACGGACACGCCGGTTTGGTCCCACTCTATTTTCAGGGCCTTGTCGCTGGGCGTTATGGTGAGTTTTTCCACAACGGCGGGCAGTTTCTTGGCCGCCACTTTCACTTCGGCCACGTTTTTGCTTTTGTACTTGTCGTATTCAAACGCACCGAACTGGCCGGTCTGGCTGTTCAGCACCACCGTCCACTCTTTTTCTTCGGGAATGGTGAACAGGGTGTAAGTACCCGCTTTCACGGCTTTGCCGCCAAATTTGCCGTCTTTGAGCAGCGTGATTTCGGTGGCTTGGTTGGCTCCGGTGCGCCACACCTTACCGTACGGTTCCAAGCCTTTGGGGCCGAAAATCACCCGGTCGCGTTTGGAGGGTTGCCCGTAGGTCACTTTCATAAACTTGCTATCGGCGGTGATGCGCGGGCTTTTGGGCGGGTTCTGGCCGTGGGCCATGGCGAATACAAACAGCAGCAGGGCAATGGATGTCAGCTTTTTCATTGGGTTGGGTTGTTAAATGATTGGATGGACAAATATTGAATTGTACTGACTTGAAACGTATTGAATTGATTGGCAATCACTGTACGAGCAACGGGGGTTTGGTGGTTCTGAAAGATACTATTTTTCTGTTCAGGATGCAGCCGACTGTATTTTGGCCCGCAACCGGGCCGGAATCATATCTCTATCCGCTGCCCGTCGTATCCCAATTGGATAAACGGCGGCAGTGTCCGGTTTATTTCACGGTGCAGCCCCATGCGGTGGCTGATGTGCGTGAGGTAGGCGCGTTCGGGCTGCAAGTCGGTCAGAATCTCAACGGCCTGCGCCAGCGTGAAATGCGAGATGTGCGGTTCCTGTTGCAAGGCATCGAAGACAATGACACGTGAGCCACGGATTTTGTCCAGTTCCGCACCGTCAATATGGTTTGCATCGGTAATGTACGAAAAATCGCCGGTGCGGAACCCCAGCACGGGCAGTTTGTAGTGCATTACTTGAATCGGGACAATGGTAAGCCCAGCCACGTCAAACGGCTGGCCGTTGATTTCGTGCAGTTGCATCTGCGGGATGCCCGGATATTTGTATTCCGAAAAAGCGTAGGCAAAATCGCGTTTGAGCGTATCCAGCACCGATTTGCGGCCAAAAATGGGCATATCGCGGTTCTGGCGGAAATTATAGGCGCGGATATCGTCCAGGCCCGCCGTATGATCCTTGTGTTCATGCGTGAAAAGCACCGCATCAAGCGTCAGGATGCGCTGGCGTAGCATCTGCTGGCGGAAATCGGGGCCGGTGTCAATGACAATGCTGGCCGTCTCGGTTTGTATGTGTACGGAAGCGCGGAGGCGTTGGTCGCGGAAATCCACGGAACGGCACACCTCGCAATCGCACCCGATCACGGGCACGCCCTGCGATGTACCCGTACCCAACAATGTGACGCGCATAGCCAATGGGGAATTTTGAATAATGGAATGACTGAATGAAACGCCAGCGCGGAAGGCTTAATGGCGCGGCAAATTGAATTCGGTGCCGCCGCGTTCATTCATTCTGCGACTCCCTCACTCTTTCATTCGCTATTTCCGCGTAGAGTTTCAGGCTTTTTTCGGTCATTTTTTCGGTGTTCAGTTCCAGCGTTTTCAGGATTTCAGCCACGCTGTTGATGCGGCCTTCCAGTGGCAGGAACTTATTGACCACCACCACTTTGACATCTTTCAGCACGCACCAGCCAGTCTTGAAATTTCCTTTCTCGTAGCGCAGCATATAATCCGATTCGGCAAAGATGTCCTCAATCTTGGACAGGAATTGGGGCGTGTATTTCATGGGCAAACCGGGCATTTCAGAACAAAACAAAATGAATGGTTGAACGGGAAAAACGGCTGGACGGTTTGGAAACAGTATCTTTCAAAAAGCTGAAAGCCCCGTCTTTAACGGGGGCCAAACCCGCCCTGGAAAAGCCCGCGCCGTACCGTTGGACTTGAAAAGTCCAACTACCCTTTCCGCAAAATAGTATCTTTTGAAAAGCCCAGACCCCCGACTGGCCAGCCACTCGGCAACCATCCGTTCAGCTCGTGAGTTTTTTCACCATCTCCACCAAATGGTCGAAATTGAGCGGCTTGGGCAGGTATTCATTGATGCCCACGGCTTGGAAATCCTCCATCGAATAGTTTTTGGCGTTACCCGTGATGGCCACAATCGGGATGCTGGCCTTGGCGGCATCGGGCAGGGCACGGACTTGCCGTGCGCATTCCATGCCGTCCATGACGGGCATATTAATGTCGAGCAGGATGATGTCGAAGTTTTCGTCCTTTAATATTTCCAGCACCTGCTCGCCGTTTTTGACGGACGAAATCTCGAAATTCTGGAACTGGAGGATTTTCTTGGTCAGGTTCTGGATTACCGAACTGTCTTCGGCAATGAGTACTTTTTTGTTGGTGGCCATGGGCAAAATGAAAAAGGGAGGATGAAGAATGAAAAGTGGCGGATGAACCGGGCAATGCCGCCACGGTCAGGCGTTGGCCGTTGCCGGCGCGGCCAACTCGCGGTACGATAGCCCAAATATCTCAATTTCCTGTTGAATGGCGCAAAGGTTTTCTTGCAAATCCGATGTATCGCCAGCTTTGAGCCGGGCTTCGGCGCGGCGTGCCAGTTCCGAAACTCGCTCGGCTCCCAGTGTTCCGGCATTGCCTTTGAGCGTGTGCAAGTTACTCATTATCTTTTGGTTATCGTTTGCCGATACACTGCCGAGGCTTTCGGCTACCTGCTGGCGGGCCTCGTCCACAAATTCCTCCAGCGCGGCATTTACCATTTCGTCGCCGCCGTATTTGCGCAACTGTTCCACCACTTCCGGGTTCAGGATCCGGAATGCCGCCACACTTTCCAGAGCCGGAGGTTTGGCGTTTTCCGGGGATACTATTTCCACGGATGCGGTTTCAAAGTCCGGGGTTTGGGCTTTCTCAAAGATACTATTTTCCGGTTCCGCATTCCGCATTTCCGTTTCCGGGCTGCCCTTTTCCTCACCGGGAAAAATCCATTCCTTCACTTTATGGATCAACGCCGCCGCGCGGATGGGCTTGGCAATATAGTCGTCCATGCCTTGGCTCAGGAATTTCTCGCGGTCTTCGCGCATGGAGTAGGCAGTCATGGCGATGATGGGCGGCAGCAAAGCCAGGTTCAGGCTGCGGATGCGCCGCATGGCCTCCACGCCGTCCATGTCGGGCATTTGTATGTCCATCAAAATCAGGTCATACTTGGCATTGCGTCCGTTTTTGCAGGCTTTGCGCATTTTTTCAACGGCGGCAAAGCCATTTTCGGCAAGCTCGACGCGGCAGCCCGACCTGAGCAGTATCTCGCTGGCCACGGTGCGGTTCACGGCATTGTCGTCGGTGAGCAGAATCAGGGGCCGCCGACCATTGAACGAGTCTCCGGCCTTGAATTCAGCTTCGGCCAGCGGCAAATCCAGCGGGCCGGTACGCGTGGCCCTGGCCTTGAAAGTAAACCAGAACGTGCTGCCCCGGCCCGGCTGCGAATCCACGCCGATATCGCCGCCCATCATGCGCGCCAGTTCCTTGGAGATGGCCAGCCCCAAGCCCGTGCCGCCGTAAGCCTTGGTTGAGGAGCTGTCCACTTGGTTGAACGCGTTGAACAGCAGCGGCAGGTTTTCGGTGGAGATGCCGATGCCCGTATCGGTGACCGCCACGCGGATTACCTTTGTTTTGCCCCGGCTTTCGCCCAGCGAAATGCCGATGGAAACACGCCCTTGCTCGGTGAATTTCAGCGCGTTGGAAGTAAGGTTGGACAGTATTTGCAGCAGCCGCGTTTCGTCGGCAATGATGAATTCGGGCACATCGGGCTCAATGCGGAAACCCAGTTGGTTTTGCTTGGCTGCCGCCTGCTGGCCGTAGAGGGCGTTGAGTTTCTCGATGGTGGCCCGCAACGACAGCGGCAGCGGGTGCAGCTCCATCTTGCCCGCCTCAATCTTAGACAAGTCCAGGATGTCGTTCAGGATGGTGAGCAGCGTCTCCGACGATTTCTTGATCGTCTGCACGTAGCCTTTCTGCTTGCGGTCGAGCGGTGTGTCGTTGAGCACGTCAATCATGCCCATCACGCCGTTCATGGGCGTGCGGATCTCGTGGCTCATGTTGGCCAGGAAACGCTCCTTCACCTTGAGCGATTTTTCGGCGATGTCCTTGGCTTTCAGCAGTTCGCCCTCGCTTTGCTTGCGTTCGGTGATGTCGCGCGCCACGCCTTCTATTTCAATCGGCACGCCGTTGCCGTCGTGGATCAGGCGGACGTTGAGCAGGAACTGCACTTCGCCACCCGACTTGGTGGTAAAGCCCACCTCGATGTTTTTGGCACTGCCCACCCGCCGCAGCCGCCGGTAGTTGTGGTAGCTTTTGCCCTTGTCAATGAAAAAATCGGTGATGTTGTACCCGATAATTTCCCCGCCGTCGTAGCCGCCTACCTCGTAAGCCGACGGCGAGATCATGCGGATCACGCCGCGCAGGTCGGAGCGGTAGTATATGTCCTGGAAGGATTCAAAAATGCTGCGGAATTTCTTTTCGCTTTCCACCAGTGCCGTCCCCGACCTTTTCTTTTCGGTAATATCGTGCGCGATGGCCGAAATCTCCTCAATGGTGCCGTCTTGCGAGTAAATCGGATTCAGGTACACCTCGCGCCACGAATGCTCGTTGTCGTGCGTGTGCAACTGGGTTTCAAAGTATTGCGGCACACCTTGCAACGCCTGCCGGTAGCGTTTCTCCCAATTGGCATAATTGCCCGCCCGCATGAACTCCGAACGCACCTTATCGGTATTGACCCCAATCACGGGCCGGAAACCGAAACGCGACTCATAGCTATCGGCAAAGTTCTTGTTGAACGAGGTCAGGTACAGCCGCTTGTTCACCGACCACATCAGGTGCGAGCCGCTTTCAAAAACGGCGTTGAGCTGGGCGGTCTGCTTGTAGAGTTTTTCCTCGCTCTGCTTGCGTTCGATGGCCAAGGCAATCTGTCCGGAAATGAAATCGAGCAGTTCCAAGTCGCGGATGCTGTAGGTGTGCGTGCTGTCGTATGACTTGACACCGATGATGCCCGTGATGCGGTTTTCTATTTTCAGCGGCACGCCCAGCCACACTTTGGGTGTCTTGCCGAAAAGTTCCAAGTTGTGTTCGTCGGCCAACTGCAAAATCTGATCCTCGTACAGGAAAAGCGGCTTGTTGTAGAACATCGCGAACTCAGTAAGCCCGCTGCCCACGCGCCGCTGCGTCACGCGCAATTCCTGGCTCGCGTCCTCGTCCACGTAATAGGGGAAATACAGGAAATTGCGTTCCTGATTGTAGAGCGTGATGTAGAAATTCCGCACGTCAATCACTTTTCCCAGTTCCTTGTGGATGTCCTGGTAGAGTTTTTCGAGGCTGCCGCTCTTGGAGGCCAGGCTGGCAATGCTGTAATACAGGTTCTGGGCGCGTTCGGCGCGGATGCGGTCGGTGGTGTCGTAGAGTATGCACCGGAAGGCGGTGGCGTTGCCCGCCTCGTACTTGCAGCTCACGCTGCCCGCCAAATAAATGTCCTGCCCGGACTTGCTCTTGAAAACCGTCTGGAACTTGTAGATTTTCTCGCCTTTCAGTATCCGGTCAAATTTTTGCAATGTGCCTTTCAGGTGTTCGGGATGCACCAGGTCGCGGATGTTGAGGTGTTCCACCTCGCTGCCGCTGTAGCCCAGCTTTTCCTTCCAAGCACGGTTCACAAACAGCACGCCGCCCTTCAGTGAAATGATTTGGATCAGGTCGTTGGCATTGTCGAACAGATCTTGCAACTGGGCGTGGGTGCGGGCCAGTGCCGAAGCCACCTTTTTCTTGTTGGTAATGTCTTCGCCCACGCGCGTGATGGACGATATTTCGCCCTGCTGCGTGTCAAGCACCACCGAGCTGAACTGGATGTAGCGCGGATGGCCGTCCTTGCCGAGCAAGCTGCGTTCGGTAATTTCGAAGAAGCCGCCGTTGGCCAGTGCCCGCGCAAATTCCTGCCGGCGCGAAACCCGGTCGGGGGCGGCAATGAAAATCTCGAAAAAATTCCTGCCCAGGATTTCCTCCCGTTCCCAGCCCGTCACTTGCAGCAAAAAATCATTGCAGAACGAAACCGTCTCGTCCTTCTCAATGCGGAAACAGACCAGGTTCACTTTCTCCAGCGTTTTCAGGAACTGTTCCTTGGCATCGCGTTGCACCACCTGCCGCTGCCGCTCCTGCTCGGCCAGCTTAAAGGCGGTGATATCTCGCGCGTAGGCAATGATGGCTTCGCGGCCCAGATAAAAAGCCTTCCTGAACGTGATTTCCAGCAGCACGGTCGCGCCATCGGCGGTGTCCACCTCGCGTTCAATTACCGGCTCCTCGTCGTGCCAGACCCGGTTGAGCAAATCCAGAAACGCATCGAAGTCAAAGCCGTTGGCAGCGCAAAAAACCCGTGCCGAACGGCCAATCAAATCTTCTTTCGTGAGCCGGAACCAGTGCAGGGCCATGCGGTTCACATCCAGAAAGTCGCCCTCCCGGTCAAAAATCATCATCAGTGCGGTGCCATCATAGGCATTGCCATCAAACTCGTTGCTACGGATCGGGTTGTGAAACAGTTGGTTATACGCTATTTTCTGCGCATAATTGCCCGCCTCGCCCCGCAAGGGCTGGCTCAGTTTCTCGTAGCGGGCTATTTTGGCCTTCAACTGCTCCACTTCGCGCAGCAATTCCATTTTCTCCTGTCGGTTCACCGATTCCATTGTGGTATGTCTTTATTATTGTGGGTTGCCGCCCGAAAACACCGGCGTTGAAAATAGTATCCCCGCTAAAGCTAAAAGTTCCGCTAAAGGCGGAAACGGAGCTTTCAGCTTTCCAAAAACCCCAAACCCCCGATTGCCCTTGGCAAAGCCCGGAACTTCGCCAAAGGTTACGCCACATCCGGGCGATGCTAAAAGTAACAAATTTTCCCGTGAAAAAATCCGCCGCCCGTTTCGCAACCATCCGCTTATGCCAGCAGCCAAAACCCTCATTGTCATTGCCGGGCCTACCGCTGTGGGCAAAACCGAATTGTGCGTGCGGCTGGCCAGGCAGCTCGGCACCGAAATCATCTCCGCCGACTCGCGGCAGCTTTACCGCGAAATGACCATCGGCACGGCCAAGCCCACCCTTGCCGAACGGGGCGGGGTGGTGCACCATTTCATTGATTCACACTCCGTTACGGAAATTTACAACGCCGGATTGTTTGAACGCGATGCGCTGGCGTTGCTGCAAAATAGTATCTTTTCAAAACACCAAACCTGCCTTGTGGCGGGCGGCTCCACGCTGTATGTCAAAACCCTGACCGATGGCATGGACGACATTCCCGGTGCCGACCCGTCCATCCGGCAGCAACTCATGGAAACCGCCGACAACCAAGGACTTGCGCCGCTGCTCACGCAACTGGACACGCTTGACCCGGCATACGGGCAAACGGTGGATCGCGCCAATCCGCAGCGCATCATCCGGGCGTTGGAAGTCTGTCTGTCGTCGGGGCGGCCGTATTCATCGTTCCGGCAGAACCTGCCCGCCCAACGTCCGTTCCGCACCATCAAAATCGGGCTGAACCGGGACCGCGACGAACTTTACGGTCGCATCAACGGGCGGGTGAATCAAATGCTGGAAAACGGGCTGGTGGACGAAGTGCGCGGACTGCTGCCCCACCGCCACCGCAACGCCCTGCAAACGGTGGGCTATTCGGAAGTGTTCGGCTACTTGGATGGCGCGTATGGCCATGCCGAAATGGCGCGCCTGATCCAGCAAAACACGCGCCGCTACGCCAAGCGCCAGCTCACATTTTTCAACCGTGATGCCCAGTACCGCTGGTTTCACCCGGACCGGCTGGCGGAAATAATCGATTACCTTGCCCATGCAATGCAGTAGCCGCCCCCACCGGCAGCCCCGAAGAGGAAAGCCCCACCCCGGCCCTCCCCGAAGGAGAGGGAGAAAAAAGTCCCCTCCTTCGGAGGGGATTTAGGGGAGGCCGTTGGGTTTGGGCTTTTTGAAACATACTATTTTTAAAAACACAACCGGGATGCTTCCAAACCGGCAGGCTGCCGGATGGCGTTCGCAGATAATTCGCGGAATCCCAAAACAACATAGTGCATTAAAATTATTTATAATGTAACTTTGTCAAGAGTCGCAGTTACAGGCCGCCCTTGCGCGGTAAAGCGGCAAAGCCAGCCCCAAAAAGGTTCCGTTGCGTGAAGTACAAAAGCGGTTGCCATCAGAAACCTTTAAAGAACATGAATTTCTTCTACCGGTCGGACAGGAAAGAATGGAGCGACCCGCAACTCATTGCGGGCTTGCGCGAAGGCGATGAGGAGGCATTTGCGCAGATTTACAAAAGTTACTGGCACAAACTGTTCATGGCGGCCTACCGCAAAACCAAATCTAAAGAGATTGCGGAGGAACTGGTGCAGAACCTGTTTGTGAACCTTTGGAACAAGCGTAGCAAACTGGAAATAAGCCAACTGGAAAACTACCTCTTCACGTCCGTCAAGAATGCGGTCATCAGGCACTACGAATCGCAGGTGGTGGCCCAGAAATACCTGGATTACCAAAAACACCTCCCCGTCCTGCACGATTGCCACACCGAAGAAACGGTTGCGCTGAACGAATTGAACTCGGCCCTGGACAATGGCCTGTCAACGCTGTCCGAAAAGTCGCAGCAGGTTTTCAGGATGAGCCGCTTTGAAAACCGGTCCACGCACGAGATAGCCACCGAACTCAACATTTCGGAAAAGGCGGTGGAGTACCACATCACCAAATCGCTCAAGACGCTCCGGCACGTCCTCAAGGATTTTGCCTCGCTGCTGCTGCCCCTCTGCACCGGCTTTTTCCTGTAACACCTGCTTGCCCCACCCACCAAGCCCGCCCGTTCACGGACGGCAGGGTTATCTTGTTACCGCCCGCAACCATTCTTTTTCCAACCCATCCGTTTGGTGTCGCACGGATTCCGGTTCTGCCCATCACCGAGGCCGACGACGCAGATTGTATAATTTTTTCAAGAAATCTTAAAAATAATTTAGGGTTATGGTCGGGTTCCCGGTCTTATACACATAACAATCCCCGTTTCACACTCATGAATCCTTCTGACTTTCGGCTGCTACTTATAAAATACCGCAAGGGCAATTGCACTGACAACGAACGCGAGATGGTGGAGGCTTGGTATAGGCACCTGGACGAGGGGCAAACATTGGATTTGAAAGACGGGGAAAAAGACATACTGGAAGAAAAAATCTGGCTCAGGGTGATGGCCAAAATCAAAAGAACGGATTCTTCCCACCCCAAGCCACTCCGGCTCACCGGCTTTCAGTGGCTCAGTGCCGCCGCCTCAGTTCTGGCCATCGTGGCAGTTTCCTTTTACATCGTCAAATTCCAACCACTGAAAGAACTGAAAGACACCATTGCCGGCAGTGCCACAACAGAGAAGAGGGGCGATGTGATTGCGTACAAAAACCAAGGGACAGCCATCCGCGAAATCACCCTTGCCGACGGAAGCATTGTTTCATTGTATCCGGCAAGCGAACTGGCACACGGAAAAAAATTCAACCAAGCTACGCGCGAGGTAACCCTGACGGGCGAAGCGTTTTTCAGGGTATCGAAAAATGCGGACAAGCCTTTTTTTGTCCGCACGCGTGACATCACCACCAAGGTTTTGGGAACAAGTTTCAACGTGAAAGCCTATCCGTCGCAGAAAAACAGCACTGTTTCCGTGAAAACAGGCCGTGTGGAGGTCAGCAACCACAACGGAACCCGTGCCGAAACGGTAGTGCTCACACCCAACCAGCAAATTGTTTTTGTAGCGTCTGAAGGATTGTTAAGAAAAGGGTTGGCGGAAAAACCGGAAACATTGGCCGCTCAACACATGGATTTCGAGGAAAGACCCGTAGAGGAAGTGTTTGCCGCCTTGGAGGAGACTTTTGGGGTGGAAATAAACTATGACCGGCAGTTAATGAAAACCTGCAGCGTGACCATTTCATTCACCAGCGAAAACCTGCCTGAAAGGATGGAGATACTCTGCAAGATACTTGGGGCCTCATACGAGGAAAAGGACGCGACCCTGCTTGTGCGCGGTAGCGGTTGCGACGGTGTGAAATAACCTGCCAAACCCCGAAAACAGCCCGCAGGCAGGTTTGGGGGTTTAAAAAGATACTATTTCAAAGGCCTTTTTTTACTGCGCATTCAAATTATACCAAACAACCTAACCTTATAGCCTATGGTCATGAAAACATAACCACCTTAAAAAGCCGGTGACGTTGCAGCATCACCGGCCATTCAAGCTCCCCCCTCCGATTAAAAACCGAAAAAAACACTGATACAGTGTTTGGGATCGCTTTTTTGTCCATTCCTAACCAAAACAGAACAAACATTGCAAATTATGAAAAACCACCCCATTTTCCTCAAATTAATTTATCCAATCATGAAAGTTGTGTTTGTGCAAGCTTTCATCGCGGCCACTTTCAGCTTGGTCGCGTTTGCGCACGATACCAAAGCCCAAGAATTGCTGGACAAGAAGATAACCCTGAAGGTAGAAGACCAGCAGGTGAAAAACGTGCTTTCCAAGATAGAGAAGCAGGCGGAGATAAAATTCATGTACACCCATGAGATTATCAAGGCAAACCGCAAGGTTTCCATCAGTGCCGCCGATGAACGGCTCGAAGATGTGCTGAAAAAACTCTTGGAACCGCTCAGAATCAGTTATGAGGTTTCGGGCAAGCGAATCCTGCTCAGTTCGCCCCTGAGCGAGGCAAGCCCCGGCACAAAAACGGAGAGCCAGCCATTGGACTTTGCCGTGTCGGGCAAGATAACCGATAATGAAAACCAAGCCATTCCGGGGGTGAGCGTTGTACTCAAGGGCACCACCAACGGCACCATCACCAATGCCGAAGGGCGATACTCGCTGAATGCGCCCGACGGCACAGGAACCCTGGTATTCTCCTTCATCGGCTATTTGACCGAAGAAGTGGCCATCAACAACCAGTCGGCCATCAATGTGTCCATGGTAGCCGACATCAAATCCTTGGAAGAGGTCGTGGTGGTTGGTTACGGTACGCAAAGGCAGCGCGAGGTAACGGGAGCCATCGGCTCGGTGACATCCAAAGACATCAACGGCGTGGCGGTTACCGGTCTCGACCAAGCGTTGCAGGGCAAGATAGCTGGCGTGCAGGTAACCCAGAACTCCGGCGAACCCGGCGGCGGTGTATCCATACGGATCAGGGGTGTGGGATCTATCAATGGCAGCAATGAGCCTTTGTACATAGTGGACGGCGTACCTTACGGCTCGCTCAACGCTATCAATCCCAACGACATAGATCGCATTGACGTGCTCAAGGATGCCGCATCCGCTGCCATTTACGGCTCAAGAGGCACCAACGGTGTGGTGCTGATTACCACCAAAAGGGCAAAAGCAGGGAAGGTGACTGTAAATGTGGACGCGTATGCCGGTACGCAAAGTGCATACCGGACCTTGGATGTGCTCAATGGTCCTCAGTTTGCCAAATTGGCCAATGAACATTTGGTCAATGGCGGAAGAACTCCCAACCCGGCGTGGAGCAACCCTGCCAACGTACCAAATACCGACTGGCAAAAAGAGCTCTTCAAGACAAAAGCCATCCAAAGTTACAACGTGAGCATTTCGGGTGGCAACGAAAAATCGAGGTCACTGCTGTCGGTGGGTTATTTCGACCAAGGCGGCATTGTATCCGAATCCTATTACAAGCGTTATACCGCACGGTTGAACAGCGACTATAACATTACCAACAAATTCAAAGTAGGCGTTACACTCAATGCCGCCTTTGATGAGAAGCGGGGCACCCAAACGGATGGCAACAGTTCGGCGGCAAACACCCAAGGCGGTTTAGTAACCACCGCCACCGCACACCCCACCCTGCCGCTGCGCACCACCCAAACCGGCTTGTTCGACATCAACCCCGATGGCAGCATCAACACGGCGGGCAACAGTTATTACGGTTTCGACGGCACTGCCTTCTTTGCCAACAGCGCCAACACCAATTTCTATCCGGCTGGCTTTAGCAACCCCGTGTATGCTTTCGAAAAACTGCGGAGCAGGATTGGCAGGTCGCAGGAATTCTTGGCGGCGGCTTTCGGGGAATATGAAATCATAAAAGGCTTGAAAGTGCGTTCGGCCCTGAACTTGAACCTTTCCAACGGAACTTCTAATGATTTTTCAATGAGTTCACCCGATGCGCTTAACGGACGGGGGCTTTACTCAAACGTGGCGCAATACAATGAAGGCTGGACCAGGGGTTACCAATGGAACTGGATCAATACCGTCACGTACGCCAAAACCATTGAAAAGCATAATTTTGCCGTAACCGCCGGAACCGATGCCTTGAGGAGCACATACCGTGGAATTGGTGTTGCAACCCAAAGAAACCCCGACAACCAGCCATTCATTGACGGGTCATTGCAGGGAGACAGGCTCGTCAGCGGAGGCGCACCCGGCCAGTTCGCTTTGGTTTCTTACATAGCCAGGCTCACGTATGACTATGCCGGACGGTATTTGCTGACCGCCAATGTGCGCCGCGATGGATCGTCTAACTTTGCGCCCCAGAACAAGTACGGCTTTTTTCCGTCGGCATCTGTCGGCTGGCTGGTATCTGAGGAGGATTTCCTTAAATCCCTGCCTTTCATCAGCCAGTTGAAAGTGCGGGCAAGCTATGGTACAGTTGGCAACCAAGGCATTCCTGCGTTCCAGTACCTGAGCAGCTACGGCAACGAAGGCAACCGGCGGCGCTATCCTCTGGGAGTGAACCAAGACCTTTTGGTCGGTACTTTTCCGGTCAATAACGGCAACCCCGATATTCGTTGGGAAAAATCAACGCAGACCAATTTTGGCGTGGATGCGGCTTTTTTGGACAACAAATTCAGCCTGACCGCCGACTATTATGTCAAGAACATCAGCGATATGCTGGGCGAATTCCCACTGCCCGCTTACATGGGCGTAGCGAACAATGCCATACTTAGAAACGGTTTTTCAATGCAGAACAGCGGCATTGAAATAGCCATAGGATACAACCAAAAGATAGGGGAGGTAAATTTTTCGGCTGATGCCAACTTCTCCACCCTCGCCAACAAAGTGACCAAACTGACCGACAATGAAACCGGCTTCATATCTTCAAACATCTCAGTTGGCGACGACGGAGGGGCAAGCACCCGCACCGAAGTAGGGCAGCGGATAGGTAACTTCTACGGGTATGTGGCAGATGGCATCATCCAGAACGCATCAGAGGCGACATCCAGCGGCATGGTAAACGTGAAACCCGGCGACCGCCGCTACAAGAACCTCGACACCGCCCGCGCAATCAATGACAAGGACAGGATGATAATCGGAAACGGCCTGCCAAAATACATTTTCGGCCTTAACCTCAGGGCGGATTATAAGGGTTTTGACATTGCCATACTGATAAATGGACAAGCGGGAGTGCAGATAGCCAACCAAACCAAGTTCTGGCTTAGCCACATGAAGCACGAAAACAACCAAGGTGGACTATCCAACGTTACGACAGACGTACTGAACAGTTGGACAGGGCCGGGTACCAGCAACACCCTTACCCGAAACTCATTCGACGCGGCCCCATCCAACCGCTGGTTTTCTACATTCAACATAGAAAATGGGGCCTTTGCGCGAATCCGAAATGTGCAGATAGGCTATACGCTGCCCGAAGCCCTATCCCAAAAAATAGGCATGAGCCGCGCCCGGATATATGTGGCGGCCCAAAACCTGTACACATTTACCAAGTACAGCGGCTATGACCCCGAACTTGGAAGCTACCAGTCGCAAGCTCTGAGAACCGGCGTGGATTTTGGACGCTATCCCGTGCCACGGATGTTCACCGCAGGTGTCAACCTGCAATTTTGATCGTGCGCTGGCATCACGCCCACAAAAACAATTCATAGTAAGAAGCGTTGACTATTTCAATTGTATCTTGTTAAACTAACTAATTCTAAAAACATGAAAAAAGCATTCGTCATTTCAACAATCATACTGGCCTCGTGCATAGGCTGGTCATGCCGAGATAAGTTTCTGGATATTGCTCCGCCGCCAAACCAACAGACAGACGCGGTTATGTTTAAAACCGTACAGCAGTTCGATGGTTTCATCATTGGCGCATACACCGAGTTGCTGGGAATTGCCGACTGGTTGATGTTGACCAGTTTCATCTCGCAAGACGGGTTGGATGTAGGTGAAAGACGCAAGCCATTGCCAACGTTCATGGTATCCACAAACGGTGATTTCAGAAACTACTGGCAGACAATGTATGTGATTAACAGCCGGGCCAACATAGTCTTGGAAAGAATCAAGGTTGCGCCCGAGGTGATAACCGCCGCCCAAAAAGCAAGGATTGAAGGTGAGGCAAAGTTTTTGAGGGGGTTTGCCTACTTTCATATTGCCCGTGCCTATGGCAGCGCACCACTGCTTTTGGAAACCTATTCCCTCTCCCAATCCGTAATCAGTTGTACACCCGAAGACAAACTGTGGGATCAAGTGATTTTGGACTTGAAGGATGCCAGCGAGAAACTGCCAAAACGCGCCGACTTGGGTGATGCCAATCTGGGCCGGGCCACCAAAGGTTCGGCACTGGCCTTCCTTGCCAATGCCTACATGTACAAGAAAGACTGGGCCAACGCCGCCAAAGCCTCGCAAGACCTCATTGCCCTTAACGAATACCAATTGCTTGGCAACGTGCGCGAGGTGTTTTCAACGGCGCAGGAAAACGGTAAGGAGTCAATATTTGAAGTCCAATTCAGGAGTGGAAACTTTGAATGGTCGAACAACAAACAGACCGGCAGCCTGATAGGCGCATTCAGCGCGCCTCGCAACATTGGCGGTGACTACGCGAATTTCGGTGCGTGGGGCGAACTGGTACTCGATAAATCGGTGCGGGCCTCAATGGAAGCTGGTGATGCCCGCAGGCAGTTGATCAAGGGACTTGGCGACAAGTACAAGGGCGAAGCCATGCCAGACACCATCGTGATTGGCGATACGGCCACAAAGCCGGCGGGGTTGGCAAAACAAGCCTTCATCCCACAACGCAACGTGGAATGGAGTGTCAAGTACTGGTATGGAAAAGGCCCCGACGTTTCGGGATCCAACGTACCAGTGATGCGCTACGCGGAATTCTTGCTCAACTATGCCGAAGTTTTGTTTGAGCAGGGAAAAACCGCCGAGGCATACGACCAACTGAATGCGGTAAGGAACCGCGCCAAGCTGCCCAACAAGTTGGTCTCTGCCGACAAGGAGGCTTTCATGACTGCGCTGATGAACGAACGCCGCTGGGAATTGAACTTGGAACCCAACCTCTGGTTTCACTACACGCGTACTGGCAGGTCGGCGGCCTTCATGACCGAAAAGGGCGTTAACTTCGACTCCAAGTGGAACAAATTCCCGATTCCGCAATCGGAAAGGGACCAGAACCCCAACCTCTGCCAAACCGGCGGCTAATAGACTTGGAAGGCCGGGTTTGGGCTTTTGGAAACATACTATTTCCCATTCCGCATTGGAATACCCTGCCAGCCAAAATAATGGATAATGAACCTCACAGGTTGCACTGTGTTGAAACCGAAAAAGGCTTTCCCCATGGGAAAGCCTTTTTTATACCTTTGAACCCTATCAATCCCCACAAGTCCATGCCAAACAAGACAAGCCAATGCCTGGCACTGCTGGTTTCCGTACTCCTTTCCTGCCGCCCAAACGGCACAGGCCAGCAACCAAATGCCCTTTTTGAACTGCTGCCCGCCACGCAAACGGGCGTGGACTTTGAAAACACCCTCAAGCCCGATTTCAACAACAACATATTCGAGTACGATTATTTCTACAATGGCGGTGGCGTGGCAGCCGCCGACTTCGACAACGACGGCCTCACCGACCTGTTTTTTTCAGGCAACCAGACACCCGGCAAACTGTACCTGAACCAAGGCGATTTCAAATTCACGGACCAAACCGCCCAAGCGGGCATTGCCACGCGCGGCTGGTGTACGGGCGTGAGCGTGGCCGATGTGAACCAGGATGGCTGGCCCGACATCTACGTATGCCATGCCGGCCTTGAACAGTCGCCCAACCAGCTTTTCATCAACTCGGGCAAGCAGGCCGACGGGAAAATAAAATTCACCGAAAAAGCAAAGGAATACAAGCTTGACTACCAAAGCTTTTCCACCCAAGCCGCCTTTTTTGACTACGACCGCGACGGTGACTTGGACATGTACCTGCTCAACCATTTCCACTCCAAAATCAACCCGAACTACCCCAAAGACAAAGTGCTGGACGGCTCCTCGCCGAGCAACGACAAGCTTTTCAAAAACAACGGCAACGGTACCTTTTCGGAAAC